>JAFGOG010000513.1 GCA_016926595.1 Anaerolineae bacterium
GAGGCAAGCCGCCGACTAGCCTTTGGTAACATTATCTTTTGACAGAGCAACCACCCTTCGGTAACATTATCTTTTGACTTGACACGCGGTCAAAAAACGGGGCCGGTCAGGTGCGACGCACTTTGATCAAGTGCGTCGCACCTATGGACCTGTACCTAGTCCCCGATCCGCTGCCACGAGAAGCGGATCGCGGCGGTGACGCCGCGCTCGAAATACTCCACCTTGAGCTGGTGAGCGCCGCTCAACGATAGTTCGGCGGTATACGTCTGCCCCGTGGCATCGTGCCATTGGTCGATGATCCACTGCCCGTCCACGGCGATGCGCACGCCATCATCGGCAAAGGCCGAAAAACGGTAGCGCCCGGATGGAAAGGTCACCTGGCGCGTCCAGCGCGCCGAAAAGTTGTCGGCCGGCAGCCCGGACGCCGGCGCGTTAGTGCCCCAGTTCAGGTTGAGGCCCGGCGTGCCATCGGCGTTCTTGTCATTGCGGATCAGGGTCGGATCCCCAGCCAGGTCGCGGTTGGTCCAGTACTCACCTTTCCAGTCGGTGATCGCGGCGGAGGTCTTTTCCCACCACAGCGCGATCTGTGCATCGCCGGCGTGATCGTAATACTCGACCCTGATCGTGTGTGTGCCTTGAGCCAGGGTTCGGTCGGCCGTGAACTCGGTGGCGCTCTGATCCTGCCACTTGTCGATCAGGATCTGCCCGTCTATCCACAGCCGCACGCCGTCGTCGGCCAACACGTAGAAACGATAGGCCGCCGAGTCAAACGACAGCGAGCGCGTCCAGCGCACACTAAAGTCATCCACCGGAAAACCGGGCGCCGGTGCGCTCGTGCCCCAATTGAACTGGATGCCCGGGCCTCCCTCGGGATGGCGGTCGTTGCGCAGCAGCGCCATCCCGTCGCTCAGGGCGCGATTGGGCCAATACTCGCCTTGCCAATCGGGATAGGCCAGCGAGCTCATCTTTTCCCACCACACCCGGATGCGGGCGTTGCCGATCCGCTCATAGTATTCGACCTTGAGGGTATAGTTCCCCTTGGCCAACATCCAGTCGCTGGCAAACTCTTTCAGGTTGTGATCGGCCCAGGCGTCGATGGCCAGGCGACCGTTGATCCACAGGCGCACGCCATCGTCCACTAGGGCGTGAAAGCGATAGGCCCCGTCGTCCAGGGCCACCGTGCGCGTCCAGCGGACGCTAAAGGCGTCGGCCGGAAAGCCGCTGGCGGGACTCCTTTGCTGCCAGTCAAAATCAATCCCTGCCGCGCCGCCGGGCGCTTTATCGTTGCGCACGAGGGTCGGGTTGTACTGCAGGCTCACGTTGGGCCAGTACTCACCTTTCCAGTCGGTGATGGCTAATGGCGTCGAGGTAGGGGGGGGCGTCGGCGTCGCCGTGGGTGGGACTGGCGTTTGCGTGGGTGGGACTGGCGTTTGCGTGGGTGGCACCGGCGTGTCCGTGGGTGGCACCGGCGTTTCTGTAGGTGGCATCACAGTGGCCGTGGGCTCTACAGCCGTCGCTGTGGGCTCTACAGCCGTCGGCGTCAGCTCTGGCTGCACTGCCGTGGGTTGTACGGCCGTTGGCGTCGGCGTAGCCGGGGCGGTCGGCACCACGCCGGGGGTATTGGTCGGGGTGGCAGTGGATCTGGCGAACCATTGCGCCAGCGGAACGCCCCTGTTTTGCAGCACAAACCCGGCGAGCAAGAGTACATTCGAGACGACCAGTAGTACGACGATGATGATCAGCGCGACGATCAACCACGATGACATGGTATCGAAAGCGCGCCCCTTCTTTTCAGGTTGACGATCCTGTGGCATCATATACCTCCCCAGCCTCAAGCAAGTTCAGAGCAAACAAATGAGTCTGCTATGTCGACGTGACAGAGCATATATCCCCTGGGCAGGGTCGATCTCGTTTTCGCACCCACCCTGCCTGACGTGATGCTTGTATTATACACCAGATGCGTTTTCTGCGCATCGGCTTTCTGCGGGGGTTCTGGATCGGTCAAAAGTACGATCTTGTATTGCGCTTTCCGGCCGGCTGTGTTACCATGATCGTCACAGACCTGGAGCGATGTGAGGATGGCTATGGCCGATCCCGCTAACCAAACGACCGCTAATCGCCCTTCTGCGATGTACGCCCTACGCTGCATCAGCGTGTGGCTGACCATCACCGGGTTGGCGCTGCTGGCTCTGGTGCTGATCATTGTCCTTTTGTCGCGGTTCAGGCCGAACCACAATGCGCTGGCGATCAGCGAACAGGCAAAGGTCGATCAGATCGAGATTGCTCTGCAACCCCTGGCCGAGCTGGATTTTCAATCCAGGGCCGAGATCGTCCGGTTGCGAAACGAGGTCGTGGGCAGGTATCCTGAACTCGTTGTAGGAACCTATCGCCCCGCGAATGCCGTATTTGGCCAGATCGTCGACGGCCTGCCGTGGTGGGGTACCCTGGGCCTGGCCCACTATGGCCGGGGTGAGCAAAGCATCGAGGGGCCATCCGAGCAGTCGCGGTCGATCCTGAATCCCTTTTTGTTGGCCGTTCCCGAATTCTACCTGCAATGGGATGCCAGCATCGTGGCCAAAGCCCAGGCTCAGGGGCCAGAGTACCCCCTCTACTGCCACCCATACCGGTTACGCTGGTTTCCTGCCGACGCATGGGCCGAGGTGACCTACAGCGCCGCCTGCCTGGAGTGGAATCACGCGACCGTCTTCTCGCTGTTGGCCTACAACGCGCGCGACTGGAACCTGAATTACGTGTTTGTCTCCTATCCCGATTCGCACAACATTGCCAAGTTCGACCCGCCGGCTGCGGCGTACCACAATCCGCAGTCTCTTCACCGGGGGGACAATTGTGGTTATCCGGGGGGCAACGACATCAGCCCTACCACACCACCGATCGACATCATCCAGATTGCCGCCTGGCCGGCCCAGATCACAATCTGGTTTTGGCGAGATGACCCCGGAGAGGCAGTTGCCTCGCCGGATATAGTCTATGTTATTCACTTGCAGTAACGCCGGAGGAGCGGCTGCCCGGCTAACCTTTGGCCCGCCAGTTCAGCGCATCTGGGTGCGGGCAGGCCTCGATGCAAGCGCCGCAGGCAAAGCAGTCGGCGTGCAGCCGGTTGCCGGCGTAGAAATCGGCCATCGCCCCGGAGGGACACGCCTTGACGCACAGCCTGCACTTCTTGCACGCCTCCCGGTTGACCCGCGGGCGCATCAGGCTGACTTGCTCCACGGCCCATCCGACCAGTCCAAACGGGCAGAGGAAACGGCACCAGGGCCGGTATACGAACAGGCTGGCAGCCAGCACGGCGAGGGAGAAGAGGGCTATCGCCCAGGTCAGGTTGAAGGAAAAGATCTGGAACGGGTCGACGAGGCCGATCCAATCCAGCCCCGCGGCGACCAGCCCGCCCAGCAACCCCAGGAAGGCGACGATGCGTACACCGTTGGCGAGCCAAAAGGGCGGTTTCCATTTGGGCAGCTTGACCCGGTGCAGCAGGTCCTGCAGCAGCCCCAGCTGGCAGCCCCAGCCGCAGATCGACTTGTTCGAGATCCAAACCGCCGCCAGCAGGATGACCAGCATGGCGGTGACGGGCAGCACGATCTGGCGGCGCACCAGGGCGCTGGTCAGCAGCGTGCGCAGCGAGAGGACCGGGTTCGGGTTCAACTCGCCGGGGATGAGCGCGCCAAAGAGAAAGCCGAAAACCAGCGTCCCGCCGACGAGCAAGGCCAAACGCACTCTGGAGGTGACCTTGCGCTGGCGCAAGAGCAAGGTGACGACCACGAGGGTGGCGATCCACAAGACGAACTTGATCAAGATAAGCGGGTTGAGCGTCATTTGATTGGGCATGGGTGTCTTTCTCCTACAGCAGGCGGGTGCTCTCGGTGGGGCGCGGCGTCTTGACCACCAGGCAGCGGAAGACGGTCTGGCTCTCGTTCAGCAGCCGGTGTGGGATGCGCGCCGGGCTTTCGATGAGCATGTCGCGGATGACCGTCTGCCGTTCGCCGCCGATCTCGACAACGCCTTCCCCTTCGAGTACGTAAAAGAACACGTCCACCGGCGTGATGTGCAGCTTGAGGGCCTCACCGGGCTGCAGAGTGACCATGACCACCAGGGCGTGCTCGGCGCTGAGCAGCTCGCGAGCGCTGACCCCGTGGGGGTTGGGTGGATCGGCCGCCGTCAAAGCGTTAACAATGTGCATGGATATTCTCCTCTTGAATGGCCCGGGAATGAATTCCGGGCTGATATTGAAAACGCGTTCAAGCAAACGCGTTCACATTTTCTCAATCTCTATAGGTCCCCGCTGCGGGTTCTTCCTTTTCCGCCGCGTCGAGCGCACGCTCCAACAGTGTTAGCAGCGTCTGCTGTTCTTCCGGCGCCAGCCCGGCTAGCAAGCGGCGCGCCTTTTCGCCGCGATAGCGCTGCACGCGCTCCCACAGCGCGACTCCCGCCGCCGTCAAGACAAACTGCCACGCCCGCCCGTCGGCCGGGTCGGGATGGCGTTCCAGCAAGCCGACCTCCTCCAGGCGGCGCACACCCACGCTGACCGTGGGCGGGGTTACTCCCAGGCCGTCGGCCATGTCCTGCAGGCTGCATCCCGGCTGCGCCGCTGCCCGTTCCAGCAGCGCCAACTGCGCGCTGGTGATGCCCACGTCCTCAAAGGGCGGCTGTTGTTCCGGCCCGACCCGGCGCAGCCGGCGCAGCAACTGTATGAGATGCGTTTCGGTTGTAAGCGATTCCGGCATGTTGGGCCTGCTTTTAATTTAGTTCGTCTAACTAAATTATACCTGGTTTTGGCCCATTGTCAAGTGCTGCGACCCCAGATCCTCACCAGAGTATCCGGACTATCTCTCTCCGGCCACTGCGAGCCTGCACCAGGCATAGAGCGCGTCGTAGACGTCGAACTGCCACTCCAGGTTCTCGTGATCGTCCGGGAAGCGCAGGCTGTAGCCCACGGCGATCGCTTCCAGGCCCACGGACAGCGGATCGGTCCCCCGGTCTTGCTCGACGTCGGCGCCGTGGACGATGCGGGCCAGGCGCAACAGCGCTCGGTCGGTCAGGCCAAAGTGCTCCACGATCGCCTCGAACGAGCATTTGCCGTCCTTGTGTCCCAGTTCGACGTCTGGCACGTCGAACGGGGTCGCACCCAATTCCTCGGCTGCCCGCGCCACCTGGCTCGCCGGGACGAAAAAGAACTCGGCGTCCGAGTCCACGAACCGGCTGATCAGCCAGGGGCAGGCCACCCGGTCGACGTGGACGTGAGAGCGTGTGATCCATTTCATAGTTTGGCTCCTTTCAGCGTTCCCTCAAAATGATGGTTATTTGTCATTCACTCACCTCTGGGCGCCTTGTCCAAGGAGCCCAGACCGTGTCCAAATAGAGCAAAATAGAGCGTGCCCAACAGCCCGAACCCAAAGGCGACCAGGAAATTCGTCGCCGGTGAGGTCAACGCTTCGATGGCCGGCAGCAGGCTGTGCCCGCGGCCAAGGGCATCGAACAGGCCGGCGGCCGTCGAGGCATCCCACAGCAGCGCGCCGCCGAACGCCGCTATGGACACGATCACGTCGCGCACCAGGTAATACGCGCCGAACGTCCCCGCTTTTTTGCCCTCCGGCGCCAGGTCCATGATCAGTGCTTTGCGCGTTGGCTCGCCAAATTCCTTCATGCCCCGCACGAGGAAAGCGAGAACCATCGCCCAAAAGGAGCGGGAAAAGAGGAGCACCAACGGGAAAAGGGTGAAAAACCCAAACGTAGCAACGACGAACGGCTTTTTGGTGTTCTTGTCGGCCAGGTAAGCGACCGGGATATAGATCAGCATCGCCGTGACCATCTCGACCGTGGTCAGGATGCCGAATTGGAGCGGCGTGATGCCGTTTACCTTGACGCACCAGATGACGACAAAGGCATAGGGGATCTGCTCGCAAAAGCGGACCAGGATGTCCGAGACGAGCAGGTTGCGCAGCGCGGGGCTGATCAGCGCCAGGACACGCAGCGGGTTGCCCTCGGCCGGTCGCCCCTTGGTGCCTTCACTGCCGATCAGCAGCTGCTGCATCACCAGCGACAGCGCGCCCAGGATCAGGGCGATCACAAAGGCCCAGCGCACGCCGCTGGTTTCCCCGAACAGCCCGATCATCCACCCGCCCAGCAACGGCCCCAGGGCCATCGGCACACGGCGCACCAGCGAGTGCATGGACACACCCATGGTACGCTTGTCCTTGGGCAGCACCTGGGAGACCATGTCCATCGTCGCCGGCAGCGAGATCGCCGTCCAGGAGAGAAAAAAGACCGAGCCGGCGATCACCGCCGGCCAGGTCGGGATCAGGATCACGATCAGATAACCAGCCATGGCGATCAGGTTGAACAGGATCAGTGCCCGTTTATAGCCCAACCGGTCGCTGGCATAGCCGCCAGGATACGAATAGAGCGCACTCAGCAGGTTGTCCATCCCATTCAGCAGGCCGATCGAAAACGCGCCGCCGCCCAGTGCCACCAGATAGATCGGCAAAAAGCGCTCGGCCATCTTTTCGCCCAGGCCGACCAGGATGACCATGGCCAGTAAGGCGACCATGTTGCGTCTCAAGCCCAAAAACTCGACCAGGGTTTGACCCAGTTTTCGCCCTTTTTCCATTTCAGCTCCCTTGTGTGCCTGGCATGGCCATCTGTTTGAGCTCCATTATCGATCTCCCGCGTGATATGAGCCCAAGACACTGTTTTTAGGATTATATCTGCCTTTCCACATCGGGGCAATATCTGTCGTTGCCCATGTGGCCGTTACCTTTTGCCACGCTGCGACGGTATCATGTCAATAGACGATCCCCCAGCTTGTGTTGGCATTTGACATCTTGGGGCAACCTGATCGGGCCGCGCTTTGGCTGTCACCGGGTTTGCGAGTCGAATGGAGTGTGTTAGAATAGCATGGATGCACAATCGGTTCTCATCGATCGGCGGCAGCAGATGCCAGCGGAGGAGGCAGCAACGTTGAGTGACCCGCATGTAACCTCACTCCTTGCCCGGGCCAGGCAAGGAGACGAGCGCGCTATCGGTCAATTGTACCGCGACTATGCGCCCCGGATCTATGGTTACCTCGCTCGCCAGGTTGGGGATCCCGCCGTGGCCGACGATCTGTGTTCCGAGGTGTTCTTGCGCGCCCTGGAAGGGCTGCCCCGCTTCGAGTCGCGGGGCGTCTCGATCGTCGCTTGGCTGTATCGGATTGCCCACGACCGGGCCGTCGACTACTTTAGGCGGCAGGCGCGCCGGCCGGCTGTGCCCTTGAACGACGAGCTGGTTGCTGTCGAGCCAGGGACCGAGCAAACGCTGGATGCGCATCTCAGAGCTGAACAGCTAGGCCGGGCCATCGACCGGCTGACCGCCGACCAGCAGCAGGTGGTGCTGCTCCGTTTTGTCGCCGATCTCAGCCTGCAAGAGGTGGCGCACGTGATGGACAAGAGTATTCCTGCCGTCAAGATGCTGCAACTGCGCGCGCTGTCAAGTCTGCGGGAATGGGTTGCTCGAACCGGTTAAAGGAGAACGATGATGGAGAACGATCGTGCATTATTAGCCGAGATCTTGAATGACTGCCTGGAGGCCATAGAAGCCGGGGCCAGCGTCGAGGACTGCCTGGCCCGTTACCCCGAGCACGCGCAAACGCTGGCCGATCTGCTGCGCCTGGGTGGCGAGGTCAAACAGGTGTCGCTGCCCGCTCCTACGCCCGAAATGCTGGCGGCGGGAGAACGGCGGCTGATCGAGGTGGCTGCCCAGAGCCCAGCGCGCCTGGCGCGCGCCAGGCGGACGCGATTGCCATCGCTTGTCGAGCGGCTGGTGGCGAGTCGTCGCGCCTGGCCCAGGTGGGTGTTGCCCGCCGCTGCACTCTCGGGAGGCTTGGCCTTGCTGTTTGCCTGTGTCGTCCTGGTTTTGTTGGGGGGAGGGTTGGCGTGGCGGTCGCTGCGCGACAGCGAGACCACGCCCGGCTTGCCACCGGCCGTCGTCTCGCAGGACGACCACGAATCGGCCCCTTCGCCCGAGCCTACCGCGACGGAAGGCCTGACCCGGGACGTTTCCCCACTGCCCGAGCCCACCGCAGCGCAAGGGGTGGCTCAGAACGTGTCTCCACTGCCCCAGCCAACTGCGCTGCCTGCGGAGGTCCGCTTGCCGGACGCGGCGCACGCGGTCTATTTGCCGCTGGCGGTCAGCCCACTCTCAGCCCACCTGGCTATGCTGGATGGCCAACGCGGGGTGGTGGAGGTGCAGGGCGTCGACGGCAATTGGTCGGCGGCGGTTGGCCAGCAGACGGTCGCGGCCGGGGCGCGGGTGCGCACGGGCGCGCTGTCGGCCGTTGCCGTCAGATTCTACGATGGCAGCGCGGCTTACCTGGGGCCAGATACAGAGCTCTCGATCGATGCCCTGGGCCAGGACCCCGGAGATGGCTCGCGCCTGGTCGAGCTGACGCAGTGGGGCGGGGAGACGGACCACGACGTTGCCCCTGCGGCCGGGGCAGCCGGGCGCTACCAGGTGCACACGCCCTCCGGGAGCGGCGAAGCCAGGGGCACGTTCTTTCATATGTCCGTGACGCCGGCTCTGGTGCGGTTTGTGGTAGACGAAGGCGCCGTTGCAGTGAGCCACCTGGACGTCATCGTGGTGGTGATCGCCGGGCAAGCGACGACGGTCCACGCCGGCATGCCACCCGATAGCCCCTTTTTCCGCGTCAATGGCGAGGGGGAGGTGGAGGCCACCGGCGCGACCTGGCGGGTCGCGGGGCAGAACTTGGAGACGGACGAGGCCACCGTGATCGTCGGCAACCCTCAAGTCGGGGATTGGGTGTCGGTCGACGGGCACTTGCTGGCCGACGGCACGCGCGTCGCCGACCGGATCGTGCTGCTTCGTCGCGCGCCGGCAAATCGGTTTACGCTGAGCGGCGAGGTAGAGGCGATCGGCGCCGCTTTGTGGACCGTAGCCGGGCAGACGATCGCCGTCACTGAGACTACCGTCATCGATGAAGGTATTGTGGTCGGGGATCGGGTGCGCGTGGACGGCGTGATCGACGGCCCCGCGGGCGGGGCACTTGAGGCGGAAAGGATTTCCCTGATCGACGCGCGCGGCGAGCCGTTTCATTTCGTCGGCGTGGTGCAAGAGACCGCCGGGGACCATTGGGTGGTGTCGGGTATCTCGGTCACGGTCGATGCCAAGACGGTCATCGACGGCGACCTGGTGGTGGGTGATGTCGCCCGCGTGCGCGGTGTGTTCGTGGACCAGGAAGGTGGCATCTGGCTGGCGCGCTCGATCAGGCGGCTCGCCCGGGAGGAACACCAGTTCGAGTTTGTGGGCCTTGTCGAGCGCATCGATCCCTGGGTAATCTCTGGTGTCCCCATCGAGACGCGGATGTGGACCGAGATCAAGGACGAGATCGAGATCGGTGACCTGGTCGAGGTAAAAGGGCGCATCTTGCCCGACGGCACATGGCTAGCCGAAGAGATCGAGCTAGCCGACGACGACCACGATCTATCCTTCGAATTTGTTGGCCGGGTAGATCGTACTGGACCATGGGTCGTCGATGGCATCTCGCTCACGGTCACCTCTCGCACCGAGATCAAAGGCGAGATCAAAGTGGGCGATCGCGTCCAGGTGGAGGGCCGGATCCAGCCCGGTGGCGCGTGGCTGGCGACCGAGATCAAGCTGGTCCGTGCCAGGCCCGGCCGGGGGTGTATGCACTTTACCTCGCTCGTGGTTCGCGTGAGCCCGGGCCGGGTTGTCCTGCAGAACGGCGCGGTCATCCCGCTTCACGGTGCTGTCTCGATCGAGGGCGAGCTCGCAGTCAACAGCGTGATCTTGTTCTACATCTGTGTGGACGATGACGGCGAGATGACCATCGCCAGTATTATCGTGATCGCTCACATCCAGCCGGCGCCACCGTCACACCGGCCACCGTCAGGTGACGATGACGATGATGATGATGACGACCACGACGATGGCGACGATCGTGACCAGGATGATGACCGAGACCACGGTGATGGCGGTGGCAGTCCGATTGTGGTGAGCGGGAATAACCAGACCCGGACGTTTACCTGTGACGGCAATTCGGTGGTGATTACTGGCAACAGCAATACCATCACCCTGTCGGGCAGGTGCGGCCCGGTGACGATACGAGGCAACAACAACTGGGTCTCCATCCGCTCGGCCACGTCGGTGACCGATACGGGCAACAACAATACGATCGTGGGACCCTAAATGTATTCCACAAAGGCCTCGACCATGGCGATCACATTGTCCAACGGCGTCTCGGGCATGGCCGAATGGGTCGTGCCGCCGATGTAACCACCGTTGAACCGGCCGAACAAGGCTACCAGCTCGTGGACCTCTCGCCTGACGTCGTCCGGCGTGCCGCGCACCAGCGTGCCCTGGACATCCACGCCGCCGTTGAAGCAGAGCTGGCCGCCGAACTCGCGCGAGAGCTGCCGCACGTCCATCGCCTGCGACTGCACCGGGTTCAGCACGTTCAAGCCGATCTCGATCAGGTCGGGCAGGATGGCGCTGATGTCCCCGCACAGGTGCATCCACACGTGCGCGCCGCCGGAACGCACGCGCTCGAACAACCGCCGGTAGGAGGGCTTGTAAAAGCGCCGCCAGTCGTCCGGCCGCATGAGCAGCCCCCGCTGGCAGCCCCAGTCGTCGGAAAAGAACACGCCGTCTACGCCGCGCCGGAGCCACTGGTCGATCGTCGCCAGGTTGTACTCGACGATGCGGTCGCGCAGCCGGCAGAAAGCCCGCTCGTTCGTGTAGGGGTCCATCAACATAGCTTCAAAACCGCGCAGCATCCACAGCCGCTCGAACAAAGTGAACCAGACCGAGCAGCGCACGTAGCGGTCGCCGCGCTGCTCTAGCCGTTTGTCGGCGGCGTCAAACCGGCCGGTCAGGTGAGGGTTGGGGAAGGTATAGCCGGCCAGCGCCTCGTAGCTGCTGGCGAGGGGATACGATTCCGTCTTGGCGCCATAGCCGCTGTCCTCCCACCCGGTCTGCCATTCGTCCAACCAGAGGGTCACGCCGTCCCGGCAGACCGGTTCCACGCTATTGCGTGCCGCGTTGAGTCCGCCGAGCATGTCGTCGGGAAAACATGCGGCCAGTTGGCGCACCCGTTCGCGCTTGCCTTCGTCCCTGTCCCATAACCAGTCGAGGTCCACGCTAACCGTGCATGGCAGGTACGCCGGGCCGCCGAACTCGATCGCTCGCCTGGTGTTCTCTTGTCCGGTCATCGCTTTTTTCCTCCTCTGGTTCTTGCACGATGGCTGGCACGCGCATCATCTCCGGTTCGGTGGATTCAGCCATTGCTTGCTCCTTTCTGCGCAGGGCAGAGACTAGAGAGTGATCTCGGCCAGCCCGGCACGCGCGAACTGGCTCATGTAGAGACGGTGGTAGAAACCTCTCTCGGCCAGGAGAGAATCGTGGGTGCCGCGCTCGATGATGCGCCCATCGTCGATGACCAGCACCTGATCGGCGTTGCGGATCGTGCTCAAGCGGTGGGCGATGACAAAGCTGGTGCGCCCTTGCATCAACTTGAGCAGCGCCTCCTGGATGTGGACCTCGGTGCGCGTATCCACGCTGCTGGTCGCTTCGTCCAGGATCAGAATGCGCGGGTTGGCCAGGATGGCGCGGGCGATCGCCAGCAACTGGCGCTGCCCCTGGCTCAGCGTGCCGGCCCGCTCGGCGAGAGAGGTCTGGTAGCCCTCGGGCAGATGCTGGATGAAC
>JAFGOG010000514.1 GCA_016926595.1 Anaerolineae bacterium
CATGCTGCACGCCCTCTACCAGCCGATCGTCAGCCCGAACATCGCCAGCCTGACCTTTACCGTGAACGCGCTGCTGATGGTGCTCGTGGGCGGGATCGGGACGCTGAGTGGGGCGCTGCTCGGCGCGGGCATCCTGCGCCTGCTCACCTTCTACCTCGACAAATGGTTCGGCGAGAGCGCCGGCTTTTTACTCGGCGCCGTGTACGTGGCGCTCGTGCTCCTGATGCCCTACGGCCTCATCGGCACGTGGCGCCTGCGCAGTTTGCGCTGGAAGCAGGGATGGCGAGAGCTGCTGGAGCGGATTGGGCTGGAGCGGCCGGACGCGGTCTAGCAGGGTAGATTGGTAGATTGGTACACGGGCGGCCCAATCTACCAATCTACCAATCCCCAATTCCCACCCTATTTGGCCCTCCGTCGAACCTGTGGTATAATCCACTTGCGTTCCAAGAACACGCGCCCGTAGCTCAAAGGACAGAGCGTCTGACTTCGAATCAGCAGGTTGCAGGTTCGAGTCCTGCCGGGCGCGCCATGTTGCACACCGTAAGGACGTGCGATGCCGCCGGCCCACAGGGCCGGCGGCGCTTTTGAGACCAACTTGGCGCAATTTACCCCGAGTGATGCAGAATAGTGGCGCAAGCGGGCCCGCGATTGACCGTGTCATCGAGAGATGGTACCCCGTCGCCGAACCGGGGCAACGGTGCGCTGTCCCAGGAGATGGCTGGGATCCGTTCGTTCGATAGATGGGCCTGCCCGGGCCTTTCTTTCAGGGGTGCAGTTCGTGAGTTCTACAGCAGGACAAACACTCGGCGGTGATCGTTCTCTGTGAGATGTTCGCTGGCGGGCATTACCGAGGCGCTGTGGTACCGCGGGCTCTGGTTTTTGGAGAACGACGTGCTGCACATCGGACTGATCGTGTGGATGGTCTACCTAGCATGGGCCATGTCCACGCACGTAGGAGATCTTGTGGCTGCTGGAACAAGCGAGTGCACCCGGCAGCACTGGCCTTTTTTGCACCTCGAGGCAGATCGTGCTATAATGTTCATGAATTGTGAATGAGCACACCGTGGTGTGCACAAATGCGTGTTCTCTTTGGGGTTGCAGCCGCTTTCCCGTAACAGACAGGTTCACGTCTCCAGAACTGAATCCAGATGCCACGCGCCGCTCAAGCCGATCTCTCGTAGCACAAGGAGGTTAGAGGCTACAGCCTCTCGAATCGAAGAAAGGAGCCACCGGTGGATCGGAAAATCTCCCTTGCCCTGTGCATCGCGCCCCTGGGTATCGTCCTTGCCCTGTTCCTCCTCACTGGCGGGATACAACAGAACGCAGTTCTCGCCCAGATATACCCAATAGGTGCCGTCACGCAGGTCGTGACCCCTACCCTGATGACGGTCAGCCCCAACGCAGCGCCCAACAACCTGGACGTGACCCTGACCCTGACCGGCACCGGCTTTCAGGCTGTGCTGAGCGGCACCGAGGTGCTGACGGCGCCCGCCGTCAGCCTGGATGGCTTTGATCTGCCCGCCGTGGGCTGGATGAGCAGCACGTCGCTAACGGCGACGGTGCCGTGGGGCCTGAACGCAGGTGCCTATACGATGACCGTTGCCAATCCCGGCGGTGGGGTTGCTTCGCTCACCAATGCCTTCACCGTGGAGCAGGCGATCGGCGTGTGGACGTCGGGCGGCCCATACGGTGGATACGTCGACACGGTCGTGGCCCATCCCCAGATCAGCACTACCGTGTATGCGATTGCCGCTGGCGTGGGACTTTATCGTTCCACAAATGGTGCAAGCTCGTGGCAGCTTGTTCAGCCCCCGGCTGAACCCATGGCCGCTGTTGCCCTCAAGCCAGGCACCCCCGGCACGATGCTGGCCGGGAATTGGGAAGCGCTCTACGAGAGCCTCGATGGCGGCAGTACGTGGCAACAGGTCTTTGCAGCGAGTGTTTCCGCCATCGCCTACGCACCGTCCGCACCCGAACGGGTCTACATGGTTGCCAATGGCACCGTGCGGATGAGCGACGATGGAGGACACACCTGGCACATGCCGGGAACGGGGTTGCCCGCCGCGCCGGCATCGTCCATCGCCGTACACCCTTTCACCGACACTGTCGTTCTCATTGGCACGGACGATGGGCGTGTCTTCAAGACGGATGACGCCGGGAGCTCCTGGAATCAGCTATCCGCCAGCCTGCCCACAGAACCGGTGCGCAGGCTCCTGATCGACCCCCATGATCCCAATCGAGTCTATGCGATGGACTGGCACGAAGGATCGATCTTTCACCGCAGCACCAACGGCGGTGTAGACTGGGAGTGGATGAGCGTGGCACCGACGGATGAGGGGGTGAACGATCTGGCTTTCCATCCCGCCATCTCGGGGACCTTGTACAGCGTGAACTGCTGGGGCGTATATTCGAGTACCGACGGCGGCGAGATGTGGTCCCTGGTGGTCGACACGCCTCTGGACTGCATGTTGGCCATTGCCCTCGATCCGATCGCGGGACTGCCCCGGTACATGGGGGGAAGCACTCGCGGCGTGCTCCGCTCTCCGGACGGGGGGACCACGTGGGAGGTGGCGAGCGATGGCATGAATGCGCTGCAGCCGTTCGACATTTCTGCCTCCGAGAGCCATCCGGAGCAAGTCTATGTGGCTGCGTCCTCTGCCGGCGGTTTCGCCAGCGCCGATGCCGGCCACAGTTGGCAACTGGCTGTGTCGGGGGACTGGACAAATATCAGCGCCGCCCAGGCCGATCCCGTGCAGCCGTGTGTCGGATATCTGGGCGGCATGGGCCCTGGCCCGGAGCCGAACTCGGGGGTCGGCTGTGTCTACAGGACAGCAGACTGCGGCCAGACCTGGGTGCCTCGCCACCTGCCTGCGACCTACCCGCCGATCGGCGAGATCGTCGTCACCATTGCCGTCGATCCCGCCGATCCTGCTACCCTGTTCGCCGGGGGGATCCGCAGTACGATCGACACCAGGCTGGGCCTTGGGATGGTGTACAGCACCACCGATGGCGGCCATAACTGGGCAGAGGTGCACGTGCGTGACGCCCTCAGCGACGTGGTGTCCATCGTTTTCGATCCCCTCGTCACAGGCACCCTGTACCTTGCGACAGGCACGCGTAACAATCCCGGCGGCATGCCCTACCTGCCCACGGGTGCGGTCTATAAGAGTATCGACGGAGGCATCATCTGGGAACCCAGGAACAACGGCCTGAGTGGGTTGCCGATCGTCGCCATGGCGATCGATCCCTCTGATTCGAACGTCTTGTACCTGGGCGTGTACGATAACCCGGAATATCCCTCGTGGCCGGGCGATGACAGTGGTGTGTTCAAGAGCACCGACGGTGGCTGGAGCTGGAGCCCCACCAACGACGGGCTCGACTTTCACGATCTCACCTCCCTGTTCGTCGATCCACTGGAGACGCAGACGGTGTACGCCGGCACACGGTGGCATGGCCTCTATCGCAGCACCGACGGCGGGGCGACCTGGACCCGGGCGAGCGGGCCGTTCGGCGACACCAACGTCTTTTGCCTGGGCGGCGGATCGATCGGGGAGCGCACCTTTGTCTATGTTTGCACGGCAGGGGGTGTGTCAGAGGACGCCATCACGACGCATGAGATCACCACACGGTTGGATCAGCAGGTGCTGGGCGCGGGCGTCTACCAGCAGACCATCGACCATCGCCGGCAGACCAGGATCTACCTGCCTCTCGTCGTGAGAGGGTATTAGAGAGTGAGGATGGGTAGAACCTCTCTACGAGTTCTACGAGTAGCTCATGATGAGCGGGTCGATGCCACACCCAGTCGACGGCTGTCGACCCGGTGCGCTCCGGCCCTGCAGACCCTCGACCTCCACGTCCTGGTTGCCGGGGCGGCGGAGGAGAGGGAGCGGCGGGAGCAGGAGTGCCTGTGCAGGGCGAAGGAGTGGCCGATGGCCGCCCGGAAGTAAGGCAAAGCTGCATCAGACAAGCACGGCCGGGTCTGGATAGACCCGGCCGTGCCAGTTGTTCGTCGTACACGGGGCGCGCGCAGCCGCTAGCGGTTGATTGTCATCATTGCCGGCTGCTCGGTCACATCCTGGCTGCCGGGTGCCGGCGTGCCAACAGGCAGCGGGCGGGCCGCAGCAGCGTTCGCGCCCACGTACTTGTTCAGCACCACGTCGTCCACGTATGCGCCCTCGGGGTAGGCGAGCGCGTAGTCGCTATCGAGCACGAAGGCGACCCACACCTGGCTCCGGCCGGTCAGGTCGCCGAGGGTGTAGACGTTGGTCAAATCGAGCGTGCGGTCACTCCAACCCCCGGTGTCCCCTGTCACGCTCGAGCCATAAAAGTTCGTGCCGTTCAGCGAGGCGCCGTAGAACAGGCCATCGTACCCGTCCTCGAGATCTGCCCACACCTTGAATGCCATGTAGGCGTCGGAGGCGTCGGCCAGG
>JAFGOG010000515.1 GCA_016926595.1 Anaerolineae bacterium
AGTGGATTTGCAGGCCATAATTCTACCACAGAACGACGGGGTGAGTCACTTTTCTCGAACGGATGACAATATTCGGCCAGCACAGCAGCTTAGGCACTTTGCGGCCTTGTTACTCGCTTGGCTCGCCCGGATGGAATAGCGGGCGCGATCGGCATGACGTAGGTCTCTGTTTTCAACCTGCGCCGAATTTCTGACGGTGACGCAACCTCGAAGAAGCCTTCCACCGCCTCAACCAGATTCAGCCGGGCCTCCTCGACCGTTCCACCCTGGCTGACAACGTCGAGCTCCGGGCAAGTAGCGACGTAGCCGTCTCCTTAACGCTCGATTACGGCGGTCAACTGTCGCACTTTATCCATGTCGTCTCTCCCTACACAACAGGGGGAATCTCTGTCAGACTCCCCCTGCTTCCATGCTCAATTGGTTGATTCGCCAAGTCAGTCGGGTTCTTTCCGGTAACTTGACATAACTGCCCCCCAAGGGACCTTGGGGGCAGTTATTGTCGCCACATTAACAAAACTGCAATCCCAACGCTGACATCATACCACAAATTCTGTCCAGGTCGTAGCAGGTACGACCCTACCCATCGCTTTCGCGAGCCAGCAACAGGGCATGGTCGCAAACAGCGTCGCTCAGGTAGAACCCGGCGGTCTGGCGCAAAGCCTCAAGGTAAGGGCGGACAGCTTTGATCACGCCATGTGACTTGGCATCCAAGAGGATGCCTACGACGCCAACCACTCTCAGCCCAAACCGCTGGGCAGCTCGCCGGCCTTCGCGTTCATCCAGAAGCACCAGATCGGCTTCGAGTTCCAGGGCCAGTGCGATCGTTTCCGCTTCGCCTCGGTCCAGATCACGCTCCAGGGCAGTGACTAGTGCCCGGTTCTGCACGGTGTGGTGCTCGATCCACTCTGCACTGTCCACCTCATCGCGCCCCGGCCAGCGCTTACCGCTAGCGTTGAGCTCCCCCCACACGCCTTGAGCAATGTGCAACTCACCGTATAAGTGATGCAGGAGGTCGAACTGCCCAATGGCAGCCAGGCTGGTCAGGGGTGATGTATTGCTGACGACGATCATAACCGGCCTAGCTCGTGCAGCGTGGCCGCATCCTCATCCAGATCGGCCTCGTCGTAGTGAGGCGGGATGCGACGGGAAGCCAGAACCTGGCGGAACTCCCACAAGGCCATCCCGGCCAACTCCCGCGCCTTACCAATGGACAGACGCCCCTGAGCGTACAAATGGACCGCCATCTCAACCTTTAGCTCGGAAGGCGATAACCTTGCTGAGTCTAGAACATCCTGAGAGACTTCCAGAACCTGAACAGCGCTCATTCTGCCGTTCCTTTCCAGTTTGTCAGCCAACTGAATCTCGACCGTGATTCAGTATACCACATTTGGGCCCATCTGCCGAATTGGCTTAAGTCGAGCGACGAGCCATGCTCACGCAGCACCCGCTTGATCATCGTCGTCCGTTTTTGGCCCAGACATCTACCTACCTTGGGCCCTCGAGTACATCACAAAACAGGGGAACCTGCCCTCAGGCCGGTTCATGGAATATAACACAATGCCCCTGCTTAACATAACTCCTGTGCCCCAAAGGAACTCATGTAACGGGACTGTCGACTGCCTCTTCCTCGATAGCCGACACGGCCGATCCCCCTGTGACCGCCATTTTGCAGCTCTGGCTTCGTCGCACGCAGCTGCAAACTACAGCGGTCGGTCTGGGGAAGTGGCCTTCCTCGATCGGCTAGGCTTGAGACTGGACGACTGAGCCATCCTGGAAATGGACAATCCGGTCGGCGCAGGCCGCAACCGAGCTGTCATGAGTCACCAGCAGGATCGTGATGCCGCTGTCACGGTTCAGTTGCCGCAGGAGCTGCACCACCTCCTCACCGGCCTTGCTGTCCAGGTTGCCGGTCGGCTCGTCGGCCAAGATCAGCCGGGGATGGTTGATCAGCGCGCGGGCGATAGCGACCCTCTGCTGCTCCCCGCCTGAGAGTTGGCCGGGCAGATGATTGCCCCGGTTCTCAAGGCCCACGGCCCCAAGGAGCTCACGGCTCCGCGCTTGCAGGTCGAACTTGAGCCCTCGCCGGTAGGGGATCAAGGGCAACATCACATTCTCCAACGCGGTGAGCGTCGGCACGAGGTTGAAGAGTTGGAAGACAAAGCCAATCGTTCTCCGTCGAAAGTCGGCCAGCGCGTCACCCCGCAGCGTGCTGATGTCGACATCGTCGACCACTACCCGCCCCGCGGTCGGCGCGTCCAGCGTGCCGATCAAGTTGAGCAGCGTGGACTTGCCGGAGCCGGAGGGACCCTGGACGGCCACGAACTCGCCCCGTGATACGGCCAGAGAGACATCGTTGACGGCCTGCACAGGGGCGTCGCCGTCGTAGCGCTTGCTCAAGCCTTCTGTCCGCACGATCGATTCCGTCTGTGTCATCGCCTCCCACCTCCGCGGATCTACTCGTAGCGCAGGGCCTCGGCCGGCGGTACCCGCGCGGCAAGCCGGGCAGGATAGAGCGCCGCCAGGGCGCCCACCAGCCCCGCCACGCCCGTCGCGACCAGGGCGATCGCAACCGACGCCGGCGAGAGCTCCCTGTACAGGTACAGCCCCGCACCGCAACCCACCAACGCCCCCACCAAGCCGCCGGCGAGGCCAACCAGCAGCCCCTCCAGCACAAACAGGCGGGCTACCGACACGCTTCGCCAGCCGACGGCCTTCAGGACGCCAATCTCGTGACGCCGCTCCACGAGGCTGCCCAGCAATCCGTTGGCCGTGGAAAGCGCCGCCAGGGCAAAGCCGATCCCGACGATGGCGTAGTGAAATCCCTGCACGCGCACCAGGATGAACTCGCCCAGCAGCGTCCCACTCAACATGCCGCGCTGGCCCAGCGTCACCGCCAGCAAAAGAACCAACAGCGCCGCCGACAATGCCGAAGTGACCGCTGTGAGAAACGTCCTGGACGGCCGGCGCATCAGGTTGCTCCAGCCGTACGAGGCCAGGCTTCTCGCGGGCAAAGACCGGCATGCATGGCGCACGTCTGCCTGCTGGATGCTGGGCAGGGGAGGCACGCGGCTCGCCCTCCAGATCAGGGGCAGGCCGGCGGCGCACACCAATGTTAGCACCAGGGCCGGGAGGCCCAGCAGGAGGGGCAGGGCGGGCGCCTGCCAGCCGACGACCCGGCTGAGCCCCCAGGCCCCGGCCGTTCCCACGGTAACCGAGGCTGCCCCGATCAGCAGCAGCCGGCCGGTCAGGTAGGCCATGACGCTGTGCGTCCGCCAACCCAGCGCCTTCTGGAGCGCGATCTGCCGCCGCTGCGCCAACGCCTCCGCCCAGGTCAGATCCAGGGCAAAGAGCGCCCCGGCGATGAGCATGGCGCCGATCAGCAGCCAGCTCCCGGCCTGGATGCCTTCCCGATAGACCAGGTTCACCCCCTTCTTGATCCACTGCTCCTCGACGTAGCCAATGCCCGGCACGAGCACCAGGACGCGGCTGGGCGATGAACCGACCACGATGTCGACGTCAAGGTCCGTGCTGTTGGCAATCTCAATGGCCACGGCTTCGATCTTGCGCTGCGAGGCCGGGCCGAGATCCTCGATCCCGCCGACCTTGATGCGGATCGCGCTGATGGCGTCCTCTCCGCGTAGGGCACGTGCGGCCTCCAGGGTGGTCAGCAGCAGAGGCGGCGGCTGAATGTAACCGGCGGGGTTGAGAGTGGGCGCGACTTCGCGCGGTGGGTCCACCGGACGACCCTGCTCGTCGTAGCGCAGTTGAGCAACAGGCGGGAAGTATGTCTCTAGCGGTACACGGGTCATGTCCGCTGGTTTTGGCAGGCGCTCAATGTCAAAGACACCCTCTGCACTGATGCGATACACGGCATCCAACTGAGTTTCTACATCCCCGGAGGTTATGATCTTGCGATACGATGGCCCTCCAAAGGCCGTCTCGCGAATCTCGGGTATCGCAACCTCGAGGGCCAGTCCGTCGTAAGCGAAAGGAGGCGTGGTTTCCTCATAGGCTACCGGTGCAGGCGACGCCTGCAGCCCATCCCCTTCTGCGCCACTTCCGGCTCGCAAGCTGTCCAACACCCAGTGGTAGATCTGGCTGTCGTCAAACTCCTGCACGTTGAGCAGCTCAGAACCCAGTGTTGCCAGATACGTGTTGCCGCCCTGTGTCATGATAGAGTCCAGGCCAAGTTGCTCATCGGGCAGGCTCAACCGCCGAAATTCAGTGCGGAGGTTGAGATGGACATACGGGGTGACATTGATCAACGCCGGCACCTTGATTCTTGGTGCGCCTGACTTGAACAGCGATCCCACGTAGGTTCCGAGCTGGATCGGTTCGTCTGCTCTGATGTATTGGCCTTCGACCAGAGCCTGTTCGAGCCCCATTAGCGCGGCCTCCTGTTGAGGATCGATGCCGGCTAGTAGCAGTGGGGTGAACAGATAGGCCCTCACGTCAGAGGAAAGAGGCTGTGCGACGGGACCATTGGTCGGCGCCAGGCCATAGGTGGTGCTGGGATCGGCATAGTAGTACGTGCGGATGGTGTCAGTGTACAGCTGGGTTCCGTCGTCGATGACGATCTGTTCCTCCAGCAGGTAGGCTCCCGACGCGGTCAGTTGCCCGAGGCTATCGGTAAGGAAGAGATTGGGGACATAACCAACCGTGGCGATAGGAGCTGCCACCTCTACGCCTGGGATGTTTCTGATTGCGTCGTATTGCTGGAAGCTGATCCCACCCCAGATGCCGGAAAGGTGATTGGCCTCCACCAGGCCGTATTTCTCCTCGATGGATATGCGCGCACCCCCCGGCCGGACCAGGATATCATAGGAACCGCGCCAATACTCCCGCAACTGGCGGTCGGCGGTCAACAGCGTGGTCTGTGAACCGGCTGCGACCAGGAGGCCGCCCATCGTGACGACCACCAGCCCGACTGCCAGGAGAGCGGCGCGCAAGCCACCTCGCCAGATCGAGCGGACTGTCCAGGACCACATCTGACACTATCCCTCGCGAAGTCAGCCTTTCGCCATCTCACCGACTGGGCGACACGCCGGAGTCTCAGGTTGGGGAAGGTCCGTCAATTGCGCTGTTAGCCTGCCGCGCTGTCACCCAGAGTAACCGTAGTATACTCCTGGTATTATGGATTTTGTGGGTGGTTGACACCACCGCTGTTTGTGATAAGGTATCTCCGCCCCACCAGGTGGCGAGGCTGGA
>JAFGOG010000516.1 GCA_016926595.1 Anaerolineae bacterium
CCGGATGACAAGGTGCTGGTCAGGATGAGCAAGAGCTCGGGCACGATGTGGCCGGAGGTGCGGGTGTATGGCCCGGACGGCGTCAAGTTGTGCGATTTCTACAGCTCGACGAGCGCCGAGATAGCCAGCTGCACGCTGACGGGTGGAGGGGCCTATTCCATCCTGGCCCACGACTACTTTGGGACCAACACCGGCGACTATTATCTGTATCTCCAGCGGCTGAATAACCCAGGCAGCGCCTTGCCAATTGAACGCGGCACAGTGCTTGACGGGGCTATTGTTAGCCCGGCGCAAATGGACACTTACACGTTCACCGCCACGGCGAGTGGCAACGTGCGGGTTCGAATGACGGCGGTATCGGGCAGTCTGTGGCCGGGGATCCGGGTCTATGGGCCTGATGGAACCAAGCTATGTGAAGATGGGGCAGCCGGCACCGCTGAGATTACCATCTGCGCCCTACCCGGAAGTGGAGCGTATACTATTCTGGCTTTTGACAGCTTTGACGGTACTCTCACGGGCGGCTACAGATTGGGTCTGGACTGCTGTACCATCTACCTGCCATTGATCCAGAAGGCCAACTGACTATTCAGACAGCCTCAACCGGTTTGCAGGATTGATGATCGTGGCGAAGCTGCCGAATACTGGGTTGTTGCGCCCTGAAAGCCTTCCTCTGCTCGCCGGCGTCAGTCGGGTCATGCAAGGGGCGCAGTACGGCGATGGCTTCGTGGGTGAGGCACTGAATTGGTGATGCAGATCTTGCATCGCGGGCACCCATGCGGGACGATTCAATCCGGACTGTCCGAAAGACTTGGCTGTAGGTAAATCAACAATGAATGACAGGAGAGCGAGGCGGTCAATGCCTCATCGCTTTCTTGATGGCGACAGGCTCAGCCTCCCATCATCGCCTCAAGATACCGCGCCGGGTTCTCGGCCATCCGGTCCACAAGCCTGGCATAGATGCTCGTCGTGGTAATGCTCGTGTGACCCAACATACCGGCGATGGCATCCAGCCTGGCGCCACCCGCCCTCGCCCACGTCGCAGCACTGTGGCGCAGGGCGTGACAGGAGATCCCCTCCGCCTTCAGGCCCAAAGCCGTGAGGTACTTGTCGACCAGGTAGCGGATGCCGCGTGTTGTGAAGGCTGTGCCGGTACTGTTCGGGCCAACCACGACAAAGAAGGAACTGATCTCATCCAAGGCTATAGCTCCGCGCACCTGCAGCCAGACAGCCAGCAGCTCCGCCGTCTGTTCGATGAGGTAGACCGTGCGCACCTTTCGCCCCTTGCCGAGAACCTTGATCACATTGGCGGTCAGGTCCACATCGTCGACCTGCAGGCCTGCCACCTCGGCCACGCGCAGGCCGTGCATGCCCATCAACGATAGGACCGCCCTGTCCCTTTTCGCCTGTGGGCTATCCCCCTGAGGGGCAGCCAGCAGCCGCTTCAAACCATCCAGGGGGAGGTACTTCACCCGCTCGTCCTGGACGGTGCGGTCACGCGGCGCTTTCACCCCAGTTGCCGGGTTGTCCACCCTGAGCCCGCGCCAGCAAAGAGCCTCGTACAGCCGCTTTACGACGGCCAACTTGAGGGCCACCGTCGTCCGCTTGTAGCCTGCCTCAACCAGGTGCTTGCGGTAGGCGATGATGTCTTCCTCCGTCGCGGCGGCAGGCTGCAGGCCACACCCCTGACACCAGGCCACGAACTGGGCCGCCTAGCTGTGGTAGGTGCGGATCGTGGCCGGGCTGGCGTCGCCGTCGGCCACGCGCAGCCGCAGGAAGCGGGCAGAGACGTCCGTGAGCCCCTCGGCCTGTTGCGATTCACGCTCCCCGGGGCGCTGCAACTGCAGGGATTGATTGTCCCGCCTGCGCCAAATGCTCGCGTCGCCCGGGAGTCCTGCTGCCGTGGTGTTGTCTGTCCTCGTCAATGCTGTGTTACGGTGCACTTGTCCTTCCCCTCGCTAGATCAGGCTCGGCCAGGCATCCCTCAGCCTGCGGGAGCGGATCGGGTAGCGCAGGATCCTCTCGGCCGATGCCATCAACTGCCTCACTCGCGTCCGGCTGACGCCGAACGCCTGGCCGATCTCCTCGTAGGTCTTCTGCTGGCCGTCGGAGAAGCCGCACCGCCAGGTGACCACCTCTCTCCGCCGCCGGTCCAGGGAGCTCAGCACTGCCATCATGGTCTCCTGTCCTTCGCGATAGCTCAGGCTCTCCTCCGGTTCGAGCTCGCGAGGCGCCTCCAACTGACATAGCTCATCCCAGTGCTCTTCCAGCGAGCAGGACCGGGCGCTCTCCCGCCAGGCGCCATCGGCGCACTGTCGGATGGCCCGCTCGACCCGCCGGGCGATGAAGGTGTGGAAGTGAGCAGCTCGCGGCGGGCAGTCTAACCACTCGTTGACCGCCTGCAGCAGGGCCAGGTTGCCTTCCTGGATCATGTCCAGGAAGTCCAGATCGACGCCAGGGTAGCGCCGGGCGATGCGCTGGGCCACGCGCACGACGTACCTGAGCTGGCTGGCGGCCAGGTCCTGCCGCAGGTCAGGCTCCGGCATGATCTCTTCCAGCCGTTGAAGGTCGGCCATGTAGAAAGTGAAAGCGGGTGTGTTCGTTTCGGGTTCGGATCGGCCCACCGGGCGTGTTTTGTCAGGCATCCTTCCCATCCTCGTAACCCTTGAGGGGACTGAGCTTGCCTTCAATGCGTCTCTTACCCTCCTGCCTCTGAATCGTGGCCAGGTAGCTGCCCTGCTGGCGGGGCGCGTCCTTGGGCAGGTAGCCGATCCGTTGCACTGGCCGGTTGTCATCGCCCAGTTCATAGGCGGCCAGTCGTTGCTCGGATCGGCCGTAACTGTCGGTGTACTTTTCCAGCAGGACCTGTAGCCGGACCGTGCGCGGCTGCTCGTAGTCCGCGATGCGTTCGCCCAGGTTGTTGGGGTGCTGAGCGCCGAGAATGACGATCTCACTCATGGGGCGAGGTTGAGGCCGGCCAAGCTGCTCCAGCACCTCCGGCCGGAAAGCATGGAAGGCAACCGAGGCGGTGGCGCCCGGCCGGTCGGTGTCGTGGGATGCGTGCCATACCGCCTGCGCCCAGGTGCGCCGCTCCTGGGGCTCGGTGACCGAGTCGCTCCAGCTTTCCATCTCCTGGATGGCGCTCACCAGCGCCTTCTCGTCGCCGCTCTGGATCGAGCGGGCCACCGCCCGGTTGTAGGCCCGCACCCGCTGCCGGGCCTCGGCGAGCTGCTCCGGGCTGTACTCGGCGGGCAGCATCTCCTGGAAGTGCTTCGGCGGCTGGGGCGCCCGCTCCCACTCCCGGAACTGGCCGGTGACGTGGTTCCACAGGTGGGACACCGCGTCCGGCTTGGGCGAGAGGTGGGTCGTCCGGGAGAAGGTGTCGGGGTCCTTGTGCACGTCCAGCCACACCAGGTCGCGGCCCACCTCCTTGCGGACGGTGTCCACGAACTCCATATCTGCTGCCGTGTCATATTTGAACTTGTCCACCTCGGCCTGCAGCTCCTCGGCCAGGCGGAGGATGAGTCGCTCCCGCTGTTCAGGCGCGTACCGGTCCGAGGC
>JAFGOG010000517.1 GCA_016926595.1 Anaerolineae bacterium
CGAGGTTGGACCATAGTATGGCCAGATTGTACAGGGTTCGAGCCTGTCCTGCATAGTCCTCTACCCGCCGGCGCAGTGCCAGGGCTTGCTCGTAGTAGTCGATCGCCTGTGCCGTGTCGCCCTGAGCACTGGACAAAGCGCCCAGATTGTTCAGCACCGACCCTGCTTCACCGAGATCGCCGATGGACTGGCGCAGAGCCAACGCAGACTCGAGATAGGACTGTGCCTGTGACAAGTCACCCAACTCGTAGCTGATGCTGGCCAGGTTGTTCAGCACGGTTGCCTCCATGCTCTGATTGCCTATCTCGCGGTGCACAGCCAGCGCCTGGCTCAGGTCTGCACGCGCCTGGTCCAGATCCCCTTGGGTGCGGTGGATCAGGGCCATGTTGTTCAACACCGTCGCTTCCCCATCCCGGTCGCCCACGGTGCGCATGGTGACCAAGGCTTGTTCGTAGTACCCTGCCGCATCGGTCCATGTTTGGCGTTCATAGTAGATGCCGCCGACGTTGGCCAGAGCCGTGGCCTCACCCGCCAGATTGCCTGTAGCCCGGTGCTGGGCCAACGCCTGTTCGAAGTAGCTCAGAGCCGCGCGCCATTCGCCCATGGCCTGGTAAGTCGAACCGATGTTGTTGAGGATCGGCGCTTCGGTTCCCGACAGTCTGTTAGCACGTTGGATGGTCAACGCTTCCTCGAACAAGGTCAGCGCCTGGCGGGGCTGCCCTCGCGCCCTGGCCAGCAGGCCCTGGTTGTTCAGCACTGCCGCCTCATGGCCCCGATCCCCGATCCGGCGCATGAGGGCCAACGCTTGATCGAGAGCTGCCTCTGCTTCGTCTAGCCTGCCCAGGTCCAGGTAGAGCTGTCCCAGGTTGCTGAGGGTCCCTGCTTCACCCATTGAATCATCCATCTCGCGTTCAAGCTGCAATGCTTGTCCGTAAGCCTGGCGTGCAGACTCCCATTCACCGAGGGTCGCGTGGGTCGTCGCCATGTTGTGCAGCGTGATCGCTTCACCCTTCTGGTCGCCTACTGCTCGCCGTGCCTCAAGAGCTTGTTCGTAGAACGACAGGGCTTCCTGGCACCATCCCAAATCATCACACACAAGACCCAGGTTGTTTAGCGTGACCGCTTCTCCTGCCAGCGGGCCCACTCGTTGGCGCAAGACCAATGCCTGCTCCAGGTACTGCCCGGCCGTCTCAGACTGCCCAAGATGCCGGTAGCTGAGCCCAAGGTCGTTCAGCAGACCACCAAGCAGCGCTTCATCTTCCAACACTTGTGCAGCTTCAATCCCTTGCTGCGTCCAGGCGAGCGTTACCTGCCAAAGCCCACGCTTTTCCAGGTAGTCATTCATGGCGTTGAGATAGCCGACAGTCATCCGCGCACGCTCTTGTGATTCGAGCCCAGGCAGCCCTTCAGCGGTAGCGGTCCAACCGCGCTGGATCTGTTCAAACTTCGCACCGTCAAGTGCCTGCCAGTCATCCTTGTACTGGCGGGCGTATTGCAGGTAGTATTGAGCCATTCGCTGTCGAGCGGAACTCACAAGATATGTCCTTACTTTCCAGGCCGTAGCCTGTCCAGCCGTGTCAGTTGATCCCCAAACCCGAACGACTGGGCCAGGATGCGGGCCTTTATCGCGGCTAACTCGGCTTGTGCCGGCTCTGCTCGCAGGCCATGGAGCTGAGCCAGGTTCACGAGGGTCGTTGCCTCTCCGTGTGCATCTCCCAACGCTCGATACCCATCCAGTGCCTGCTCAAAGTAATCGCGAGCCTGGTCCAGGTTGCCTTCCTGCTGGCTGATGAGCCCCAGATTGGCCAACGTTTTGTTGATGTTTGCCTGGTTTCCAAGCTGACTGAAAAGCGACATGGCTTCCTGGTACTGCAACTTGGCCTCGGTGAGTTTGTCGTGCAGGTGGTACAACAGGGCGATGTTTGCCAGAGCCACCGCAATGCCATAGAGATTGTCCAGTTGCCGGAATTCGAGGGCAGCGTTGACAAAACAGTCCAGAGCTTCTTGTGATCGGCCCTGATCGCGATAGACATTTCCCAGGCCGATCTGGGCTGCTGTGGCATTGTATCGATCACCGGCTTCGTGCAGAGTGTCAATAGCCTCCTTGAGGCATGTGGCAGCTTCTTCCCTTCGGTTCTGCATCTGGTAGAGGTTGCCGAGGTTGTTGAGCACTCCACCACGCGCGCGCCGATCTTCTCTTTCCTCTGCAAGAGCCAAAGCCCGCTGGTAGGCTGTCTCGGCCTGTGGCCAGTGTCCCTGGTCATGATATAGGGAACCTATGTTGTTCCACAAGGTCACATCGAGGATCGGGATGTCGGCGGCATGGAAAGCGTCCAGACTGGCTTCATAGGCGGCGATAGCCTCTTGCCAATTGCCCAGCCGGTCGTACAACCAGCCCTCACTGTAGCGCACAATGCCCAGTGCGTAGGGTGGGAGATCGTGACCTTTGACAGCCTGGAGCAACCACCGGCAGAGGTCATAGCGTCCCTCTTCTCGAAACTGTGTAAATCGCTCACTCCAGGTACGAAGCCCTTCCATGACTTCTGCCTGGAACTGCAGATGGACATACTCCAGGAAGTAGGCCAGATCGGTGCGAGCTGTACTGACTTGATTCACGGTTGAGTCTCACCGAAGTGGGGGGATTCGCCCATTTCGTTGCTCAGAAGCGACTCGGCGACCTGCTCAAAGGTCTCCCTCGCCTCGGCCATCAATTCGTCATCAGCATCGGTGCTCCAGATTTCCAGTGCCGCGTGGCAAAGACCCAGTGCCCGCTCAGGGTCACCAGCCTCGCTATGCTTGGCCACCCGCTCCAGGATCGAGTGCAGGCTGCTGCGGTAGCGCTTCTCGTAACCGCAGTGGCGGGCGCGCACAGCCGCCTCGGCCAGATAGACGGCTCCTGCATCGTCGCCTTGTTCCAGCGCAATCTCGCCCAGCAACCACAACACCTGGGATTGCCAACGCTCGCTGGCGAACTGCTGGGCGACCTGCCACGCCTCTTCGCCTGCCGCCCGGGCTTGATCCCAGGCGTCCTGTTCATAGTACAGGCCGGCCAGTTTGTACAACGCACCGATCTGCCCCTGCCGGTCTTGCTGCGCCCGATGCAGGGCCAGCGATTGCCCGAATAGCGCCTCGGCGTTAGCGTAGCGCTTCTGCTCTACCCGTACCGAACCCAGTGCACCCAACAGCCGCGCCTCTAGGTGCTGATGACCCATCTCCTGGGCCAGGGGCAGGGCTTCGTCATAATAGACCTCCGCTTCGGCAAGTCGCCCTGCATCCCGGTGCAGCGTACCCAGGTTCAACAGGGCGATCACCACGCCTGCCCGGTCACCCACGCGGCGGTTGAGGGTCAACTGCTGCTCCATGAGCGGCAATGCCTCGTCGTCGCGGTCCTGCAGGCTCAGGGCCAGGGCCAGGTTGCCCAGCCAGAAGGCCGTGCCGCCTTCGTCGCCGTGAACCTGGCTGAGGTCCAGCGCTTCGCGATAGCAGCGCTCCGCTTCGGCCAGGTTGCCGCGAAGCTGGTGGACCGTGCCCAGGTTGCCCAGGGCCTGTTCCTGGCCGCCCAGGTCATCGATCTGCTGCGCCAGGGCCAGGCTCCGGGTATAGTGTTCGGCGGCGAGGTCCAGGTCACCCCGGTGCTTGTGATGGTTCCCCAGCCCGTTCAGGGCGCTCACCTCGCCAGCCAGGTCGCCGACGGCCTGCAAGCTGCTGACCGCTTCCCGGTAGTACGTCCCCGCTGCTTCAATTTCGCCCAGCCGCTCCAAGAACTTGGCCAGGTTCAGCAGTGCTCGTCCTGCGCCCAACTCGTCGCCGATCTGGCGCAGCATGTCCAGGCTCTGCTTCAGTGTCGCCGCCGCCTCCGCCATCCGGCCCTGATCGCCCAATACGAGTGCCAGGTTGTTGAGAGCAATGGCTTCCTGGTGTTGATCACCAGCGGCCCGCAGCAGGGGCATGGCCTGTTGGTAGTAGTCCACGGCCCGCTCCCAGGCGCCGGTGGCCTGGTAGACGTTGCCCAGCTCGATGAGCGCCTGCGTCTCGCCCAGCGTATCGCCGGCCTCACGAAACACTGCCAGGCTTTGCGCCAGGCGTCTGATCGCCTCATCCCACAGTCCCTGACGCATGAGCCACTGTCCATGACGGTGCACGGCCAGGGCGCGGCCACGGGGTGGGAGCTTCAGACTGCCCCGGCGCACCTCGGCCAGCAATAGGTGACAGCCTTGACGATCCCAGGCACGCAGTGCTCGGTCAAAGGCCCGGCTCCACGTGCGCAGGCCGGCCTCTGGATCGTAGCTCAGAAGCTGATGCAGGTACTCGATGCCGTGACGATCCTGGCTCACCTTTCATCCTCGAAGGTTTGAAACGCACTGCCAGCGTCCGATATGCGGTCTCCTGGCAGGCCCGAGGTCGATCCTGTACTTTGGGCTGTCCGACTCTGGCCTGTTGTCTTTGGGGCTGGCTGCGCGATACCGCAAGAACGGGCACTAACAGTCATCTTGCTACCCTGTCAAATGCTCGTTGAGATGTCGGCCCAGGTCGGCGGCGAGGGCAAGCTGCCCGCCCTGAACAAGTTCTTGGATGTGGCGGCCAATCTGTTGTGCAGCTTCTCGGTATAGCTCTTCGCCATAGCCGCGGGCTACTATGATTGAGTTTGCATAGGCAGTGAACGCCTCGGTAGTCTCTCCCATAGCCAGTAACGTCCGCCCACGCAGTCGATAGATCTTGATTGCCTCGCGCCGCTCAAAGGCCAGAACCAACGCTTGATCCAATGTCTCAATCGCCCGGACGTATCTCCGATTGTCGTGGTAGAGGAGTGCCAGGTTCGTCAGGGCGCTGATGGCATCAAGTGTTTCTCCGATCCTCTCGAAAATAGACAGACTGTTGTGATACGCAGCCTCTGCAGCGTCGGGATTTCCCTGCCGCCGGTACAGATCAGCCAGTCTGGCCAGCGCCAGGCCCTGGCCATGCAGCTCTCCCAGGTCCTCGTAGATAGCGAGGCTCTCCTGATGAACTTGCTCCGCATCTTCAAGCCGCATGTGTTCAGCGAGCAAGGTGCCCAGGTTCCCCAGTGTTCGGGCCAGCCCAAGCACATTTTCACTGGCACGATAGGCGGCCAACGCCCGGCGGTAGTGGCTCTCGGCAGTGGCGATGTCGTCCAGATCCTCGTAGATCAAAGCCAGGTTGTTCAGCAAGTCACCGTCATCTTCGAGATCTTCAAGATCCTGCCGGATCGTCTGAGCGTTCTCGAAAGCAGAGAGCGCTTCTTTATGACGATGTAGGCGCCGATAAGCGATGCCCATATTGTTGAGGGCCAGGGCTTCGCCACGCTGATCCCCTGCTTGTCGGTAGAGATCCAGGGCCTGCAGTTGATCGGCCAATGCACCCTCTAAATCGTCGAGATCGCGTTTGACATTGCCTCGGTTGGTCAGGGCTTTGGCTTGGCTCAACGGATCGCCTGTCAGGCAGGCAACATCCAGGGCTCCGCTGAAACAGGTAAGGGCAGTCTCCAGATCACGGGTAAGCTGGTAGACGAGACCCAAGTTGTTCAGGGTCTCAGCCTCACTGACCAGATCATTTCGGGTTCGCTCAAATGCCAGGAGATCGGTAAAGATGGCTCGCGCCCGCTCGTATTGTCCCTGCTCAAAGTGAACAAGGCCAATGTTGTTCATTGTCGTAGCTTCGCCTTGGTGGTTGTCAAGCGCCCGAGAGATGGACAGGTCACGCTCATAGTAGGCCAAAGCTTCTGTCCACTTGCCCTGGCGTCGATACACATTGCCCAGGTTGTTCAAAACCTGACCGGTGCCCTTTTGGTCACCGAGTTCGCGGCGTATGTTCAGTGCCTCTTTGTAGGTCGTGATAGCTTTGTCCCAAAACCCCTGCTCAGCATATACACCGGCAAGGATGTTGAGGGTTGTGCTCAGAGTTGCCGGATCGGTGCCACCGGTCAGGATTTGCCGGGCCTCCTGCAAACACTGCTCCGCTTCTGCCAAGTTCCCCATATCCTCGTACAATGAGCCAAGGTTCGTCTGAGACGTGGCGAGCGCATGGAGTCCAGCCAGATTCTCCTGGCGGAAGGTCCCGATCGCCCTCTGATAGAGCAGCATGGCTGCAGCGGAGCGCTTTTTTTGTTCCAGCAGTCGGGCTTCACTGCACCATACGCGAGCCCGATCATACCTGCTCAGATCCTGCTGCTTTGCGGCGGCCAGCAAGCGCTGAGCATCCGCTAACCGCCAATCGTTGCAAGCCTGACGAAAAGCCTGTTGCCAACGATCGAGCGCTGAATACCTGCCGGAGCTGAACTCCAGTTCCAGGTAGGCAAGTAGATGATCGCAAGGTTGCGCAGCCATTTCTATTCGGCGATCAAGCTTACGTCATATCTGGCATCAAGTGGCATCGTCCCCAGGAATGTCAAAAGTTTGCACTGTGTGCGCATCGTCGCCGATGACCAGCCCCTCTGCGTGCTCGATGTGGATCTGGTACTTGGCGCCTCCCGATTCTGTCGCCTCGCCTTCGGGCTGCTGGATGCCGGCCTTTTCCGCATAGTAGTCCATCAGCCGCTTGACGATGCGCTCGTACTCCGGCTTGTGGAACCTGAGCCGTTCCAACAGCAGCTCGCGGACCTTGTCGTGGAACTTGAGCCCATAAGGATGGCGCTCGACGAAGGAGTGGCGGCCGAGCTTATCGTAGATGGCCCGTCCTTCTTCGAGGCTGACGTCCAGTACGACGCTGACGATCTCCGGATCGAACCAGCGGGCCACGACACCTTTTTCGAGAAAGTCACGTATCTCACGGGCGCGCTCCTCGCGCAGGATGCGCTCCAGCAGCTTGGTGGCCACGCGATCCCGATCGGCGGCCGATTCCAGCGCGCCGACGCGCTGCCAGCCACCGGCCTCACGGGAGAGGTGGACGACCAACACCAGCAGTAGTGGGTAGCCACCTGTGAAGCGATAGACGTCGTCCAGCATGACCGGATCGCGCAAGCCGTGGTGGGCCAGGTATGCCTTGGCATCGCTTTCGGCGAGCTCGGGCAGCTCCATGACGTGCAGCGCGTCGCCGTACTCACCCCAGTCGAAATTGACTTTGGGCAGTGCATTGCGGCCAAAGACGACGGCCTTGATCCCTTCCGGCAGGGCCGGGACAAAGGTGCGGCACACCCAGTCGTCCAGCCCTTCCATTTCTTCGTAGGTGTCTACGAGTAGTGCCAGCCGGCCGCCGGCTTTTTCCAGGGCCTCACTCAATCCCTCACTGAGGTTGGCGGTAAGCGACTTTTCGACGCCGCGCAGGTAGCGCTCCAGGGCAAAGCGGTTGCTGACGGTGCGCCGTAGGCTTTCGGTGATCCCCTTCCCCAGAACGCCCAGGATCTGGCCCAGGCCGGCCGGGTCCTTGACGTTGCCGACGACGTCGAACATGGCCTGTACCCCGCCGCCTCGCAGCAGGACTTCCTGGACGATGAGGTATTCTTCGAAGGCGCGCTGAAAGTCGCGGAAGGCGCCGGCGAGCCGCTCGGTCTCTGAGAGCGATTCGGCGACGGCGTGCAGGATGCGGTCGGGGGTCAGGTCGGGGTGGATGCCATCCACCGTGGCAATGGGCAAGTTCTGCTCGCGGGCGTACCCGATGAGCTTGTTGCAGACGACGGTCTTGCCGATGCCGCCAGGGCCATAGACGTTGAGCAGCCAGTGGGGCACCCGACCCTCGACCAGGGCGGCAAAGCGCTCGACCTCTGACTGGCGGCCGACGATGAAGGGTTGTGGCTCGGGCATGGTACATTCTCCTTATTTTGCAGATCTGTTGGTTGAGTTTTGAAGCCGCGTCCCCCAAAAACCTTTCGGCTCCTTTATCAGCCTATTGATCCTTCCGTCTACCATCCGTCGACGGATCCGGCTGTTCCCAGCGAGTCGAAACAACCGCAGCAACTGACAAATCTGTCGAGCAAAGGGGAATAAGTCGAATTGCAGGGCTATGTCAAGTGCTTCATTTAGTGATTCAATTGCACTCCTACTATCCCCCAAGTCATACTTCAGTAGGCCGAATCCGCAGACAAACTTCAGGTTGGTGCTTGCGGCTTTCCGGATGCTTATCTTCCACTCGAGGTGTTCCAATAAAGTACAGCAGCGCTTGTAGTTTTCGTCAATGAACTGCGGCCAGGAGGGAGCGACGCTCTGCACACCGACGCCAAATAGAACGACTGCAGGATCGTCCTCTGGCACTTCGAGCCAGCGAACTTGCTCACCCCCGAATCGTGAGTGGTCTTCACTACCCCTCCAGCGTTTGCCACGGACAGAGGCATACAGGCAGCGAGCATTCTTGATCTGCTCGTAGGCTTCATCGTGTAATCCCCGAGCGTTGAAGATCAAGCCTAACCCCAGACGGTTGGTAGCTTCCAAGACAGGCGCTTCGCGATCTGTAACGAGAAGCAGCCCACAGCGAAAGGCGTCTTCTGCCTGCTCATAATCTGTCAGGTTGTACCATGCAAACCCCAATTCTGAGCAAGCGGCGGCCTCTACCAGTTGATCTCCAGTCAGTCGCGCCTCGCCGATGCATCTCTGCAATAACACGATACTTAGCTCATGGCTTCCCTTGGCTCTAAGGCGGCTCGCACGCAGCAGGAGCCAATCAGGTTGCCACTTTTTGTCCAGATCGTAATCTTCCGGATTAAGAATACGCACAAGCATTTTCGGCCAGGTTGGTATAGCCCAGGTAGCTATTCCCCGGTCGAGAGCGTCCAGCAGAGAATCACACTGCGCGACCCGTTGGCTTGCCCTAAGGGCACGGAAACAGTCCCTTGCCCGAGTCAGGTGCTGCACGGCCAGATGCCTTTCACCCAAAGAACCGAAAATGCCCCCCAAACTGAAAGCACATTCAGCCACACCTGCTTCCAGTCGGAGCTTGCGGGCCAGTTGAAGGCTCTCTTGCAGGTACTCCATGGCTTGGCCCAGGTCTCCCTGCTTTGCAAAGGCTAGACCCATGGACATCAACATCTCACTCTGCAAGACCTCGTCACCGGATTTGTTTGCCACCCGCAAACACTCTAAGTAGTATCCGCGCGATTGGGGATACAGCTCCTGATCTTCAAACGTCTTTCCCAAAGCCAAGAGGGCTCTTGCCCTGCCCACCCTGTCCTGGCTTTGACCGGCAGTGCTCAAGGCCTCATGCAGGCAAGTTTCAGCAAGTGTATACTCGCCATCGGAACGGTGGAAATTCGCTTTCATTAGCAAGCTGGATACAATCAGTGGTGAGGCCCTTATCGCCTGCGCAACCGACAGCGCTTGATCAGCAGCCTTGAGTGCCTGAGGGTTCTTTCCGCTTCCAGCCTGCAGATTGCCAAGGGCCTGCAAGGTGAGGACAATCCCCTCGATATTCCCGCACTCCTTGGATAAACCGAGGCTATTGTCAAAGAACTGCCTTGCTTGAGCGTCGTTGCCTTCTGCCTGAGCAATCATCCCTTTCAGACGTATTGCCTGCGCCTGTCCAAATTGATCATCCAGTTCCTCAGCAAGTTCCAGGCAGCTTCGGCAGCAAGTGTCTGCCAGTGCATAATCGCCACGCTCATATGCGAGACGGCTGAGTTCGCGCAAGTGGACACTGGCTTGTTTTTGGTTCTTTTGCTCTGAGCAAAGCTCTAGTTGTGCTTCATGATACGTGCGGTCCTCGATGACTGTCCCAGAAGACGACAGCAGGCTGGCCAATTCGCGTTCAGTTACATACGTTCTGGTGATGTCTCTGAGCGCTTTTTGAAGTCTCAATGTCCGTTCCAAAGCAGTGGTGCTTTGAATATACCTACCCATCTGGCGATTTGCTGCAATTAGGTTCCTCAGAGCATCCAGAACACCCTCACGGTCGCCTATTTCCACACTCAGACGCAGACCATCTTCTAAGAAAAGGATCGCCTTTTCATGCAATCCCTGCTCGCTATAGATCGCCGCCAAGTTGGTTAGCGCCTTCATCATGCCGTCTTTATCATCCAATCGCTCGAAGATGAGCCGGGCTTGGTTATAGAGACGAATAGCTTCCGGATGTCGACCCTGTGCCTCGAAACCCATTGCCAATTGAGCCATTGTTGATGCCTTTATCCAGACATCGCCGATGGTCCGGCAGGCCTGTAAGTTCCGTTCTAAACACGCCCGCGCTTGTTGCCATTCGCCTCGCTCGCTGTAATAAAGGGCCTCGAACTGTCGGACCCAGATCGCGGAAGTAGTTGGAAGGGAGTAACCTTTTATCTCCTTCAGCATCGCAGCGCAATTGGCGAGATTCCAGCTTTCAAGACTACGCTGAAAACAATCACCCCAGTGCTGAATAGCTGCAGAAGGATCAGACTGATACAGGTGATACGAGTACTCTTTCCGGTATGCCTGGTTGTCCGTCTCATCCTGGATACGATCACTGTCCGTTGAAAACGACATAGCACGTTCGTCCTTCGCCTAGAACAGCCAGAATCGCTTGCGCCGTCCAGCTTTTTTCAGATACTTGTGGGCCTCTTTGTTGTCTGGCGAAAGCCGCAGGACCTGCTGCCATTCTGCAGCAGCTTCATCTCGCCGATTCAAAGCTGAGTAAGAAGAGGCTAATCCATAGTGAGCATCCAGGTCATCTGGATCGTTTTCCAAAGCCTTTCGAAACTCACAAATGGCACCTTCGACATTCTCCCGCTGCAGTTCGATGCCTGCCTGGAAGTGATGTGCGTGATGCATAATCTGGTCAAATTCCTCTTGGGAATAAAACTTTGAAGCAGGAGTCTTCATAGGAAACGTTCCCCGAGGTTCCATAACGTGTTTCACAATAACCTGCTCAAAGAAGCCTGCCAAGCTCTTGGCACGCATTAGCAAACGACTGCCTATCTCGTAGGCCGGATCGATCTCTATTGCCTTGTGCCACAAGGCGTCCGCTTCATTCCGTTGACCACATTCGACGAGTAAGGTGAAGAAATTCTCGTAGGCCAGGAGATAATCCGGTTTGAGTTGAATAGCCTTAACAAAGGACTCAGCAGCCTCGGCATAGCGGTCCTGCTCACCATAGATACAACCCAGAAGCTGATGAACCTCAGGGTTAGAGGCATCGACCTCTAGCGAATGCTGGCAGGCAGCTTTCGCCAGTTCAAGTTCGCGTCGTGCACTGTGGGATTGAGCGGTTCTACAGTATGCTTGAGCTACTACAGCATTGACTAGCTGCGGGCTCGAAGTCTCAGCCAGAATCCTCTGTCGGGCTTCAGGTTCCCCATCCTGGTCAATGCGAATCACCTCTTGCCATGACTTAACCGCCGAATCGATACTATACTCGTGGATGTAAGCGATGGTCAACAAGATATGAGACTCCGGTGAATCGGGAGCCAGCTGCATGGCCTCCTTCCAGACAGCGATGGCCTGTTCAAAATCGCCGCGCTCGATATGCTGGGCACCTGCTTGTACCAGTTGATCCAAAGACTTACTTGCCCTTTGGGGCGATTGATTGTTTTTCATACCTTTCCTCCTCGTGAGATGCAGATACACACGGAATCCACGGCTTCGCTAGGTCCTTGGCAATCCGCATAATTTCGTGACTAGTAGAGCCCTGTGATGTTATGGCTAGTTGTCGTCCTTGTCGCTGAACCTCATGTCCACATTGGCATGGTTGCCGATGACTGTGCCTTTGGCCTGCCCGATCTGGATATTGTACTTGCCCTGGGCGACTTGCTGGGGCTGGACGAGCTGTAGCACTTTTTGTGCCTGGTCGATGATAGCTTCGTCCTGAGTGGCACCGGTTTCGACTAGGGCATCCCTCAGCGGCGATTCCCAGACATCTGGCTTTTTCTCGTACTGGGCCAGGGCCATTTCGGCCTCGGGCTTGCCAGCCAGGTGCTTCTGGATGAGCTCTTTGAGGCCTCCATAGGCATCTTTGACTGCCTGTGACGCGGTCTCGGTAAGACCGGCAGTAGCCCCGGCGACCAGGGCTGAGACGATAAGTGCTGTCGGTTCCATCATTGTCCTCCTCTTTCTATTTTCTCTGATACTGAACTTTGGCTACGGCCACCAACGGCCAACGGCCTGGACAGAATAATAGGTTTCTGTGGTAGCCTCCTGGTCACCGAGAGAAGCCACAACAGGGGCCAGCACCCCGAGATCTCGCAACAGATTTTGGCGAGCATGGTGCGCTAGGGCGTGCAAGGTCTTCTGCCAGAGAGGATAGAGAGTCTCAGTTGGCAGCATGGCAAGCTGTTGAGCCATTGCCTTGAGCGCTATCGTCCGAGACCAACCATCTGTTATTGCCCGCGCCACTGACATAGCGTCAGGCAGCAATCCTATCGGAATGTAAGGAGCCAATTCTGCAAGCGTTTCTGCTCTAAGCCATTCATCCTCAATCGATTGTACTGCTGTCAGAACTTCACCCATGACTGTATCGCGCAACTCGGTAGGCAAGGACGGAACCAACTCTTTGAGAGATCTCGCTTTAGATACAAAGCTTTCCATCGCCAGTGTCCTCGTCAATGCATCCCGAAGTTCCTCAGAGGTCAAGTAGGGAACAAGAGATAACCGGGCCGAAACTCCCGCAGACTCCGTCTCTATTGTTTGGGCAGTCTCAATGGCTTCCTTGAGCACAGTCGCCTTCGAGTCCACTGGCAAGTGTGGAAGAAGGCCAGCCAAAGCCACCACACGAGCCCAATCCTCATCTATCAGTCGCGCAGCCTTCAATGCATCTCCGACGATTGACTCCGTTTCCCTCCCGCCGAGCGCGGCCAAGGCTGTTAGCGCTTTTGCCTGTGCAGCAGCATGTCCAAGCGAGTGCACTTCAGGCAGTACTTGCCGGAGAAAATCGGCCACAATCTGCTCTGGGAGATAAGCGACTAGATCTGCCAACGCTTCTGCTCGCGCCAGTGGGTCTGTAGTTGTTTGGATCGTTGCCTGGGCATCTCTTATCACGTCATCCTTCTCTGGCAGGTGCGGAAGCAAAGCAGCCATCGCTTTCGCCCGTAGACTGCCCGTCGTGATCATCTTTGCCACTGCCAGCAGTTCTTCCCTAGAGAAATATACCAAGTGTGGGGCAATGCTCTGGATGGCTGCTAGCCGCGCCCCCTCATTTTTCATCGCATGCACAACCAATAGTGCTTCCCCAGCCGTATCCGCGCTTGAAAGACACGGCGCCAGGTTCCCCAGCAGCATACCTTGCATAAACTCATCGCGAATCGACGGCATCGCGGATAGTGCCTGCTCGAGCGCCGAATTTCGCAGATCGGGCACCAAGCGAGGGAGCGAGTCTATCAGCGCTTGCGCCCGCACCAGATCATCCTCGATCATGTGTGCGGCGTTCAGAGCTTCTTGCTGGAGCGAGGCCGGCAAATAACCAGTCAATCCAATTCGCGCCTCCCCTTGCGCACTGTGATCGCCAATAGAATGCAGCAACACGAAAGCTTTCTGAAGCAAATCGGGCGGGAGATGTGAGGCCAGCCCTGCGAGCGCCCTGGCCCGCATCCCTTTTTTCTCAATCTCGGCTGCCCTGTCGAATGCCTCAGCTTTCAAGCCTGCCGGCAGGTGAGGTCCCAAGTTCACCAATTCATTTGCTCGGATTTCCTCGTGGTCGACCAACTGCAACCCCGCCAGCGCCTCTTTGGCTGTTTGGGCCTGCAGTGTCTCTGGAAGGTGAGGGATCAGGCCAACCAGAGCCCTTACTCGAGATCCTCTGTCCGTGATGGCCTTCGCTACTAACAGCGCTTCTCCGGACCGCGTTGTGAGCAATAGAGGATCCAGGTGAATCAGTGCCTCAGCACGGATACTCTCGTTCTCGATGGAGCGGGCCCCTGCGAGAGTTTCCTGTGGGAGCGCTACGGCCCAAGCTGGAGATAGTCCCTGTAATGCTCTCGCCCGCGTCTGTTCATCCTTGATGGCTTGCACTGCTGTCAATGATTCTCGAAGACTTCGATCTTTCAGATCTGCTGACAAGTAGTTTGCAAGATCAGCCAAGGTGATTGCCCGCGTTTCCTCGATCGAGATCGCTCGCGCTGAATCAAGTGCCTCCGCCAATGCTTCAGCTTTCGACTGAGACTGGAGACGGGGACTCACGACTGCTATTGCTCGTGCCCTGCGTGCGCTGTCCCGGATAGTCCATGCCGATTTCAGAACTTCCTCTGCCAGCTCAGCTGGCACGTATGGAGCGAGCCCCATCAGGGCTCTTGTACGTGCTCCTTCGATCTTGACTTCTTGTGCGAGATGCAGTGCTTGCTCCATGAACTCCACCGGCAAGTTCGGAGCCAACTCCGCCAGTGTTTTTGCTCGAACCCAATCGCTGGCAACTGATGCGAGCGACTCAAAAGCCTCTACCGCAACCTTGCTGGCACAGGGTTCCTCAAGTCGAGGGACCAGACCAGCAAACATCAATATGCGAGTGTCTTCGTCTTTCAGGTCACGTGCTATAGAAAGTGCCTGATCTAGTAATCCAGCCGGCAGATTGGGAATTAGGCGAGCTAGCGCATCTGCACGTGCGGGTTCATTGCTGATCAGAAGCACTGCTTGAAGCACACTTTCTTTGAAGCTTCCCACCAAATGCGGCAGAAGATCGGCAAACGCTCTTCCCCGTAGCGACTCGACCTCAATCGACCGAACCGCTCGGAATATCTCTTCTTGCAGATCTGCTGTCAGATGGGGAGCTAGTTCAATCCAGAACTTGACACGTATCCGCTCGTCATCTATCGCCCCAACGGCTGGCAACGCTTCTGCTTTGAGTCGGGGTGGGAGATAAGGGGTCAACGCTACGATGGCCTCTCCTCGCTGTCTAGCTTCCGGCGATTGGCGGGCGTAGGCTAGACCCTGAGCAGGTGTCCAAAGTCCATTTTCGACCAAAGCAGCTAAAACGGGTGGTGGAATATTCCAAGCCAGACTGGTAAAGGAAGCAAATATCAGCGCGTAGCGACACTGCAAGCCAACAGCTACAGACAAACCAGAAGCAGGATATGCACTGTCGGCGAGGCGCCATGCGCGGCTCACGTCTGCCAGGTAGCCGGCTACGTGGCCCAACCGCTCGCGTGCCTCATACCAGCCATTCCGTCCCTCGGGGGTCTCCTCTTGTAGCAAGGCATGGATGGCCTCCACATGCCGTGCTTGTTCCATATGCCATGTCAGGTGCTCATGGATATAGCCGTTGTCAGGTAGGGTGTGCCACAGGCCGCTCTGTGTATATGCTTGGTAGTGTGCCAGCAAGATGGCGTGGGCTTCCGGTAAAGGGATTTTTTCTACCAAGCGCAGTTTTGCCTCACTGTGCAACAGGTCATGCATCGTGTACTGTTCCTCGGCGACGGCTCGCACCAGTGCCTTGTCTCGCATGAGTCGTAGCCGTCTTCTGGCATCAGCCTCTGACTGATCCCACAGCGCGGCAGCCACGGCCGAGTCGAGGCGGACGTCCTCTGGCAATATGCCTAGCCACGCAAAAGCCTCTTGGTCCTCGAGCGGGAGCCGTTCCAGGCTCAGGCGGAAGGAAATGCGCAAGCTCTCATTCCGATAGGTGGCTTCATCAAGGTCCAGGGCGGCTAGGTCGGCTAGCTCACGACGGAAGACGTCCAGCAACTCCTCCCAGGTGATGCCTGCTTCCACCTGGGCAGCAGCTAACTCCAATGCAAGCGGGAGATAGCCCAGTTCGCGAGCGAGCACTGCCGCCTGCTTGCGGTTGCTACCCAGCGGCCCCAGCCGTGCTTGGAACAGGGCGAGCGCCTGGGGTTCGGTCATCACGTCCAGGTCGTAGAGACGGGCACCGACCTTTCGGGCCAGTGTTGCGTCCCTCGTGGTGACCAACACCTGGCATCGCTCCCCACCCACCAGGAAGGGGCGCACATGGTCGGCCTGCCAGGCGTCATCCACCACCAGCAGGCAGGCTTTGTCGTGCAGCAGGGTACGCAGGTGGCTCGAGGCGCTTTCGACAACGGTAGGGCGAAAGTCGTAATCATGGAGTTCCTGAATCCAGCCGACGAGAAGCGAGAGGACATCTGGCTCGTGGCCCAACGTGGCCCACAGGATGCCGTCGAGGAGGCGGGTCTGCAGATCATGGTCGTGGGCCAGAGAGGCGACCAGCGTCGTCTTGCCGATGCCACCCAGTCCATGCACGGCGCTGATGACTAAGGAGCCAGGGGCGCTGGGTTCGTTGGCAAAAAGGCGGGCTTTGAGCGCGTTGCTCACTTCGGGGCGAGGGACAAAATGCGCCGGTAATGGTGGTGCCTGGAAAGGGACGCCTATAGGCAGCCTCCCCTTCCACCCGCCGATCACTTGCGCCCCATCACCGATGGCGATGCCCTCAGCGTGCTCAATATGGATCGTGTATTTGCTCGTTTCAGGTTGTTCGTCTGGCATCATCTACTCTTCAAACACCTGTAGACTGGTCTTTCATAAGTCACTCACCGCGTTCTAGTCACAAGCGGCAGATAGACGGCGAACTCAATCGACCGCCGTAGCACGATGCCGTCCATCGGCTGGAGTCTGACCTGCGCCGCCGGCGAGCCGTCGTTGTACCGCGCCCGGGAGCGCAGGTGTAGCGCGTCGGCGATGCAGGGGGCGCTGCTCTCGCAGATCAACCGCACGTAAGCCCCGTCGGCGGGCGAGAGCGGCACAGCCGCCACCATGTGCCATTGGTCACCCCCGATCCGCTGATCCAGCGCCGTTGAGACCACCACCTGGCCGTCGGCGACCACCTCGTAGAGGGCGTTCTGGCTCCAGCCGGAGGCTTCAGGCGCGGCCGGCCACCAGGCAGTGACCGTATACACGTCGGTCGCCGAGATGGGCAGGCTCCAGCGCGCATCGGCCAGGGCGCCGCTGCCCTGGTGGCAGCCGTCGCCCCAATCGTGATAGAACGGCCCGGCTGCCTGCCACTCGCCGCTGTCGTAGCTCGCTTCCACCCAATCGCCTGTCGTGGCAAAGCCTGGGCTGCCATCATCCAGGATGGTCTCGTAGCGCGGCGCCTGGCTGCCGGTCAGCCGCCGGAATCCGGCTCCCACTGCGATGGTCTGCGGCTGGCGCGTACCGTTGAGCAGCACCAGGCCATGGTCGAACTGGCGCCGGTAGACGTCCGGCGGGCGCACATTCAGCCGCACGTCGTCCAGCCAGACCGTGCCGGTCACCTCGCCTACCAGAAACTGGAGGCGCGAGTCGTCGACGGTGGCGTTGGCCTCGAACGAGACGGTGTACTCCTGCCATTCGGTGTCAATCGGCACCCGCCGCCACAGCCCATAGTTGTCCCAGTCGGGGCTGCCCTTCTGGGCGCTCAGGGTGATGGTGCGCGGCGCGTCGCTTCGGGCCCAGAAGGCCACGTCGTAGGCCACGCCCTGCTCCAGCGAGCGGTCGTACTGGGCCACTTCGACGTGCCAGTCGGTGCCCGAGGTGGCGGTGACAACGACGCGCGCCGAGGCGGTGCCCACTGCCGCGTCGCCCGTGTCCCGGCTCACGTCGGCCAGGCAACCGGCTTCCGCATTGACCCAGAAGCTCCAGGGAGGGATGATGGGCAACTCAAAGCCGCCGTTCTCGACCAGGTTCTCGGGCGGAGGGCCGCCCAGGTCGACCCGTTCGGCCGGCCCCAGGGGGTGGCCCAGGTGAAAATCCAGCTCGTCGTACCACCAGTCGTTGCCGTGCCAGGTGTCGCCGAACTCGTGGGCAAAGTAGCCGTCGTCCAGCAGGGTCAGCGCCAAGCCGAAGCGCATCCAGGGGTAGTAGGTGCGGCCGAACTCGAGCGTCGCCGGTGCGATCTTGTTCCAGGGTTCATAGTCGTAGCCGTAGGCGATGTCGTCCAGCGGTGATGACTCGATCATGGTCGTGGCCGGCTCGGCCGCCAGACGCAGCCAGTCATGGTAGCGCGCCAGCAGGTCACCGAATGCTTCTTCGCCTTCCAGCACGTTGGCCGTGGCAAAGCCGAGGCTGATGCCGTTGAACAGGCCGGCCACGCCTGGCTCATGGATGTCGGTGCTGTGGCTGCTGACCACGGCGTGGGGCATGAGCTGGCGGAAGGTCTCGATCTCGTGGAATACGCCGGCCTTCCACGCCGCGTCCAGCGCCTCTGGATCGTCGGCCACGCCATCCTCGTCGGCGTCGATTTCGATGGGGTGGCCATAGATGTCGTGGGTAAGCCATGACTGCGTGGTCATCACGTTGTCGAAAAAGACGCCGTCGGCCTGGTAGCCGCTGGCCAGCCAGGATTGGTAGGCGTAGCAGGCCTGGTATTCCGCCACCTCGGTCTTGGTCAGGTTGATGCGATAGGAGCCGGGCCAGACCTCGATCGGGTTGCCAGTCACGTCCTTGAGGTACCAGGCCTGGCATTCAGCGCCGGTACAGCCGTGGCAGGCTGGCTGCGACAGGTCGTTATTCTCCACGGCATTGATCGAGGTCAGCACACGGACGTCGGAGTTGAGCCCGCGCAGGGCCACGATCTGATCGGCACCGAGCCCATCGGCGCCCAACCACAGGTCAATGCGGGCCATATAGGGTAGCCCCTGGTCCATGAACTTCCACCAGCCCCACAGGTTGCCGGTGCGGGGGAAGGCGGGGTTGGCCGGCGACAGGGAACGGTAGTGTATGGGCAGTAGGAAATCGGGATGCGCCGCGCAGCGCACATACACATCGTTGACCACATTCGGGTCGGGGTCCAGGCCGTCGACCAGCGTCTGGTGGAAGGTGCCGCCCGCGCCGTGGTCGAAGGGCATCATGTCGTCGTAGGACAGGGGCTGGCCCAGGGCGTAGGCGCAGGTCGTAGCTTCCGAGGACTGGACCGAGAGGTTGAGCTGGGTCGCACCCACCGGGAGCAGGGTACTGGGCGGGTTGGGCTCAGTGATCGGAATGCCGGTATAGAGCTGCGGCGGGCTGCTGCACGGCGACCCGGTCTCGCCGCCAGCCGCCGGTGTGAACTCGTAGACCAGCTCATCGCCGGCCGCCAGGGAATCGGTCGCCAGCCAGACTTCGTTGGCGCGGGGCGGGTCCAGGCGCTGCGCCCGGGCGGCGATCTCATCGCCCGTGGCCGCCCGCCCAGAAAGGCGTACCTCGTCCAGCAGATAGTAAGCCGCTTCGTTCCAGCGGTTGCCGCCGACGTAGAAATCGCCGCCCCCGGCTGAGGGTGGCCAGTAGTGACCCTCGTTGGTATTGGCGGCCAGGATGCCGTCCACGTAAAAGCGCATGAAATCGCCTGCCGCCGAGTAGGTGAAGGCCAGGTGGTGCCATTCCCCTGCGGTCCAGCCGCGCATATCGCCCAACGAGCCGTAGGCGCTCTGCCACTGGCCATCCACGGTGCCACCAGCATACAGGATGCCGCTATCCTCAGCCTGGGCGATCCACAGCGAGTCGCCGTCGGGGGCCTGGTAGAAAAAGAGCACGTGCCAACGGTCGCTGTAGACCGGGTCGTCGCCATCGGCGCGCAGGGCGACCCACATCTCGACCGTGCCCTCGGCCAGGTCGAGGTTGTCCTCCCGCTCGAAGTACAAACTGCCGTCGGGGGCCAGGGCCAGCGCCGAGCCCCACCTGCCCGCCGCATAGGCCATGCCCTGGGCCTGGTCGGGCGTCTCGCCGTTGGCCCCATTGGGCGAGCCATCGAGGTGCAGCAACAGGCCCTCGGCCGTCTCCCCGGTCGCCGCCGGCGCGCCGCCCACCAGCCAGCGGTAGGTGCTGCCCGACTCGGGGTCGCCGTCCAGATCGACAAAATCGACGCTGCCGATGGCGTAGCGATAGTCGAAGGTGAGCGTCGCGGCCGCGTCGGCGCAGGTGGGCAGGCTGGCGGAGGTGCTGTGGGCTACCGGGGCGAGCGCCAGGGCACCGAGCAGGGCGATCCAAAGCGCCGCGAAAGCGACGCTCTGCCTTCCCACGCCGGCGAGTTTAAACGGCGGCTTCATGGGGCATCCTCGCCTCCTTCCACCTGGCTGCTGCCTAAACAGCGCCGCCACGCAGGAGGCGCAGCGCACCTTCGACGCTTTCAACCAACTTGGAGCGCTTGACTGCATTCTTGCCGCCGGGTGCGGGGCGCCGGGTAATGTGTTCGAGCAGCTTGTCCAGGTGAG
>JAFGOG010000518.1 GCA_016926595.1 Anaerolineae bacterium
ACCGTCTCCACACCCAGGTCCTTGCCCGCGGCGATCACACCCTTCTCCACGTTCGACCAGTAGGGATGTACCGACTTGCCAATGACCACGATCTTGACCGCCTTACCGGCCGGCTTGGTTGGCTCGGCCGTCCCGCCACAGGCAGCCACGATCATGGACAACACGACCAGAATCGCCAACATCGTGAATAGATGCTTCTTCATTTCCTAAACTCCCCCTTTTCATTCGTTGTGATTTACCAAACTACACTTTGTCGACATTCTGCTTGCCGCCATCAATTGCCTTCCATCACCTCCTTTTCAAGCCAGGCCCTATTGGGCGGGCGCGAAATCATCGACTGCGCCCACGATGCGTGCCACTACCTTTTCCCGGATTTCGGCCAGGGATGTGCCCTGGATCGGGAGATCCCCTACCTTCCGGCCATGTCGCAGCACCACGACACGGTCGGCTGCCTCAAAGATATCCTCCAAGCGGTGGCTGATGATAATGATGGCCGAGCCCTGGCGCTTGAGCCCACAGATCAGATCCAGCACCTTGCTGATCGCCGCCACACTCAAGGCCGCAGTGGGCTCGTCCATGATGATCACCTTTGCGTTAAAGGCGGTAGCCCGGCCGATGGCCACTGCCTGGCGCTGGCCGCCGGACAGGTTCTCAACCTTCAGGTGCACGGAAGCAATGTCGATCTTTAGGCGATCTATGAGGCGTCGAGCTTCCTCCTCCATGCGTCGCTTATTCATGACTTTGAGCAGTCCGAGGTTGAGCCGTACCACCTCTCGCCCCAGGAACACATTGCTGGCCACGTCCAGGTTGTTGGCCAGGGCAAAATCCTGGTAGACCATCTCGATGCCCAGGCGGCGCGCTTCCTCCGGACCGGACAAGTGAACCCGCTGGCCGTCGAGGTAGATCTCGCCGCTGTCGGGGATGTAGGCTCCACTCAAGACCTTCATCAAGGTAGATTTGCCGGCTGCATTGTCGCCGACCAGGCCCAGCACCTCATTCTGCCCAAGCACCAAGTCGACGCCGCACAGCGCCTGCACAGCGCCAAAGCACTTTTTGATCTCTCGCAACTCGACGACCGGCGCTCTGTCGGTAGGAATCATCGCCTTGCTCACTTTCTCCGGCGACGGCGGAGGGTGTCATACACTACTGCGATCACCAGCACGATGCCCAAGATGACGGTCTGCAGGTAAGAGGAGACGTTCATCAGCACCATGCCGTTCTGCATGACCCCCATGATCGCCGCGCCGACAAGGGCACCCAGTATCGTTCCCTCGCCGCCAAACAGGCTGGTGCCGCCGATGACTGTGGCAGCAATGGCCCACAACTCGTATGAAGATCCAACCACCGGGGTGCCTTGTCCCAGGCGGGAGGCCAGCAGGATGCCGGTAATGCCGGCCATGACGCTGCTGGCGACATAGCAGAACAGGCGCACACGATCTATTTTGACGCCCGAGACACGCGCTGCTTCCCGGTTGCCGCCGACGGCATAGATGTGACGCCCCAGTGTAGTCAGGTTCAGGAGAGAGACAGCACACAATGCCACGACAAGCATGACAATAAACATGTACGGTGGGTCAATAATGCCCGACCCCAAGGGGAGTTCTTCCTGGCCCAGTACCAGGAACGGATGGCCTGAGTCAAAGACAACTGGGTAACCACGGGTTATGTAGGCTGCCAGACCATTCGCGATGAGCCAAGTACCCAGGGTGATGATAAAGGCAGGGACACCGACCTTGGTGACAAAGAAGCCGTGCCACAGGCCTACGCAGGCAGACAAGAGCAGGACGATGAAAATGGCCGGGACCAGGTCAAACATGATGCCTCCGACCCCCTTTACCATCAGCCAGGCGACCAGCACACCAGTCAGGGCGGTCATCGAGCCAACCGACAGGTCGATGCCGCCGGTGATGATGACAAATATCTCGCCGATGGCCAGGATGCCAAAGGTAGCGACAAAGCGCATAATGATTTGCACATTGGCTTCCTTGTTGAAAACGCCGGGGTTCCGCCACCAGAAGAAGGCAATAAGAAGAGCCAGTGCGATCAGAATGCCCAACTCACGGAAACTGCCTAACCGCCGCAGCCCGGCGAACGCGCCACCAGAAGTTGGCCGATCTACATTGGTCACCGACACCCCCTCGTCTACTCGCGTTCTCGAGTGATCCCCCAAGCCTCTCGTCGGAACAGCTAGATCCGCCGGGGCTCGCGCAGGATATCCTGCAACACTACGGCTACACCGCCCATGACACAGGCATCAAAGCCATGGCGGGCCAGCACTACCTGGGTGGCCTCTCGATTCCAACGCAGAGCGCGTTTCTGCATCTCTTCGGTGACGGCCGGCAGCAGGAACTCCCAGGCCAGGCTGAGGATGCCGCCGAATACCACCAGCTCGGGGTTCAGGGCATTGACCAGCGAGGCAATGCCGATCCCCAGACAGTGGCCTATGGCATCCAGCGCTTCCAATGCCACCGGGTCGCCATCGAGGGCGGCGTCGGTCACGGCAGGCACCGTCAGTCGCCCTAGATCGCCGTTGACCAGTTTCGGCAAGCGGCTGGCTTGCCCGGCATCAATCGCCCGCTTTATCCGACAAAAAAGCGCACGTTGGCTGACCTGCGTCTCCCAACAGCCCCGATTGCCGCAGTTGCATAGCTCGCCGTCAGGGTCCATGGTCATGTGACCTAACTCACCGGCCATACCGGTCACACCCCGGCACACTTGACCAGCATGCACCACGCCCCCACCCAAGCCTACGCCGGCGCTGACATACAGCACTTCCTGGTAACCCCGCGCCGCCCCGAAATAGTGCTCGCCCAACGCGGCCAGGTTGGCTTCGTTGTCCACAAATACCGGGACCTCGAAGGCCTGCTGCAGAGCAGCGCGCACCGGCACGTTTTCCCAGCCAAGGTTGGGCGCAAACAGCAGCACACCGGTGGCCTGATCGACCAGGCCGGGCACTCCTACTGCGGTTCCCAGAAGCGGACCGCATGAGGCTTGGCCTTCGTCGGCTGCCTGTCGTAACAAGGCGATGGCCCGATCGACGATAGCGGCCTGGCCCATGGCCGGGTCGATCTTGTCCTGATGGCGCCAAATGATCTCAGAGGCAAAGTCGGAAGTGATGACTGAGATGAAATCCACGCCGATCTCGCCGCTGACGATGCAGCCAGCTTGGGGGTTGAGCGTCAGCAGCACCGCCCGGCGGCCAGCGTTCGGAGACTTGAGCAAGCCGATCTCACGGACGAATTGGCATTCGATCAACTCGCCGACCAGGCTGGAGACGGTGGTTTTGTTCAAGCCGGTCATGTCGGCCAGTGTAGAGCGGGAGATGGGAGCGTTCTCACGCAGGTGATGCAGGATGGCGGACAGGTTCATCTGGCGCATCACCGTGTGATCGCCAGTCAGGTAGCGCTCTTGCAGTACGGCGGGTATCTTGCCGTGCATTCCAGCTCCTATTAGTTGGTGTTGGCAACCAACTAAATTATAACACACATTCCAGGGTTTGTCAATACCTGAATTTTGGGTTTCAGGTTAAAATCCCCGCTCGCGATTTGGCGGAAAACGGCCAAGGGGCTATAATAACTGGCAACACAAACAAGACAGCGGAGCGCACCATGAGAATCGTCGATCTGCGTAGTGATACCGTCACCCTGCCGACGCCGGCCATGCGCCAGGCGATGTTCGACGCCGAACTGGGCGACGACGTGATGGGCGAAGACCCGACGGTCAACCGCCTGGAGGCCATGGCCGCCGAACGGCTGGGTAAAGAGGCAGCCATGTATGTCCCCAGCGGGACAATGGCCAACCTAGTTTGCCTGCTGAGCCACTGCGCGCGAGGCGAAGAGGCGATCATGGGCCACATGTCCCACACCTTCCTATTCGAGGCTGGAGGTTCGTCGGCGATGGGCGGCATCCACCCCCACACCGTGCCCAACCAGCCCGATGGCACACTGGACCTGGACGACGTCGAGGCCGCCATCCGCGATCCGAACAACCCCCACTACCCCCGCACGCGGCTGATATGCCTGGAGAACACCCACAACCGATGCAGCGGAACGGTGCTCACGCCATCGTATATGGCCCAGGCGCGGGCGCTGGCCGACCGCTACGGCCTCAAGATCCACCTCGACGGAGCTCGGGTTTTCAACGCGGCGATAGCGCTAGGCGTGACCGCCGCCGTAGCGGCCCGCGACGCCGATTCGGTCAGTTTTTGCCTGTCGAAGGGGCTGTCGGCGCCGGTCGGTTCGCTGGTGTGCGGTTCGGCCGAGTTTGTGCGGCAGGCGCGACGGCAGCGCAAGATATTGGGCGGTGGAATGCGGCAGGCAGGCGTGCTGGCTGCGGCAGGCATTGTCGCCTTGGAGACGATGGTTGATCGCCTGGCCGAGGATCACACCAACGCCCGATACCTGGCCGAGGGGCTGGCCTCCCTACCAGGCATCATGCTCGACCCGGCGCGGATCCAGACCAACATTGTGATCTGGGAGCTAGGGGCAGACGCACCGCCAGCGGCAGGATTTGCCGCCGGCATGACCGCACACGGCGTCAAAGTGGGCGCCGTAGGGCCCCGGCGGATACGGGCTGTGACCCATTATGGCATCGACACAGACGCCATCGACCAGGCTTTGGCCGCAGCCAAGGCAGTCCTGGAGGAAAGCCGGGCATGATGACCCATCAACAGCGGTTCATGGCCGCTCTCGACCGCGCTCCGTTGGACCGCGCTCCTGTCTTTCCGCTGCTCGCTCTGTGGCCTGACCGAGTTCATGCTGCGGCTAATAGACAACCGGGCTTGACGATAGGAGGTCAACCATGGACGCCCTGCGCTTGATGGGCCTGGCGGGCCTGCCGTTGCTGTCGGATGCAGAGACCCGTTCCATCTCGGCCGAGAACCCCAGCGGCGAAAAGGGGGGCGGGGGGCGGGCGGCGCCCCAGCCCGGGAGTCCGGCTGCGAGGCTTGGGGCAGGCTGGAAGGTGCAGCCATGCATCACGCTGGAACCCAGGGCTATTACCCAACTGGCTGACGTGCAGGGGCCAGGCATCGTCCAGCACATCTGGGTCACAGTCAAGCCCGAAGCGTACCGCGATACGGTGATCCGTTTCTATTGGGACGGCGAAGAAACGCCGTCGGTCGAGACCCCTCTGGGCGACCTGTTCTGCAATGGGCACGGGCTGCGCTACAACGTGAACTCAATGCCGGTGGCCGTCAATCCTTCAGGCGGATTCAACTGCTATTGGCCGATGCCGTTTCGGCAACGAGCGCGGATTACGATCGAGAACCAGCGACAGGAGCCGATCAGTGGCTTTTTCTACCAGATCACCTATGCGCTGACAAAGATCCCGACCAGGACTGGCTGCTTTCATGCTCAGTGGCGGCGATCCGTGACAACCCGTGAGTACCCCGAGCATGTCATCCTGGACGGCGTGCGAGGGCAGGGGCACTATGTCGGCACTTTTCTAGCCTGGACCCAACTGTCCAATGGTTGGTGGGGGGAAGGAGAGATTAAGTTCTACCTGGATGGAGATACGGATCACCCCACTATCTGCGGCACCGGCACGGAGGATTATTTCGGCGGGGCATGGTGCTTTGGTGGAGGGGAGGATCCGGCGGCCGCCGAGCCCTACTCCACTCCATTCCTTGGCTATCCGCTATGCCGTATCAAGCCGGGTGAGGTGCCTCGGCACGCGCTCTACCGCTGGCATGTGCTGGACCCTATCCGCTTCCGGCGCGACCTTCAAGTCACTATCCAGGCCCTGGGTTGGTGGCCCGATGGGACATTTGAGCCGCTGACCGACGACATCGCCTCGGTGGCCTACTGGTATCAAGCCGAGCCACATGCGCCTTTTCCAGAATTGCCGCCCATCCACGAACGGTGGACCCGTTAGATTATGTCATCCTATCCTAAAGGCATACAGCACCCAAAGAACCCAAAGCTTCCTCGTATGTCTTGTTACCCGCCTGTCGGGATCGCTTCTTGCGGAAGATGGATGGCGAACCGGCAGCGCAAGTCACCCCTTAGCACCGACTCTAGGACTTGCACTTCCAGAGGACGCTTGAAAATGACCTCCCACGGCTTTTTGTGAAAGCCGCCGCTGCAATAGCAGAAGGTCTGTGCGAAACGAACGTCGCCGCTTCTGATGGCTTCACGGGCCCAGGGGCAGTGGCAAGCGTAGTAACGCTTCAGGGTCGGATCCGTCTCGGCAAGATAGTGTTTGGCCATGTAAGGGATCTTGGACACGTAGACCACATCCCCTTCACGCCGCCCACTTTCAATCTCTGGGTCGTTTTGGACGAATGCAACTACTGCATCGGTGATCTCCTGAGCGAAGAATAGCTGGCCCTCGCGCTGGCACTTGATCAGTTGCCTGACAAATGCCTGGTGTTTCTTTTTCAGGTATTCGTCAATATCGCCCGCCTTTTGGTACTTGCGCCGTTCTCCCCGGAAATATCTATCTGGCAGGTCGCGCAGACATCCAGACAGCAGCCTCTCACATTCCTCCTCGCCAACCTGGCTCTGCAGCCGCTCAACAACGGGGTGCATAAAACGCGGCTTGACCGATGATGGCAGCCCCAAAGGCGAGACGCCTATGCCGGCGAAAACCTCATCTCGGACCTCCTGACCAAACACCTCACCGACCCGGCGGTGCAGGTTAGCCTGTGCCTCTGCGCCGTCGAGCAGTTCCAGGACGGCTACGTAGATGTCGTTGTTATCTGTGAAACGGCCATAGCGCGCCAGGGCAAAGTAGTTGTCTTCAGTGTTTTGCCCTTCCTGTATAAGCAGCTCCGAGAAGGCCCAGGCACTCTCACCTGACGACGGCCTGCCAGAGTCATGAAGGAACAGCTCGAAACGTTCGGCGAGTGCTATCGACGCCTCGATCTGTTCGTCGGATAGCTTGCGGGCGTGCAGCATCTGGCGGAAACCCTCTTTGTCCACAGGTGACCCTCCTTTCGCGTGGCCAAACGTCACTTGTAACACGCACTGTGCCTGCCTGCAGTATAGCCGACGAGGTGTTGATTGTCAACAGCAGAAAAGGGTATTCCGGCATACGTAAAAAGGATGACTCAAGAGGCAAAGAAAGTGGCCAGACACAACGCCTGAGAGCAAAAGCCAGACGAGGATTTGACGAACGCCGGGAGTTCTGGTATAGTGGGCGACGCCATTGGGGGCGTGGTGTAGCGGTTAACATGTCGGCCTGTCAAGCCGAAGATCGCGGGTTCGAATCCCGTCGCTCCCG
>JAFGOG010000519.1 GCA_016926595.1 Anaerolineae bacterium
CAGCTTCAACCCTGCGGGCAGCAGGCCGGCCAGCGTCGCTAGGTAGCCGTCCAGGTCCTCATAGTCGGGGTAACCGCCCAGTTCCTCCGGTCGCGGCCAGGGAAAAGCCTCGAAATCGCGCCGGTCACGGATTAAGGCCGCCTCCTCGGCGACCCAGCCGCCCGCCCCCACGCCGAGTACCCCTCGGCCCTGGCCGCGTGCTGCCCGCCATTCGCTGACCGCCGGGTGGTAGCCCCGCACCACCGACCGCACCCCGGCCCGGCTCGAGACGAAATCGTAGCCGGCTGCTCGCCAAAAGTCCACCTCGTCCCGCAGGCTTGACACCGGCCGCCCCAGGATGGCCGCCTTGTGGCGGCCATGGATCGACATCTCGAACAGCGGCACCCGGTCACCCTCGCCATGGCGGAGCATGGCCCGGCGAACCCGCTGAAAGTCAGGGGGGTGGGGAATCGGGGGATCGGGAACCGGGAATCGGGAACCCGAGCTGTTCATCCGCGCGATCCACCGTTGTGAACTCGGGCAGCGACGGTGTGGGGCGCCTCGCCCTGCAGCAGCCGCGCCATGGCCTCGGCCACCAGGTCGGCGAAGGGCGGGTCGTTGAGGTGCAGGCCGGCCACGACGACGGGGATCTCGGGGCGCAGCGCGGCCTGGAACTCGGCAATGACCGCCCGGTTGCCCTCGGGCACGTACAGGCCGTCCCCTTCCCGGTTGGGCCGGCTGAAGCCCCGCGCCGGCAGGACGACAACCACCGGCCCCAGGGCGCGGTTCAGGCGCTCGATCATCTCCCGCGCGGCGGCCACCATCTCATCGGCGGTGGGCGCAAAGCAGGTCATCTGCGCGTTGTGAACCATGTGGGCACGGTTGCGGTATTTCTCCGGTGCTTTTTGGACGCTCTCGAAGAGGAGATAGTCGCTGCCGCCCACCGACACCACCGCCGGGATGGCCGTGCGGGTCAGCGCCTCCAGGCGGTTGGGCGCGCCGGCCAGGCCGCCATGCTGCTGGTCGATCACCTCGTGGGTGCTCAAGTCGATGACGCCCACGAACTTGCCCCGTCCAATGAGCCCCTCCATCGCCGGGCCGCTGGTGCCGTTGGCGTGAAAGGGCACGACGTCGTAGCCCTGGCGCTCCAGAGATGACGCGAACAGACTCCAGGGTATCCTCGACGAGATGATGGAGGCGGCTCGCCACCAGGATCGCGACCGGCTGGTCCAACTCGACAACCGCTTCCACGAAACCATTCTCAAAGTATCGCGGAACAAGACGCTGCACCAACTGTGGAAGTCGCTGCAATTCGGCACCTGGAGCATCGTCACCTACCGCAAGTTGAGCTACGATCCGGCCTACCTGGCCGCCCGGCACGGCGAGCTGCTGGACGCCCTCAAAGCCGGCGACCCCGAAAAAGCTGCCCACGCCATGCAACACCACATTGAGGATATGGGCAAGCCCCCTGAGGATATGAGCATCGAACAAGGCTAACAGGCCACTGCTGACTGTAATGGCTCGCCAGGCCCTCGCCACTGAATGGCGAGGGCCGGCTCTTGAGCACAGATCACTTGATCGAGCCCTTGACAAATTCCCATCTTGAGGGTAGAATGGCTCTCGCACAATCGATTATCGAACATCGAGAATTCGAGTGGATGATATCTCTGGCTCATGGCTTCAAGGTCACCCCCGAATGACCCCCTGTTGGCCGACATGGCGGTATGCTTGATGCAGGAGATGCTGGCTTGATACAGGTCCACGTAGCCTGAGAGGTGAGTATGCCCTTTGAGATTACCATGCCCCAACTGGGGCTGACGATGGAAAAAGGAACCATGGTCGAGTGGCTGGCCGGCGAGGGCGACCAGATTTCGATCGGCCAGGAGATATTCCAGGTCGAAACCGACAAATCGATCGTCGCCGTCGAGGCCCACGAGGCGGGGACGCTGGCCCGCATCCTGGTGGGGACCGGCCAGGAGGTGGCAGTGGGTACCGTGCTGGCCGTCGGCGTGGCATCGGGCGAAACGCTGCCGGTCGACTGGCAGCCCAGCCACCCGGCCGTCGCCGCGGTGCAGCCGGCAGCGGCGAGCCAGCCGGTGCCCGTCCCGCCCGAGGCCGGCGCGGGCGGTCCGCTCGAAGCCTCGTGGAAAGCCCGGGTGCTGGCTCGCCAGGCCGGCCTGGACCTGACGACCCTCGCGGGCCAGGGGCCAAGAGGGCGGATCGTCGCCGCCGACATAGTCGGCGCGGCCGATGCTATCGTCGCGACCGACGTGAGGGCAGCTCTGGCCACGCGTGAAGAGGCCAAACCTGCCGTCCAGGCCACGCCGGTAGCGGCCAACCTGGCCGAGGCGTTGGGCCTGGACCTGGCCCAGGTGCGTGGCAGCGGGCCGGGCGGGCGCATCGACCAGCAGGACGTGCTGGCGGCCGCCGCGGCGCTCATCCGTGGGCAAGCCGCAGCCCCACCCGCTCGCGAGCCGGGATTACCCCAGGTGGCGGGCACTATACCGCTCCAGAGTGTGCGCAAGCTCGTTTCCGAGGGGATGGCGCGCAGCGTCCACACCACGGCGCGGGTGACGCTCTTTCGGGAGGTGGATGCCGGTC
>JAFGOG010000075.1 GCA_016926595.1 Anaerolineae bacterium
GGCCGGGTCTACTTTTCGCCCCGCTGGAAGTCGATGCTGGGCTATGCCGAGGACGAGATTCCCAACGAATTTGAGACGTGGGAGGGGCTGATCCACCCCGACGATCGCCAACGGGCTGCTGCCGCACTCCAGGAACACCTGGACGGCCGTACGCCGCTCTACCGGCTGGAGCATCGACTGCGGCACAGGGACGGCGATTATCGCTGGATCCTGGCGCGGGGCACGGCGCTCCGCCGTGACGACGGGACGCCCTACCGCCTGGTCGGTTCGCACACCGACGTCACCGAGCGCCGGCGGGCGCAGGCCATCCAGGAGGGGCAGCGCCACTTTCTGGAGCTGCTGGCCACCGGCGGCGAGTTTTCAGAGACCCTCCATACCCTGGTGCGCATCATCGAAGAGCAGTGGCCCGGCATGTTGGGCCTGGTGCTCTTGCTCGACGAGGACCGCCGTCACCTGCACATCGGCGCTTCGGTCAGCCTGCCGGAGGCATACGTGGCCTCGATCGAGGGCCTGGAGATCGGTCCCCGCGTCGGCTCCTGCGGAACGGCCAGCTACCTGGGCCAGCGCGTCATTGTCGAGGACATTGATACCGACGAGCGATGGGAGGGGTTGCGCGACCTGGCCCAGGCCCACGGGCTTCGCGCTTGCTGGTCGGAGCCGGTTTTCTCGCCCGGCGGGGACGTGGTCGGGACCTTTGCCATGTATTATCACCATCGCCGCGCCCCGACCGAGGCAGAGCTGCGGACCATCGAGACGGCGGCGCACCTGGTAGGGGTCGCCATAGAAACCAGGCGTGTCCAGGAAGCCTTGCGCGAGGCCTATGCGACGCTGGAGCAGCGTGTGCAGGAGCGCACGCGCGAGCTGTCTACGCTGTTGGAGGTTTCGCACAACCTCAGCTCCACCCTGGATCTCGACTCGCTGCTCAAGAGGGTCCTGGATCAACTGGGAACGGTTGTCGAGTACACCGGGGCCTCGGTTCTGACCCTGGACGAGGGACACCTGGCCGTTCGGGCTTACCGCGGCCCCAATCCCCAGGGCCAGATGCTTGCCCTCCGTTTCCCGCTGGAGCGTGCGCTGGCGAACCGCGAAGTGATCCTCCGTCGAGAGCCGGTCATCATCCCCGACGTACACAACGGCACGCCCATGGCCCGCCTCTTCCAGAGCGGGGCCGGTGACGCGTTGGACACGACCTTTGCCTACGTCCGCTCCTGGCTGGGCCTGCCGCTGATGGTCCAGGACCGGGTCCTCGGCATGCTGACCCTCGACCACAGCGAGCCCGATTTTTTCACGGCCCGGCACGCGGGCCTGGTCCAGGCCTTTGCCAACCAGGTGGCAGTCGCCATCGAGAATGCCCGGCTGCACACCCAGGCCCAAGAAGCCGCCGTCGCCGCCGAGCGCAGCCGGCTGGCCCGCGACCTGCACGACGCCGTCACCCAGACCCTCTTTTCTTCGAGCCTCATCGCCGAGGTCCTGCCCCGCCTGTGGGAACGCGATCCGGACGAAGGCCGGCGGCGCCTGGCCGAGCTGCGGGAACTGACCCGGGGCGCCCTGGCCGAGATGCGCACCTTGCTGTTGGAGCTGCGCCCTTTGGCGTTGGAGGAGGCCCATGTGGGCGACCTGCTGCGCCAGCTCGCCGAGTCGATCACCGGCCGGGCGCGGGTGCCGGTGACCCTGGAGGTGGAAGGCGAGTGCGCGCTGGAGACCGGGGTCAAGATCGCACTCTATCGCATCGCCCAGGAGGCGCTGAACAATGTGGCCAAGCACGCCGGTGCCACTGCGGCGACCATGCGGCTGAGCTGCCGGCCGGGGCAGGTCGAGTTACGCGTTCGCGACGATGGCATAGGCTTTGACCCGGCGCATCTGTCGCCCAACAGCCTTGGCTTGGGCATCATGCGCGAGCGGGCAGAAGCCATCGGCGCGGCGCTTGCGATCGATAGCCAGCCCGGCTTGGGCACACAGATCAAGGTCTTGTGCAAGAGTTCCGGTCATTGAGTGAAAAACCTGGCCACCTGACCAGGGTCAAAACTCCCCAGACGCCCGGTGCATCTGGGGAGTTTTCGATTTATACTGGGCTCGACAACGTCCACTGTTGGACCGTATTTTTGAGGGAGGATGTCCAATGTCCAAGAAACACTTGGTTTACGCCTTGTGCGCTTGCACTCTTTTGGGTCTGCTGGCTGCTTGTGTGCAGGCCGACCATTCGACGCCGGACGTGGCGGAGCGGCATCCCTTTAGCCTGGACATCGCGGGCGAGGATGGGGCCGAGGTCTCCTGGACGGGCTATACCGATGGCTATCGTCCCGGCACGACAGAAACCATGCGCCTGGCCATCCGGAACAACACAGATCAGCCCTGGAATGGCCGCCTCTGCGTGCAGTTGCTGGAGCCACAGCCCTCTTCGGTGGTCATTCCACTGGCAGAACAAGAGTTCGATCTGGAATCGGGCGGCGGGCGTGAGCGGGACGTTCGCGTTGACCTGCCGGCCAATCTCCCGTCCGGCATCTATGGACTGGCCCTGGTGGTCCACAAACCCGCCGGCCCTGTCGTAGACGTGATCCCCGTGCAGGTCGGAGGGGGCGAGCGGGAGCCGTTCCAGGGCGAGTGGCCCATGGAGGCGGCATTGGAGGCCTGTCCAGCACTGCAGGGCTCGTCACCCAGCGGGCGTATCAGCGTTCAAGGTGTAGAGGTAACCGCTGCGCAAGTCATCGTCCGCGGCAAGAGCACCTTGCCCGATGGGACTCGCGTGAGCGTGGAGCTCTGGGCCGACGGCGTGGAGCAGGGCTGGTGGCCCGCCGATGCCTGTGCCTCCGTTGAGGACGGTCGATGGTCCCTCACAGTTCTGCTGGAACCCGGACAGGCGCTGGGACCGGGCGTGCAGTACATGCTGCGCGCCTATCAACCCGGTGGGCCGAATATCGTCGCGACCTTTCCTTTTGACCTCGATGGTCCGCCGCCTACACCTACACGCTCGTAAGACCCAAGGGAAAACATTGAGCAAACAAAAGGGAGCAAAAAGTGAAACAGATGGTGGCCACTCTGTGTCTTTCGATCTGCGGCAAGTCGCGTCCCGGCGATCAAGGCTGACGTCTGCCTGTGCCACCGTGATCACCATTCTCCTAGCCAGGGGGGCCTGATGTCTGATCTTGCCAAACGTCTCTATTTCCTGTTCCCAGCCGTTCTGGCAGCCATGCTGCAACACACACTTCACGAGAGTACCCACTATGTTGCGGCCAGGCTGCTGGACGTGCAAGTGCTGGAATTCCGCTTTCTGACCAATGGGTGGCTCACCAGCCAGGTAATCTATGGCACGCCGGTTGCCGAGCGCTCCGGCGTCCACTGGCTGGTGATCGCCTGGTCGCCGGCTGTCGTCACCACGATGATCGGCTATGCGCTCTATTTGCTGCGCAAAAGGTGGCTGACCAACATCTCCCTGATCAATGCTGGTCTGTGGTTTGCCACCGCCTATTTCCTGATCGTGGATCCCTTGTACCTGGCAGTCTTGTCGCCCTTGTTCGGCGGGGGCGACGCAGCCGCAGCGGCGGCCGTCGGCTGGCCGCGCTGGCCGGTGCACGTGCTGTTCGGGCTGGTGCTGCTCTTGAACCTGCGCCTGGTATACAGGCTGCGCCAGGAGTCCAAGGCGCAGCCGGAACGCTACCTGCCAGCCGGTTGAGCCGTACCCGGATAGGGTGCATTTCAGTTTCGGGGAGACACCTTCCTGGAAGCTGCTGCACGGGCGACCCGCGACCATTTGAGTGCCGATCCGGCGCGATCCACGATACAAGACATCAGCGAGCTTCCAGGAAGGTCAAGTCGCCCCCAAACGGAAACGTGCCCTCCCAACCAACATGCTTGACATTCTTTCCAGCTTGTGGTATACTATTCCACAATGGTGAACGGACTTCCACTCATCTAGACGCCATTCATGGCCCGGTCCCAATCGATACTTGAGCAGCATGAGAGTGGGCAAATGATCAACTCTGTCCTCAAGACGATCGATATTCTGCAGAGCTTTTCTCCCGAAAATCCGCGTCTCACCCTGGCCGAGATCAGCGATCGCCTGGGCATGCCCAAGAGCACAGTGCACAATTTGCTCCATACCCTGCTCTCGCGCGGTTTCGTCGAAAGGACTGAGGGCGGCCGCTATGCCCTGGGAACGGCCATCGTGCCTCTCACCCAGGCCGTGCGGATCAATGTCGAGCTGCGCGATCGCGCGGCTCCGCTGCTGCGCCGGCTGGCCGACGCGGCTCGCCAGTCGGTCTATCTGACTGTGCTCGACGACGACTATGGGCTGTACATTTATGCCGTCGAGTCGCCCCATCGCCTCCTGGCCCGCACCGCCGTCGGCGACCGCGTGGCCCTGCACTGCAC
>JAFGOG010000520.1 GCA_016926595.1 Anaerolineae bacterium
GGCAAACATATGGTGCGAAATGGGCGGCTCACGATCGGGTACCTGACGCCAAACATATCGGGCAATGTCGGTCAGTCTCGATGGCATGGGGTGGTCGATGCTGCTCGCGAGCAGGATGTCAATTTGGTCTGCTTTCCAGGTTGGTATTGGCGCGATCCGCGGCCGGCCAGGCTAGCGAATACCCTCTATGACCTGGTCAGCCCAGAGAACCTGGATGGCTTGATATTGGGGAACATTCTGCAAGAGGATCTTGTTGACCGCGACGAGTTCACGGACTTTTGCCAGCGCCATTTCCAGATGCCAATGGTCAGCATCCGCAAGACTTGGCTGGGAATTCCCTTTGCCCCGTTGGACAATTACGAAGGCATGCGGGAAGCTCTCGTTCACCTCATCGAGGTCCACGGCTATCGACGCATTGCTTTCCTGCGTGGCCCTGAGGGCCATCCCTACGCGGATGAGCGATACCGGGCCTACACTGAAGCTTTGGAGGCGTATGGGTTGCGCCTGGTGCCGGAGCTCGTGACACCGGCCAGTGGATGGGATGAACCGGCGATCCATGTGCTGCTCGATGAGCGCGCGCAATCCCCGTCGGCTGACTTGGACGCTGTGGTGGGCGCCAATGATCTCAAAGCTCTCGATGCGTTGCGGGTATTCCAGGAACGTGGAATTCGAGTCCCTGATGATGTCGCTGTTGTGGGATTCAACGACGATGTGGAGAGCCGGGGAGTGACGCCGCCATTGACGTCGGTGGCGATGCCGTTCTATGAGCAGGGACAGCAAGCGACCCGGATGCTGGTGGCGTTGTTGCAGGGTCAAAAGGTTCCAGAACAGGTGGCCCTGCCGGCGCGGCTGATGGTGCGCCAGTCGTGTGGTTGCATGTCACCTGCAGTCATGCAGGCGGTTGCAGGGCTGGCAAAGGCGGATCCAGACAGCCTAGACAAGCAACAGGCTCAGGTGATCGCCGAGCTGGCACGCGGGGCAGGGGGTTTTGCTCTGACTTCTGACCGGGCGGCACAGTTGGTTGACAGTTTTGTGGCCAATGTGCAGGGGCAGGCACCAGTAAGCTTCCTGCACGAGCTAAACGATGCCCTGCAACTGGCGGTCGCAGCGGGTAGCGACATGACCGCCTGGCAAGAGATGGTGTCGACGCTGCGCCGTCACTTGCGGCCCTGTTTTGACAACGCCGAGTCCTTGTCGCGCGCCGAAGACCTATGGCAGCAAGCTCGGGTCATGATCACAGAGACGACGGAGCGGGTGGAGATAAGCCGGGCCCTGCAAGTTCAGCGGCAGGCCGAAACGTTGCGTGAACTCGGTCAGACGTTGATTTCTACTTTTGATGTGGCAAGGCTGATGGATGTACTGGACCAGGGTCTGCCACGCCTGGGCATCTCTGGCTGTTATCTCTCACTGTATGAGGATCCGCAGCGCCCGGCTGAATGGTCGCGATTGCACCTGGCCTACGACGAGGACGGGCGCGTGGAATTGGAGGCCGGCGGTCGTCGTTTCCCCTCCCCTCAGTTGGTGCCCGAGGGGATGTTGCCTCGAGGCAGGGCATACAATCTGCTGATCGAGCCGTTCTACTTCCAGAATACCCACCTGGGGTTTGCTCTTTTTGCAGCAGGCCCGCGAGAAACAGGCATCTATGAAACGCTGCGCGCACAGATCAGTGGTGCGTTGCAGGGCGCGTCGCTGATCAAACAGGTGGAAAGCAGGATGAGGCTGATCCAGATCGCGGCCGAGACTGCACATGCGGTCAGCAGCATTCTTGACCCCAGAGAGCTGATTCAGAAGGTCGTAGACCTGATCCGCGAGCGATTCGACCTTTACTACGTAGGCTTGTTCCTGGTGCAGGAAGATGGGCGGTTAACTGCTGCACGGCGCAAGTGGGCGGTGCTGCGGGCTGGCACAGGTGAGGCGGGGCAGACGTTGGTGAAACAGAGACATAGGTTGGAGGTGGGTGGCAACTCGATGATCGGACAATGTGTTGCCAGCGGCGAGGCCCGCGTCGCACTCGATGTGAGCGAAGAGACCACCCACTTTACCAATCCGCTGTTGCCAGAGACGCGCTCCGAGCTGGCGTTGCCGCTCATCAGCCGGGGGGAAACCATCGGCGCACTGACCATCCAGTCTTCCCGAAAGGCCGCTTTTGCCCAAGAGGACATTGCTACCTTTCAGACGATGGCAAGCCAGTTGGCGAATGCCATCGAGAACGCGCGCCTTTTCAGGCAGGCGGAGGAAGCATTGGATGAAGTGAAAGCCGAGCTGCGTCGCCAGATCCGGGATGGATGGTCTAGATACCTAGACAGGCGGAGGTGAGGGCTGAATGGAATCTGATATCCTGTCCGTCAGCAGGATTCATATCCTTCGACTGGACCCGGGCGAAGATCTGTTCGAGTCGATCCAGCGTTTCCTCGACCAGGTGGGTATCCGGCAGGCCGTGGTTCTGGGCGGATACGGCACGCTGGCCGCCTATCATCTTCACTGGGTGACTCACAACCGCATCCCCACCGAAACCGCCTTTGGGCGGGGTTATGGGGGCATTGAGATCCTGGCAATGAACGGCTTGGTGGTGGACGGCCAGCCCCACATCCACGTGGCGTTGGCTACGCCTGACGGCGCCTTTGGCGGGCACCTGGAACCGGGCTGCATCGCTTATGTTCTGTGCGAGATATTTTTCGCCGAGGTGGAGGGCCCGGTCCTGAGCCGCCAGCGCGTGCCCGTTGCCGTCGAGGGCATGGGCGAAGGCACTGTCTCTCGTTTGATATTCGGCTAGAGAAGATTCGAAAGGTGGAGAAAAAGATGAAATACTTTGCGTCACTACAGTCTGCGGCAGGGCTGAACGCCCTGTCCCACAATCCGTGCAAGCTGCTGGGTTTTGATCTGCTTGTGCTGTCTGCGGCGGAACGCTATGCCGGCGCCACGGGCGATCGCGAGGTGTTGGCCGTGCTCCTGGGCGGCAAGGCGACCTTTGAGGCAGGAGGGAAGCGCTTTGAGAAGGTCGGCGGGCGGCCCAACGTTTTTTCCGGCAAGCCACACTCGGTTTACCTGCCGGTCGGCCTCGAGTACACCATCGTTGCCGAGGGACCAGTCCAGATCGCTTTGACCAGCGCGCCGAGTGACCTCAAAACCGAGCCGTATGTGATCGGTCCTGAGCGGGTGGCGAACGGCGTGTGGGGCGCGGCCAACTTTAAGCGCTATTTTCACCAGATCTTGACCCAGATCGCCCAGCCCGACCTGCCTGCCCGACGGCTCATCGTGGGCGAGACCTTTACTCCCAGCGGCAATTGGAGTACGTTCCCGCCTCATAAGCACGAGGTGGATGATTTGCCGCGCCAGGCGTATCACGAAGAAATGTACTTTTTCAAGGTCTCCCCGGCCGATGGGTTTGGGATCTGCCACTATTACAACGATCAGGGGGAGGAGGAGAATTTTACCGTGCGTGACAATACCATCATGATGGCCCCCAGCGGCTATCATACCGTCGTCAGCGCGCCCGGATACACCACCTACTACCTTTGGTTCCTGGCTGGCGAGCACCGTGTCCAGGCTACAGTGGACGATCCGGCGTTGGGTTGGGTGAGCCGCACTGTGCCGATGTTGAAAGAACTGGGCCATTGATAGGGGAATAGCCATGAGCGTGTTGGATCTGTTTCGGCTGGATGGCAAGGTGGCCTTGGTTACCGGTGCGGGTCGCGGTCTGGGGCAGGCCATGGCCATTGGCCTGGCCGAGGCTGGCGCGGACATCGCCGGCCTGTATGTTACCTCCCTCGACGAGACTCGAGCTCGAGTCGAGGCATTAGGTCGGCGCTTCTTGGCAGTGGACTGCAATCTGCGCGACAGCACCGTGGAGGAGCTGGGCGAGATGGTAAAGTGGGTAGCTGGCGAAATGGGCCGTCTTGACATCCTGGTCAATAACGCCGGCATCATCCGCCGGGCGCCAGTGTTGGAGTTTAGCGAGGCTCACTGGGATGACGTGATCCAGATCGACCTGAAGGCTCTCTTTTTCCTATCGCAGGCGGCGGCCCGGTTGATGGTAGCGCAGGGGGGGGGCAAGATCATCAATGTCGCTTCAATGCTTTCGTTCCAGGGCGGGATCCTGGTCCCATCCTATACGGCAGCCAAGAGCGGCGTAGCCGGGCTGACCCGGGCGCTGGCCAACGAGCTGGCCGCTCGGGGTGTCAATGTGAATGCCATTGCGCCAGGCTATATGGCTACCGACAACACAGCCCCTCTGCGCGCCGATCCGGTCCGCAGCGAGGCGATCCTGAGCCGCATCCCGGCCGGCCGCTGGGGAGAGCCGGAGGACCTGAAGGGGGTGGTGACCTTCCTGGCTTCGTCTGCTTCCGATTATCTGCACGGCGCCATCGTGCCCGTGGACGGCGGCTGGCTGACCCGGTGAAGATCGTCACCTTTGGCGAGATTATGCTCCGGCTTTCACCGCCGGGGTTTCAGCGCTTTGTCCAGGCGCGAAGCTTTGACGTCGTCTATGGCGGCGGCGAGGCCAACGTGGCAGCGTCCCTGGCTCACTATGGGCTGCCTGTGGAGTATGTCACCCGCCTGCCGGACAACGACATCGGCGATGCCTGCCTGAGCTACCTGCGGCAGTATAGCGTCGGCACCAGCTATGTGGTCCGCGGCGGCGGGCGCCTGGGTATCTACTATCTGGAGGTGGGCGCGGCCCAGCGGGGCAGCAAGGTGATCTACGATCGGGCCGGTTCTTCCTTTGCCATGGTCGAGCCGGGCATGATCGACTGGCGGGCGGTGTTCGCTGGCGCCGACTGGTTCCACTGGACGGGCATCACCCCGGCGGTCTCGGAGGGGGCAGCGCGGGTCTGTCTGGAGGCAGCGAGGACCGCCAGGGAGATGGGGCTGACTGTCTCGTGCGACCTGAACTACCGGAAGAACCTGTGGAAGTGGGGCAGGAAGGCGGCTGAAGTGATGCCCGGCCTGGTGGCTTGCTGCAATATAGCTGTGGGCAACGAGGAGGACGCCGACAAGGTCTTTGGCATTCGCGCCCCAGAAATTGACATAACGAGTGGAAGAGTGGAGGCTGTCGCATACGTCCACGTCTGCAACGAGCTGGCGAGACGCTTTCCCAACCTGGAGACCATCGCCATCACGCTGCGCGGCTCACTGTCGGCCAGCCACAACACCTGGAGCGCGATCCTCTGGCAGCAGGGCCGGATCTACACTGCGCCGCGCTATGACATCACGACCATCGTGGATCGGGTTGGCGGCGGCGACAGCTTTTGCGCCGGTTTGATCTATGGCCTGCGTGCCTATGACACGCAGCAGGCGCTGAGCTTTGCCGTGGCTGCCTCTTGCCTGAAACACACCATCCTCGGCGATTTTAACCTGGTTACGGTAGCCGAGGTCGAAAAACTGATGGGGGGCGACGCCTCCGGCCGCGTCAGCCGGTGAGTCGGCACAACCGGGAGGAAGGACAATGGCTCGTTTCGACCGTCTTGCAGTGCTCAATGCCGTCGTCGAGAGCGGTTTGGCGCCGGTTTTCTATCACGGCGATGTGGGGGTCGCCAAGCAGATCATGGCGGCCTGCGCCCAAGGCGGGGCCAGGGTGGTCGAGTTCACCAACCGGGGCGACCGGGCGTGGAACGCCTTTACTCAGCTTATCGAATGGGCGGACAAGGCTCATCCGGGGGTGATTCTGGGCGTAGGCTCGGTCATCGACGCGCCGACGGCGGCTTTGTACATCGGCAGCGGGGCCAATTTCGTGGTGGGGCCGATCCTGAACCCAGAGGTCGCCCGGCTGTGTAACCGGCGCAAGATCGCCTATATGCCAGGCTGCGGCAGCGCTACCGAAATCTCCCAGGCGGAGGAGCTCGGCGTCGAGATCGTCAAGGTCTTTCCCGGCGCGGAGGTCGGCGGGCCGGGGTTCGTCAAGGCAGTGCTGGCGCCGATGCCCTGGACCCGGATCATGCCCACCGGTGGGGTAGATGCCACCGAGGAGAGCATCCGCGCC
>JAFGOG010000521.1 GCA_016926595.1 Anaerolineae bacterium
GAGTACTGGTGGGGCGTGGGCGCCCGGCGTGCGGTGGGCGCCTATACCTGGACCGTCTACAGCTACCAACAGCGGCTGTCCGTGGGGCCGTAGGACCCTATGGCGGCCAGCGGGCCGCATACGCCTTTTGTGGCGGCGAGCGGTTGTCTTTTGACAACGTGATAGCCCATCCACCAGCACGGGGCAGATGGCCCGGTCCGATGGCATCAGCCGCCCCGAGATGGCATTTGTCTGCCGCCTGCTGTCTCACCTCCTCGAAAGCCGGCCGCTTTCGGGGAGATGAGCAGAGGCGCACGGAGGCGAGGGCGCTCGGGAATGTCCAGCGTGTCGCCTAACGGGCGACCAGGGGCAGGAAGATGTGATGGTCCGGCCGACGTCCCACCTGCGCCGAGACCGGCCTATACCACCTAGAATGGCCGCCAATGTCCACATTCTCCAGCCAGTAGTAGTAGCTCGTTCCTGAGATCACGTCGTCGTCCACGTATTTGTAGAGGGCGCCGAAGGGGCTGCCAGGCGGCACCAGGCTGGGGATCAGTTCGGCGTTGATCTGGGTCCACGGCCCGTCGGCTTGCTCAGCGCGGTAGAGGTTAAAGCCCGCGTTGTCTATCTCACTGGCCGTCTCCCAACCGAGTTCGATGTAGCTGTCCTGGCCGGTGGCCTCGAACCGGATCAGATCCACGGATGTGGGGATCGTCGCCACGATCCTCACGTCGTCGACTGCCGCTTCCACCAGGCTGGCGCCGCCTTCGTCGGCGGCCTCAATCAGCAGGGTCACCGTCTGCCCGGCAAAGTCGTTCAGGCTGCAGCTAAAGCTCTCCCAGGCCGCATCGTCGTCGTTGTTGGCGCCCAACTCCTCAAACACTGTCTGGCTGGTCGCGCCCACCACTACGACCCGCAAATAGTCGGCCGCAGACGAGTTGTTGAGGTGTGCCAGGTAGTAGCTAAAGCTCAGCTCTACCTCCGCGTCCGCGGGCAGGGCAATCGCTGGCGAGCGGATGCTGGTCACGCCGCCGTCGATGTCATAGCTGCCTGCGCTGCTGCCGGCCAGGTGCCCCGTTACCAGGTCGTGGTTGCCGCTAACGCAGGTGCCCAGTTGCTTGGGCCCGCTGGAACTGGTGTCCTGCGGATCGGCCCGCTCCCACTGTCCTGTCGTCGCCGTGTCGGTGCCATCGGGGTCGGCGACCCAGCCCTGGTCGGTCTCGAAATCGTCAAAAAAGAGGGTCACCGGTCCCGGTGGGTTCACGGTGATGCTCACCGTGGCCGGCGCAGAGTTCGCCAGGCCGTCGTTCGCTACAAAGGCAAAGCTGTCGGGGCCGACGTAGCTGCCGACCGGCGTGTACACCAGGTCAGGTGCACTGCCGGTCAGCGTCCCGTGGATTGGCCCGTCTTGCACGACAAAGCTGAGTGCATCCTCGTCCACGTCCGATCCGGTGAGCGTGATGATCACCGCCGTGTCGCGCTGGGTGTTCACTGCCTGCGGATTGGCGATCGGCGCGTCGTTGGCTGGGGTGACCGCAATCTCTACTGTCGCCGGTGCCGAGTCGTCCTGGCCGTCGTTCGCTACAAAGTTAAAGCTGTCGGGGCCGTTATAGTCCGTGTCCGGCGTGTAGGTCAGGTCTGGCGCCGTCCCGCTCAGCGTCCCGTGGATCGGGTCCGTCGCTATGCTGTAGGACAGCGGGTCGCCATCCAGGTCGCTTCCGGTCAGAACGATCTGCAGGGGCGTGTCCTCAGTCGTCGTTACCGACTGGGGTTCTGCCGTGGGCGGCTGGTTGTCGGGGTCCGTGACCGTGATAAAGATGGCGCTAAAGGCCCCCCAATTGCCGTCGGCATCCTGGCCGCGCACGAACAGGACGTGTCGCCCCTTGCTCCAGCCGCTGGTATCGACGGTCGCGGCCACGTCCTCAATTGTGGCGTCAAAGCTGCCGTCCGACGCGGCCATCGGGTAGGCTGTCGCACCTGCCTCCCAGGGTGGGACGTCGACATAGTACTCGGCGGCGTCGATCTCTTGCGTCGGCTCGGTGCCGTTGCTGTTGTTGTAGCGCGCGTCGTTGATTGTCGCGTTCAGGGTCACCGGCGTGCCTGCGGGGATGTTGTCATCGCTCAGCGCCAAGTCGACCGCGTCGGGGCCTGCCGGCGTCATATACGGCGTGCGCACCACCTTGGCGGCATAGATCAGGGCTGGCATGTTGGCGGGCAGCAAGGTGTTCTCAAAGTAGCTGCACGACTGGAAAAAGGCGGTGCCGACTTCAAAGCAGTAGGCGGCTACCCCCAGTGTGCCGTAGGCGTAACCGTCCGTGGTGCCGTCGGTGGGGTATAGCGCGTAGGCCTGCTGCGGCTCGTGGCTGTTAAAGTAGGCGTACTTGCGCCCCAGCGTCTGCAGGGCCGTGGCGTTCGGGGCCGCGCTGGTGCTAAAACCCCACGGCCACAGCACCAGCCTGCCGTACGAGTGCACGTCGATGTAGATGCCGGTGGCGTCGTCTGGTGCTGGGTCGGTCAGGCTCGGCCCGCGCTGGTCGGGAAAGATCGAGGCCATGTAGGCCTGAACCGCCTGCGTCTCCGGTTCCGAGGCAGCGTAGGCACCGTGGTAGGTCCCGTCACACTCGTTGTCGCTGGACCCGCCGCAGCAGTCCCACTGGAAGCCAAAGTTGCGATTCAGATCCGCGCCGCGGTTGTTGCTGGTTGCGCCGCAGTAGTTTTGGTTGGTGTTCTTGCGCCACGAGAGCCCGGTCTCCGCTTTCTTGCGGCCGTCCGGGTTGGTCTGCAATATGAGGTGCACCTCGTGGTGGTCCAGAATCCAAGTCGCGTCGGCGTCGACCCCATAGTGGTTCACCAGGTACTCCCCAAAGCGGGTCACCAGTTCGGCTGTGGCGTATTCGCGGGCGTGGATAGCGCCGGTGATAAAGAGCTTGGGCTTGTCGCCCGCGATGGCCGAGTTGGTCAGCTTTAGGGCCATCATGTCATAGCCGCCCAGTTCCTCCGCCTTTTCCCAAGAGTTGCCGACGTCGATCCAGGTCGCCAGGTCGGGGTGCTCGGTCGCCAGTGCCTGTGCCGAGGCAAAGGTCTCCTCGACGGTCCGGTAGCAGGAATAGCCGGGGATCGACGCGATCCCGACTTCCAGCGACTCCATAGCAGGCGGGGCCGCCCACTCGACATCCATTTCTACTCGCAGACCCAAGGCGACCAGCCGATCGATCTCAGCCTGCGTGACCTGCATGACGTGGTAGCCCGCTGCATAGTTCGTTTCCAGCAGCCAGGGCTCGAACGCCAGCAGCACCTGGTTGCCCGTTTTGAGATCGGGGTAGTAGACCCGCACGATCGTCGTGTGCCCTTTGGTTCCCTCGTCCTCCGTGGCTTGGCCAGAGGTCGACATGAATGGAACCAACGCCAACACCAGGGAAAAGATGATTACCAGGATGGCTGATTTTGCTTTCATGAATGATCTCCTCAATTAGAGTGGGCCGAGTGTCGGATTGGCGCGTCTCTTGGCTCCTAACGCGGCTTGATGACCAGCGGCAGGTAAGTGGACCACGGCTGCTTGGGGAGCGCCTGGGTGGCCGGGTCGCCAAAGAGCAGATAGGTGTCGATCAGGTCGCGGCTGCCCCCGGTCGGCCACAGCTTGAGCTTGCCGGCCAGCGTGGCC
>JAFGOG010000522.1 GCA_016926595.1 Anaerolineae bacterium
ACGATGGCAAAGATGGCCAACGACACGGCCAGGGCCAGGTCCTGGCCCGAGCCCCACGTAATGGCGCGGACAAAGGCGACTATGGCCATGGCGCCGCCCAGCAGCAGGCCGACGCGCAGCTCGTGCCAGAGGGCGGGCAGTGCGTCTCTCAGCTCGATCTCGCCCACGCCCAGCGCGCGGATCAGCGTGGCCGTTGTCTGGGTGCCGGCGTTGCCCCCGGTGCCGATGAGCAGCGGCACGAAAAATGTCAGGGTGACGACGGTCTGCAGCAGTCCTTCGAAGAGTCGCATCACGCTGCCGGTCAGGCTCCCGGTCACGAACAGCAGCAATAGCCAGCCGACCCTCTTGCGAAAGACCGACAGGATCCCTGTGTCCAGGTAGGGCCGGTCGAGCGGCTCGGCGCCGCCCAAGCGCTGGATATCCTCCGTGGCCTCGTCCACCAGGACGTCCACCACGTCGTCCACGGTGACTATGCCCAGGAGCTTGCCGACAGAATCCACCACGGGTAAGGCCAGCAGGTCATAGCGCGATATGAGCCGGGCGCACTCTTCCTGGTCAGCTCCCACCCGGACAGAGATCACCTCCGGGTTCATGATCTCCTCCAGGCGTGTGTCCGGTTCTGCAACCACCAGTTGGCGCAGACTGACCACGCCGTCCAAGATCCCGTCCCGATCTACGACAAAGAGGTAGTAGATCTCCTCGGCGTCCGGCTGCCACTTTCGGATCGCCTCGATCGCCTCGCTAGCGGTCATCTTGCGGCGCAGAGCCAGGAACTCGGAGGTCATCAGGCCGCCGGCGCTGTCGTCGGGGTGCAGCAGTAGGGGACGCACGTCTTCGGGGTCCTCCATGCCTGCCAGTACGGTTTGCGCCTGTGCAGGGGCGATGTCGCCCAACAGGTCGGCCGCCTCGTCAGATTCCATCTCGTCGACGATGCGGATGACCGCCTCGGGCGACAGGGTAGACACCAGCTGGGCTGCCTCCTGGTCATCCATCTTTTCCAGGATGTCGGCCGAGTCGGCAGGGTTCAGCTCTGGCAGGAGCGCTGCCTGCTCGTCGTCGTCCAGCTCAGAAAAAAGGGCAGCCTGGTCGGGCGGGCGCAGGGCCTCGAGGATGGCCGTCGCGCCGGCCAGATCGTCGCGCTCCAGGGTAGAGCGCAGGCGCGCCAAGACATCGTCCAGGACAAATGCTTCCATGAAACACCTCCGGGAGTGTTCTCCCCCGGAGGCGGATTTGCGAGGTGAAACCTGCCTTCCGGGGGGCTAGACTATTCGATTGGCAGGGTGAAGACGGGACAATCGTCCCTTCCTACTCCAAGGAGACCCGTCTTCTGCTTTGCTTTCGTCCATCGTCCTCTATAGGTTTCTCGCCGTGGACCGGATCATCAGCCCATGGCGTACGGCCACATGCCGTCGCTCCTGTCTTCCAGGAACGGCATGAAACGGGTGAATTGTACTCCTCTTGCCGACGGTTGTCAACTGCCGCGCATCGCGTGACTGCCTGGCGCGATCTGCTTTGCCAGGGACTTGCCGCCCAAAGCCTGTCGGGTCTGCCCTTATCAGCCGGCGGTCATTGGCTGGGATCGACGACCCGCCCCAGGAACAGGAGCGTGCCGGTCTTACGATCTCGGATGAGAAACAGGAAGGGCCGATCGACCGTGACCTCCGCCGGGGTCTCCGGCGCCGATTCCAAGCTCATCTCCACCGCCGTGGCCGCTGCTGCTTCGGTGCCGGCCTCGTCCACTGAGACGAATGCCTTGTGCAGGACGGCGCCGATGAACAGCTCGCGATCGCCGGTCATCCCCGAAAAGTCGGCGTCAAAGCTGAAGGCCAACGGCATGCCCATCTGTGACAGCGCATCCTTCAGGCTGAACTGCGAGTCGAACTTGAAGCGGGGCATTGTCAGAGCCACCTGTCCTGGAGCCAGCTCCTGCAGAATGGCCTCGACCTGTGCGGCATCCAGGGAGCCCTCGAATGCGGCGAACTGGCCCTCTGCCGGCAGGAGGATGACCATCGACAGCTCCTGGCCGTCGTAGGGGAGCTCCACTGCCTGGTAGCCCTGGCCTTTTGCGTAGCCCAACGACCCGGTCTGCTTCATCATCGGCACCTGTACCTGGCTGCCATCCAGCAAGGTAAATGCGCCATCCTTGGTCATACCCTTGTCAAAGGGCATCGCCCAGGCGGCGTTAAAGTATATGGCGTTGGTCAGGACAAGCCGCGTCAGGCTGTCGAGCACACCAGCCGGGATCAGGTCCTTGATCTTGCCCTCGGTCTGCTGGCTGACCCAATCGTTGATTGTGGTGCGCGCCTGCTCCGCTGCGTTTACATAGTCGACGAACTGCAGCCCGGCGTCATAGTTCTGCGACAGGAGATCCAAAAAGGCGGGCAGGAATTCATAGCCCTGCTGGCCCCACAAGGCGTTGACCACATTCAGTCGGAAGCCTTTCGCGTCCTGGCCTTGGGCGCCCTGCCCGCGCTGAGCCAACTCCTGGTCGAGGCCCTTGAACGACGGATGGAGTCCGGACTGGGGCAGGTCAAAGTGCAGAACCTTGGCCATTTGCTGTTCGGTCTCGCCCCGGGCACCGGCGTAGGTCATGGCCAGCGCCTGCGAAATGCTGTAGGGAGAGAAAAAGAGGTTCCCCGGCTGCCCCTTCAGAGCCTGGTACAGATCAAAGGCAAAGGCGGTGTTTCCGTTGACCAGCACCGGCACGTCCGCCTGTCCCCCGCCTGGAGCTGGCGTCGCCGGTAAGGCCGGTTCTGTCACCTGGGGTGTGGGCAGCGGGCTGGTCGAGCTGGTAGCCGGCCCGCAAGCATTGGCTAACAGCGCGCTCACCACAAGCAACAATGCCAATTTCATCAGTCTGTTTCTCATCTTCTGACTCCTCTCTTGATGCGTACCCGCCTGTCCAGGCAGGTGTCCCAATTGCTTCTAACCTGTAGACGGGCGTGCTGCGGGAAAAGTTCCATTTATGCGTCGGCGGCTGCGCAGGCCGGGCACAGTCCTAAAATGGAGAGGTGCTCGAGTGCCGCCCGAAAGCCATACTCGGCTTGCAGGCGCTCCCCGAACGCCTGGGCGACTTTCAGGTCGGCGCCAATGACCCGGCCACAAGCCTGGCAAACCAGGTGCAGGTGAGGGCCGTGGATGCCCAAGAGCTCGTAGCGTCGTTGGTTGTCGCCCGAGTCCACACAGGAGACCAGGGCAAGCTGTTGGAGCAGGTCCAAGGTGCGATATACGGTCGAGACATCCACTGAGGCGCTGACCCTTTGCGCCCGGCTATAGATCTCGTCGGCAGTGGCCAGCCCGTCGACGTCGTGCAATACCGACAGGATTATCTCGCGTTGTCGAGTCAGCCGGAAACCCCGCTCACGTAGTTGTTGAATAAAGACCTGCTCACAGGCCATGGTCCTGCCTCCCGAATTGTTGCATCTGTTTGCAAAAGTAATTATACCACGCGCGCGGCAGCTTGCAAGAATGCCGATAGCGATATCAGGGACGAGAGGAAAACCCTTCGCTTGTTCATTGGCGCTCTCCCTACCAGGCCACTTCCGATGTATTGACCGTGGCGACCCAGCGGATCGTTTCGCCGTTGCCCTGCACCTGAACGAACAGGGCATCGTCGACGTCGCTGGCGATGACCTGGACATCCCAGGCCGTATCATCCTCGCCCAAGACAGTCACTGTGGGTGTGCCAACGAGGGCGGTGGCGCCGCCGACGTTCTCGACGACGCCTTGGATGCGGTAACCGGCCGATTCGCCGGCTTCGGTGCGCCCGGCGAGCAGGATATCAAAGGTCACCGTGCGGCCAGAGGCGATGGTGAGCCGTTGACTGATGCCGTTCCCATCCAGAAACAGATCGTGCCAGGCGCCGGCGGCCATGGGATATTGCCGCCGCAGCACATAAGTCGAGGTCTGGGCATCGCCGGACGCAGCAAACTTGCCGCTAGCATGAGCTATTTCGCCATAGTGCGTAGCGGCCGCTTCAAGGCCTCCTGGCACAGTGGCGTACTGGCCACTGGCAGTGTTGCTCAACCCCCCGGCGACGGTGGCAAAGGTGTTGCTGCCGGCGTTGCCATCGTCGCTGCCGGCCTGGTTGCCATAGCCGCCGCCGACCACGCTGTAATGGTCGGTGATCCGGTTGAGAAAGCCGCTCTGTCCACCGCCGGCAATGACAGCGCCAAAGACGCCGGAGGTGAGCCAGTTGCCGCTGTAGCCGCCGATTAGGTTCGGGCTGGTGGCGTTCGGCTCCAGGCGCAGGCCGCTCCCGGCAGTGTCTATCCTCAGGGATACACCGCCGGTGGCCCGCACGGCGAACTGGTTGGCCGTACTGCAGGCAAAGTCGGCGTTGGTGCTGTCGGCCCAGACAAAACAGCCGTCCAGGTTGGCCTTGGCCTGGCGGCCGGCGGCGAAGGAATAGAACCCAGCGGCGGTATTGCCCATCCCCCCAGGGACGGTGCTGTAGCTGGCGCTGGCGGTGTTGCTCGACCCCCCGCCGACGGTGGTAAAGGTGTTGTTGCCCACGCTGCCGGCATTGTCGCCGGCCTGGTTGTTCCGACCACCGCCGACCACGCCGTAATGGTCGGTAACCCGGTTGAGAAAGCCGCTCTCGCCGCCGCCGCCAATCACCGCGCCAAAGACGCCGGAGGTGAGCCAGTTGCCGCTGTAGCCGGCGACCAGGTTCGGGCTGGTGGCGTTGGGCTCGAGGCTCAGGCCGCTCCCGGCTGTGTCTACCCTCAGGGATACGCCGCCAGTGGCCCGCACAGCGAACTGGTTGGCCGTACTGCAGCCAAAGTCGGCGTCGGTGCTGTCGGCCCAGACAAAACAACCGGCGCTGTTGGCTTGGGCCCGGCGCCCGGCGGCAAGGGTATAGTCCCCAGAGGCCACGTTCAAAAGCCCTCCTGGAACTGCCGCATAGCTGCCGCTGGCGGTGTTCTGATTGCCGCCAGCGACCGTGGCGTGTGCGCTTGTAGCGGTATTGGTGTAGCCCCCGCCGACGGTGGCCCCCAGGCTGCTGGCGGCATTGTATGAGCCCCCGCCGACGGTGGCATAGTCCAGGCTGGCGGTGTTGGTGTAGCCTCCACTGACAGTGGCTCCCGGGCCACTGGCAGTATTTTGCCGACCCCCGCCGACGGCAGCGTACCCGCCGCTTGCGGTGTTCTGCCGGCCCCCACCGACGGTGGCGTAGGGCTTGTCTGCGGCGGTGCCGGCGCTGTCCCCTGCCTGGTTGTTTCCGCCTCCGCCCACCGTGCCATACTCGTCGGTCACCCGGTTTGCCGTTGTCGAAGGGTTGCCCGGGTCAGTGGATCCACCACCGCCGATGGTGGCATACTCTGCGGTAGCGGTGTTGTAATAGCCGCCGCCAATGCTGCAGAAAGCGCCGCTGGCGGTGTTATAGTAGCCTCCGCCGATGGCGGCGTAGCCGGCGTTGGCAGTGTTGTGGTAGCCCCCGCCGATGGTGGCCCACGACGCGTTGACGGCGTTGTAGGCGCCTCCGCCGATGGTAGCCGAGCTGCCGCTGGCGGCGCTGGCATAGCCCCCACCGACGGTTGCATAGTCGCCACTGGCGGTATTCTCCCGGCCCCCACCAACGGTGGCGTACGTCGCGTCGGTGACAGTGCCAGCGCTGTCCCCCGCTTGGTTGCCTGCGCCGCCGCCCACCGCGCCATAACTGTCAGTGACTCGGTTTAGGGAACTGGAGTTTCCTCCACCGGCGATCGTCGCTCCATAGACCCCGCCCGTGAGCGAGTTCCCGTTGTAGCCACCGATCAGGTTGGGGCTGGTGGAGTGTGGTTCCAAGCGCAGCGCGCGCAGTCCGTTGACCTTGATCTCCAGCGCCTGGTTGTCGTTGGTGCCCAGATAGTTGGCGCCGGGCGTCGTTCCGGCATTGCCGGTTACGCTCCACGCGTTGGTGTTCTCCGGGCCAGTGGGACCGGCGGCGCCGGTGGCACCGGTGGAGCCTTCCGGACCTGAAGGGCCGGATGGTCCGGCTGCGCCGGTGGCGCCGGTAGCGCCTGTCGCCCCAGCAGCTCCGGCAGGTCCCGTAGCGCCTGTAACCCCGGCAGGCCCGGCGGGTCCAGCGGGTCCGATAGCGCCTGTCGCCCCATCTGGCCCGGTAGGTCCGGTCGCGCCTGTAGCTCCGGCAGGTCCGGCAGGACCGGTGGCGCCCGCAGGTCCGGCAGGTCCGGAAGGACCAGAAGGACCGGCAGGACCGGCGGCCCCGGATGGTCCAAGGGGGCCACTTGGGCCTGTCTCACCTACCGGTCCCTGCGGACCGGTTGGCCCAACGGGGCCTTCGGGCCCGGTCGCTCCTGAGGGGCCAGCAGGTCCGGTAGCGCCGGCTGGGCCGGACGGCCCGGTAGGTCCGGTTGGGGCGTTCAGGGCATAGACCGCATAGGGCGCGGCGGTCAGCGCCTGGCGCGGGCTGAGGACTGTGTACCCGGGGTCACCGCTGCACTTGACCGCCACTTCCAGCCACAGCGCCGTCCCATCCAAGACGCCCGCGCCAAAATCGAGCTGCACGGTGAACAGGCCACCGCTGACCGTCACACCTGTTGGATTCAGCAGCGGGCCCACCTGCGCACCGGCGTCAGGGTCGTTCCACAAGCTGAACTGGAAATCGCACGCGCTGTTGGTGGGGTTGCCCGACGTATCGGTCAGGCGGCCTTGGTAGGTAAAACCGGCGCCCACCGGCGTTTCAGGCTGCGGCCCCTTGGCAACAGCCAGGCCGGCGGCCACGGTAAGGATCAGGACCAGGGATAGCAAGGCATACAGTTTCTTGGCATTCATCGCATACCCTTTCTTGTAGACATGGATCGAAATAAGCGCGGGTGCGGATCATCACTTTGCGCCGAATTCGGGCCGGCACCCTCCAGACAGAAACCTCCCGCAGGCTTCGAGCCTGCGGGAGGTTATCGTTGTGACTATTGGCGACTGATGAGCGGCAGGTAGACCCGGTATGGTATTTGGGCGCCGGCCCAAAAGCCGCCGAGGAGGCTATAGGGCGGGCCGGCGACCTGGCCTCCGGCGTCGAGCTGGCCGATAGTGCCGCCCAGGGTATAAGCCCCGCTGCTGACGTGCGTATGCCCGCCTCCGTCTACCGTCCACCAGGAGAGATCATAGCCGGTGGTCCCTTTTACCCCAGCGGTCTCTTCCAGGGGAGAGGGGGCAGCGGTCGCTTGCCCTACTGCCGCGATGGTGGCAGCCAGGACAAGCAGCACCGCTGCCGTCACGATTGGGACCGGCACCCTGTTGGTTTTGCGGCCTAGCTTTCTGTTCACGGGAGTCCTCCTTCAAGCGCCGCTATGGCGTCCAGTCGTAGCAGTAGGCAGTACACTGGACGTCCTGCTTGCTGCCATCGGAAGTGGACGATGCGGTTAATTGCCATACGGACCCGTTGTTGCTGATCGTGCACGCTCCAAGCTGATCCTGGTCGAGTCCATCCATCGAGACCTTGGCAAGGTAACAAAAGCCGGCACTGATTGAGATCATATCGTCGGTATCCGTGGGGTACTTGTCCGTGCAGCCTTCCACGCCCTTGCACACCCTTGATGAGTAAGAGGATAACCGAGCGCTGCCGGCAAAAACAAAGGCGGTGGCATCATTGCCGTCAAGCTTGTCGCTGTTGAGATTGGTCACAAGGAAGCTGCTATCTACGGTGAACGGCGAATTGGAGGTGTCGCCGCCGTTAAAGGCCGGCCGGCCAGTCACCGTCTCGTTGTCCGATAGCTTGAAGTAGCTAGCCAGGTCGGTCTGTGTGGCAAAATCAGACTCGGTCTTGCCGTCCAACAGGTCGCAGTTGAGGCTGGTGACCTTGAAGGTGCTATCCACCGTAAAGGGGGCGGTGGAACCGGTGGTGCCGCCGTTTAGGGCGACGGTGTTGTTAAAGGTGACGGCGCCGTCGAAGGTCGGGCTGCCGGTCACGGTTTCGTTGTCCGACAGCTTGAAATAGCTCGTCAGGTTGGCCTGGGTGGCGAAATCGGCGGAGGTATAGTCGTCGAGCCAATCGCAGTTGAGGTCGGTAACCTTGTAGCTGCTGTCCACAGTAAAGGGGGCGACAGCGCCCGAGCCGCCGTTCAAGGCCACCGGGCCGTTGAAGGTGGCGCTACCCTGGTTGGTAAAGATCACATCCCCCTTGAAACTTGGACTGCCCAATACCTGCTCATCCTCGCTCAGGTTGAAATATCCGTCGAGACTCAGGCTGCTGACAAAGTCGGCAGAAGTGAGGCCATCGAGCGTGTCGGCGTCAAGGAGCGAGCCAGAGCCGTCGTCGTCGAGGATCTCGGTCAGGGCGGCGCCGTCCTGCAGGTCGCCGGATGTTACTGTGCCCTCGACGATCATGGCTGAGCTGATGCTGTTGGCCTGGGCTTCATTGACGTACCGCCCGTCGGACTGGTCCTGGGTGAGCAGGTCGCTGGGGCCGCTGTTGTCCAGGTAGCCTTCGTTTCCCAGATCGCCGTATGCTGAAAACAGGTTGTAGGCCAGGGTGCCGGCGTCAAGGAAGCTGGCATTATGAAAGGCTGCACTGCTTTCCCCATCCAGGGTGTCGGCATCGAGGCCGGAATCTGGACCTTCAAGCACGTTAAAGACGTTGTTGCTGGCTCCGGCCAACTCGAGCTGGTTGCCGGCGACATACTCGTTGTTGGCGTCGGCCTGGCAGGTGACGAGGCCATGCTCGTTAATGGCGCGGATGGAGGACCCGCTTGGGCAGGTGTCTGTTATCCGTACCTGGACCTCGACAGGGTTGACCGAGAGGGTAACATCGCCGATATCTCCGCCGCCGTCCAGGCCAAAGCCAGGACTGACCCTGGTGATGTCGCCGTTGTAGGTTAGTTCGCAGCTGATGGTGCCGCCTTCGGTTATCTCGCGGATGGCATAGCCGCTGTCACAGGCGCCGAATACGCGCCTCTGGAAGGCTTTAGGGTCGACGGATAGGGTGGTGCCCTGCAACAGGATGCCGGTGCCGGCGGTGTAGGTGGTATTGTCGTCGACGCCGTCGGCAAAGCCGGCCGGCATGCCGGCGATCCCCGACCAGGGGGCGGCCTGGGCGTACATGGCATAGGGAACGGCGGTGAGCGCCTGGCGGGGCAGGGTGGTAAAGGCCGCGTCACCCGGGCACTGGACGGCGATCTGGAGCCAGCGCGCATCGCCGCTGAAAGCGCCGTCGCCAAAGTCGAGGCCGGTAGTGAACAGGCCCTCGGTAATGGCGACGGTTGTGGTGATGGGTGACCCGACCTGGTTGCCCTCGGCAGCCTCGTCGTAGAGACGGAAGGCCAAATCGCACATGGCGGTAACCCCACGGCCATCCTGGTCGAGCCGGCCCTGGTAGGTGAAAGCCGTGCCCATTCCCTGAAGAGGATCTGCATGGGCTGCCTGCGCGGACTGGGGTGCGTTGGACTGGGCGTCGGCCAGGGCAAGGGAGGTGAGCAGGATCAAAACGGAAATGACGAACAATGCCACCGTCACGCCCATGTGGGCGGTTGTCAACATCTGTTTGCTTTTCATGAGTGTCCTCCTCCTGATTCTCAATCACCAGCTCTTCACAACAACCGGCAGGAATATATTCGGCACCCCGGTTCCGACCGGGATGGCTAGATTGGCAAAGACCTCCTTGTAGATCGGACAGGGCTCCGATCGGACAGTCAGTCTGACGGCGTAGATGCCGTCGCTTCCATAGGCGTGTTCCACCACCTGGCCCACAGCGGTCGAACCGTCGCCAAAGTCCCAGGTGAAGGTCAGGATGCCACTGGCCTCGGCGACAGAGCCTTCAAAGCTGACCGACTCGCCTGGATCTGGGTGCGGATCGCTGACGGCGATGGCCGGGTCGCGCGGCCAGATACAGCTTGTGCCCCGGATGCGAAAGGGAGGGCTGACGGCGCTGGTCATGGCCCGCTGGACGGGCCCGGACGGGTTGTAGGGGATGACGCTGATCCGGAAGCGCGCGTCGTCGCTAATAGCCGCGTCGGCCACGGCATCCCAGACAAAAGTTGCTTCCTGGCCCAAGCGGCAGGTGGTGGTGACCAGATCGCCGCCGGTGGCTGCCCACCTGGCCAACACTCCGCGACTCGCTTCGCTTGGGGTAGCAGGTTGCCAGGTGGCGCCGCCGTCGACGGAAAACTCGAACAGGGTGCGGGTGATAATGTCGCCCGGTTCGTTCGAGCCTGGGCTTTGGCGAGTGCCGTCGGGGTCGAACAGCTCATAATGAACGGTGACGGTCGGCTGCATGGGGCCGGATAGGATATCGGCCGAGGAGTAGAAATAGGCATGGTCGGTGATGCCCGGGCGCTCGACGGCAGCGTAGGAGGGGTTGTTGGGCAGGGGCATCGTGGGCGTAAAGAGCTCGGTCAGATGGGCAGGGATGACATAGTTGTTGTTATAGATGCCGATGTGGCTCTCGCTGCTAATGGCCAGATCCAGGTCACCGTCGCCATCGCGGTCACCCCAGGCGATGCCGGTGGTTGGGTAAGCCTGGGCCGAGCTCCACAGCCAGATCAGCCGCGGCAGACCAGGGCGGCTGTGCTGGTTGAGGTAGACCTGGTTGCGCTGATTGCGGTTGCCGACGGCTAGGTCGAGGTCGCCGTCGTTATCCCAGTCGCCCCAGGCTAGCCTGGTGGTCTGGCTCACCTCGGTCGAGGCCCACACCGGCTCGGGGCCAAATCCACCTCCGGTGTTCTCGTAGATCAGATTGGGCTGTGCAAAGTTGCCGACGGCCAGGTCTGGGTCGCCGTCGCCGTCGTAATCGGCCCAGGCAACGCTGGTGGTGGCATAAGCCTGGGGCGCGCTCCATGCCAGGCTAAAGCTGTTGTCGCCGTCGTTGTGGTAGATACGGTTGGGCTGGTTGTAGTTGCCGATGGCCAGGTCCAGGTAGCGGTCGTTGTTATAGTCGCCCCAGGCGAGGCTGCGCGTGTCGTCGGATTGACCTGTGCTCCAGGCTGCGGCAGCAGCCAGCATGCCGCCCTGGTTGACAAAGTAGGGGCTGGAGCCGTAGGCGGCCAAGGCCAGGTCCAGGTCGCCGTCGTCGTCGGCGTCGCTCCAGGCCAGGCTGTTGCCGGCCAGGTAGGGCGGCGAAAGCCAATCAGGGGTGTCGCGATTGCCCTGGAAATAGACCTGGATCTCAACGGGGGTGCCCAGGGCAATGTCCAGGGCGCCGTCACCGTTCATGTCGCCGAATGCCGCGCTCTGCGGTCCAAAGCCGCTGGACGAAAAGGGCACATAGTCCGGAAAGGATCCATCTTCGTTGTAGTAGAGCCTGGCGTTGACTGTGCTTCCGCTCGCGCCAAAGAGCAGATCCAGGCTGCCGTCCCGGTCGGCGTCGCCCCAGGTGACACTGCCTGCAGACCAGGCCGCGATTTGGGATAGACCCGCGCTGAGGCGCGAAGCAAAGGTGTGAAACAGGGCACTGGGGCCCAGTGGATTGCCGACAGCCAGGTCCCAGTCGCCGTCGTTGTCATAGTCGGCGCCGGCCAGGTCCAAGGCAAAGGTGTTGGCGGCGCCCTCCGGAGTGGCCAGGAAACGGTTAGAGGCGAAGGAACCCTGGCTGTTGAGATAGATCCGAAGCGCCGAATCGGAACCGGCCACGGCCAGGTCCAGGTCGCCGTCCACGTCCAGATTACCCCACTGGACGGCGAAGGGCGGAAACTGAAAGGGCAGGTCGAGGATAAAGGCGGCGCCCCCTGGGAAGCCCGGTCCTGCGCCTTCGGCGGTCTGGTTGCGGTAGATTCTCACCTGCTGACTGGCCGGGCCGCTGAGAACCGGGATTGCCGCTGCCAGATCGAGGTCGCCGTCGCGGTCATAGTCACCCCAGGAGATGTCCATCGGCCAACTGCACTGGGTGAATGTGTCGATTGCGATCGGTGGGGTGGCGTCGAACACGCCGCCATCGTTGGTCATCAGGTACAGGGTGTCCCAGTAGGGGCAGGGACCGCCTGGGTCTTTTATCTCGTACAGATCCACTACCAGGTCGAGGTCGTCATCGTTGTCGTAATCGCCCAGGGACAGCAGGTTTTCGGTCAGCCTGCCATAATCCTGATAGGGGTTGGCGATACAGAGGTAGGGGTTGGTGAAATGGCCGCCGTCGTTGGGATAGACGCGGAAGGTGCAGTTGTCGGGCGTCCATATCCGGTAGGTGACGGCGATCAGATC
>JAFGOG010000523.1 GCA_016926595.1 Anaerolineae bacterium
CTGGGATTCCTGACCATCACCCTGCCCAGCCTCGTCATCTTTTGGGGAGGGCTGTTCCTCATCGCGCCCCATCTTCTTCCGCTCCGCGATCATGACCGATGGGTAAAGGCTTTCCGCAGCCTGGTCACCTTTAACCTGGGAACCAACTTTCCGTACTATGCCCTGGAAGACCGTGAGATCACACAGCGTGTGTCGGGCAACCCATACGGGCGGGTATTCGCCGGCCCGGGGATCGTCCTGACCGACCCGGCGCACGCCCCGGTTCTCTGGGACGGCCTGAATTTCACAAATGTTGGCCAGCCTGGCCTGACCTTTACCAAGAGGTTTGAGACGATCTACCAGACGGCCGACCTTCGCCCCCAGCTTCGCTCCTTTTTTGTGGACGCCATCACAAAGGACGGCATCCGCATCAGAGTGCTGACCTTCATCCCTTTCCGATTGAATTGGGATGGGGAAGAGCCCAAGCTGCGGGGGTCATTCCCCTGTGACAAAAAGCGCATCTTCAAGGCAATGTGGGCTCAGCCGGTTGAATCTGGGCAGAAACGCGCGTGGGATGAGGTTGTGGTCATCACCGCTACCCGGATCCTGCGCCAGATCATCGGCCAGTACCGCTGCGACGAGCTGTGCGAATGTTTTGACCCGGGCAAGGATCCCCGGGGCGAGATTCGAGAGGAACTCAAGAAACGGCTTGCCAAGGAATTGCAGGAGTATGAGATCGAGCTCGTCGGCGGGGGGATCAGTAACCTGGAACCGGAGCAGAGCAGCGTCATCGAACAGCGCATCAAGGCCTGGCAGGCGGAATGGGAGCGCAAAATCCAGACTGTGACCAGTGAGGGCAAGGCGAATGCTATCTGGGAGGTGGAGCGAGCGCACGCTCAAGCCCAGGCAGCCTTGATCGCGGCCGTCCACAACGTCGTTCAGGAGCGGCCGGGGATCGACCCGGAGCTTCTGACCAAGATCGCGGCATTGAGGTTCATCGAAGCGCTTGAAGACATGGCTTGTACACCGCGGGTCCAAGAGGCGCTGCCGGAAGGTACAGCCGAGACGATGGGGTACATGCGAAAGGTGTTGACCTGAGGCGCGGCGCTGGTCAGTGAAATCAAGGATGGGATCGGAGATAAAGGTCGATGTTTAGCCCAGAGAAGCTCACCCGCTTTTTGAGCAGATTCCTGATGGTGCTGCTTCCCATCCTGGCCTTGCTTTTCGCCATGAGCATTGCGACCGAGTGGATTGGCGGCAAGGCAACCTTGCTGGCGGTCATCCGGGATATGGCGCCAGGCCTCTTGGCGCTGGCGGCGGTTGATCTAATGGCCGCGCGTTTCGTACAAGCCCTGTACAAGATAAAAAGCCTGGCCGAGGCAAGAGGCTTTATGTATCGCTGCCTTTTCGGCCTGTCCAAGTTCGGGCCGTGGCTCCGGATCGAGGCGGGCAAGGCCAACCAAGAGGACCATATTTTGAACCAGGCGGGGGGGCCGGGCCACCTGGTGGTGTACAACGACAGCGCAGTTCTGCTGGAGAAGAGCGGGCAGTTTACCCGGATTGCCAAAAAAGGCTTTGTCCGGCTGGATCCGCTTGAAAAGGCCTATACCATCGTGGACCTGCGGCCCAAGCGGTGGGTCTATCCGGTCAAGGCGATGAGCAAAGAGGGCATCCCGATCACCTGCGATGCCGAGATCGCCTATCAGATCGACGACGAGGGCCTGGAGTCGAGCGAGAAAGAACCCTACCCGGCGCCTGAACACAAGATCTTTCAGGCGGCGGTCTGCACCTGGATTCGAGAAGCCGACCGCCCCGTAGAGACCCGCACGATGGATTGGAGCGGGCGGGTGATCATCAGCGAGACGGAAGGCAGCCTGCGCACGATCCTGTCCCAGTACCCTCTCGATAGGCTGATCGGTTTGGCTCCTGACAGCATCAACCCCAGGGAAGAGATCCGCAGTGAGCTGGAAAAGCAGCTAAGAAAAGGCGTACCCAAGCTGGGCGCCAAGATCCTAAGCGTGGCCTTGGGTGATATCAAGGTGGACCACGAGATCACCCAGCAGTGGGTTGAAGCCTGGCAGGCACGTTGGGAGCGTTGGGCTACTGAGCGTCAGGCGCTGGGCAAGGCGGCGCAAGTCGAGCAGGTGGAACACGCCAAAACTCGCGCCCAGGTGATGATGATCACCAATATCATTGAGGCATTGCAACCTCTCGCAACTCCTTCAGACCAGGCAATCACATCCAAGCTTGTCCTTACGCGCCTATTCATGGTCCTATCTCGAGCACAGGCTGACCCACTGACGAGGGTGTATCTTCCACAAGAAGCGGTCAATACGCTGAGGCTGCTGAAGAGACTGATCGTTTAGGACAGACTTGTCAAAAAGCGAGGGAACGCAGGATGGAAGCTACCGAGGTGTTTAACAAACTGCAGCCGTCAGTCCTAATTGTGGACGATGGGATGGGTTCCAACGCCCGGAAATACATTGACGGAGTCGAGGAAATAGAACGACGGGGGACATGGGATCAACTTGACGATCTGGCAGCAGCATGTCAGGACTTGAGAGGCATCGATCCAAACTACCCTGTCCTGGCAATTCGTTTAGCTAATGCCTATCTTCAACAGGCAGGTAACCTGAATACCGCCCGGAATCAACTTACAAGAGCGCTCGAAATCCTGGACTGTCAAACCGGTCCTGTGTGCCATCAAAATAGAGCAGTAACCCTGCTTTATCTGGGGTTAACTCTGCATTTCATGAAATGGCATAACGATGCCCTACATCTCTACCAGGAAGCGCATAATCAGTTCCGCAACGCGGCTCTTGATTGGCAACGCTCGTCACCTGGACATGCCCGTGCAATTCAATGTGAGATCGCTGCTGATCGGCTTCAAGAATGCGCTAAGGAAGTACTTAAGAACATTGCACCCAGCAAGGCAAGCGTGCCCACACCGTCAGCCTGGAAACCAAAGAACATACCGCAGACGCCCACACCGCCAAGGCCACAATCCCACAAGCCTCCTGCATTGCTCTCGACAACTGCAATCATTGCCCTCGGTGTCCTGGTTTGTTTGCTCATCATCGCGATTATGCTCATCACCTACTACTTGGGAGGTCGAGTGGCCCTGCTAATCACTGCTGCGGTGTTGGTGAGTATGGCAGCAGTAGCAATCGTTACCGGCCTGTCGTACACACAAGGTGGCCTTTTTCTACAAGTTCCTCAGGACTATGAAGCCGTCATTGAGCAGAACGGTGCGCTCTTCGTGGTTCAGCCTGGTCAGGCGCAGGTGCTGATCCCATGGTTCTGCCGCCTCCACGCCCTTGTGCCAATGAAGGAACTGCAGCACAAGTTACCAAAACAGAAGGTGTCTTTGGGCAAGAGTGCGAGTGGCACAAACACACATGTGTATCTAATCATCCAAGTCGATTATAGAGTCTTGTCTGCCGTCGATGCCACTTCCCCGACGGGTGGACTCTCGACAGCCAGTCGCGATCACAAGGGAGTCTGGAGAGAAGAGGAGCTGAAAACAAAGTGGCAAGATCGACTGCAGATCGATTTAGCCCCTCTGCTTGCCAACCACATGTGGGGCGCAACAGAAGCAGATTGTTACACTTTTCGAGACCGACTTCAGACAAGCCTACGAAATGACGTGACTAAGAAAACTCGGCTGTGGGGTATCGAAGTTGAGAATTTGACAATACTCGATATTGGTACTGCATAACGCTAGACAGAAGAGCTGAGAGCATGACCCACCTCCTAATCATCGGCGCAGCCAGCCTGGACACCAAGGGCCGGGCTAGCCAGCCGATCCAGGCCGGCACTTCGACTCCCGGCGCGATCCGGATCAGCGCCGGCGGCGTGGCGCGCAACATCGCCGAGAACCTGGCCCGGCTGGGCGAGCCAGTGGTCCTGCTGTCGGCGGTGGGCAATGACAGCTCGGGCCGGCGCATCCTGAGCCAGGCAGCCGAGATCGGCATCGACGTCAGCCACGTCGTGGTAGAGGCCGGCCACCGCACGGCCGCCTACCTGGCCGTCCTGGACGAGACCGGCAACATGGCGGCGTCCATCGACGACATGGCCATCAGCCAGGAGGTGCTCACTCCCCAGCTACTCTACCGGCATCGAAACCTTTTCCGCGACGCGCGGATGATTGCGCTCGACGCCAACCTGTCGCCGGCCGCGTTGCGCACCATATTCAGCCTGGCTCGCAAATACAATGTGCCGGTATGCGCCGATCCCACCACAACCACCCTGGCGCCGCGGTTGTGCCCCTACTTGCCAGAGCTGCTCCTGATCACCCCCAACAGCGCCGAGGCCGAGGCCCTGTGCGGTGTGCACGTCCATGGCCGCAGGAGCGCCCTGACGGCCGCCAAAAAGCTGGTGACCATGGGGGTGCAAATTGCCGTCATAACCCTGGGCGCTACCGGCCTGGCATACGCCACATCGCAGGAGAGCGGCAATGTGCCGGCCATCGAATGCGATATCGTCGACATGACCGGCGCAGGCGATGCGTTGACCGCAGGCGCCATCTTTGGCCTGCTCAACGACCTGCCCGTGGATCAGGCGGTGCGGCTGGGCCTCTCCGCCGCAGCGCTCACCCTCCAGAGCCGCGAAACGGTCCATCCCGATCTCAGCCTGGAACACCTCTACGACAAGTTGCAGATCTGAGGCAAGCGATGGCTCAACGACAAAGAACGTCCCTCCTGCACTTAAGCGATCAAGTCCGCGCAGCCCTCGACCGCGGCCTGCCGGTCGTCGCCCTCGAATCCACGGTGGTCGCCCACGGGCTGCCCTATCCGGCCAACCTGGAAACCGCCCGCCAGATGGAAGCAGCCGTCCGGGAGCAGGGCGCGGCGCCGGCCACCATCGCCATTCTCCGCGGCCGGCTGCATGTCGGGCTGGCTGAGTCAGAGCTAGAGTTTCTGGCCACGGCGCGGAATATCCGCAAGGTCAGCCGCCGTGACCTGCCGGTGATCGTGGCCCAACAAGGCGACGGCGCCACCACGGTGGCGGCGACGGCCACGATCGCGGCATGGGCCGGCATCGAGGTGTTTGCTACCGGGGGCATCGGCGGGGTGCACCGCGACGCCCCATTCGACGTGTCGAATGACCTGCCGACCCTGGCCTCGGTTCCGGTGGCGGTGGTCTGCTCCGGCGCCAAGGCGATCCTGGATCTGCCGGCGACCCTGGAATGGCTGGAAACGGCAGGCGTGCCGGTGGTCGGCTATGGCACCGACGAGCTACCTGCCTTTTATTCGCGGCACAGTGGGCTGCACGTCGATACACGCGTCGACGGGCCACGGGAAGCAGCAGCCATTATCCAGACCGCAAGGCGACTGGGGTTGCCAGGCGGCGTCCTGGTCGTCGTCCCCGTGCCCGAGGCCGACGAACTACCCAAGGAGAGCGTGGAACCCCACATCGTCGCCGCCCTGGCTGAGGCCAAGGCGCAGCATATCGAGGGCAGCGCTGTGACGCCGTTCCTGCTCAAGCGGCTCGCCCAGGAGACAGGGGGAGCCAGTCTCAAGGCCAACGTCGCCCTGCTAAAGAACAATGCCGCCGTCGCAGCTCAGATCGCCGCCGCCCTGAAGAGGCTAGCAGAGGAATAGATGACCTGGAACCAGAACTATACCGCGTTGATCGTGTCCTTCGCCTACGTTTTCGGCGTCATCGCCGTGGCAGAGCTACTGCGCCGGGTTGGCGGGCGGTCGCTCGATTTCACCCGCAAGTTCATCCACGTCGGCGTGGGCATGTGGATCGTGGGCACCGTGTTCCTCTTTGAGAACTGCTACCTGGCGCTCGTCCCGCCGTTGGCCTTTACCATCATCAACGCCGTCTCTTACTGGCGGGGCACGATCAAGTCTATGGAGGCTAGGGAAAGGGGCAACCTGGGCACTATCTACTTCCCCATCTCATTCGCGGTCATCATCTACTGTTTCTGGGGTATGCCTGTCCCGATGGTGGCCAGCCTGATGCCTATGACCTGGGGCGACGCGCAGGCGGCGCTGGTCGGCCAGCGGTACGGCTTTAACCGTTACACCGTCTTTGGACAGACCCGTTCGGTGGAAGGCTCGTTGGCGATGCTTTTATGGAGCTGGATCCCCACCTCCCTGGCCTTGTGCATCCTCCCGCTCGTCCTGGGGACACCGTCCATCAGCCCACTTCTGGCGTTGATCTATGGCGGGGCGACGGCGCTCGTCTGTACCCTGGTTGAGGCCCTGTCGCCGTTGGGTATCGACAACCTGACTGTCCCGCTGGTCGCCATGTTAGTGCTGTACGTCCTGCAAGTCTGAGCCCTATAACAGCTCCTCGACCATACTCTGAAAATGGGTGATGTGCTGTTGGACGAGTCGCTCCGCTGAGCGCCCGTCGCCCTCTTTCAGCGCTTCTAGGATGCGGCGATGTTCCTCGACGTTGCCGCGGACGCTGCCCATCTTGTCCAGGGCAAAGAACGACAGGCGGTAGACGAGGGTATACATCTCCTCCAGGGCGCGGGCCAGAAAGCGATTCCCCGACGCTTCGTACATCAAGCCATGGAATTGGTGATCGACGATCAGCAGTGACTTGTTGTCCTCTGTTTTGAGAACGTGCGCAAAGTCCTTCAACAACTGCTCCATCCGCTGGATCTGCTCGGGGGAGATCCGCTCGGCGGCCAGTCGAGCACACATCCCCTCCAACGTCGTGCGCACCTCAAAGATCTCGCGCATCGTGGCAGCCGTCGCCGAACGAGACACGAGCCACCGCCCCCGTTGCTTGACGACAAATCCGTCCTGGGCCAATTGTTCCAACGCCTGTTGGGCAAGCGTCAGGCTGCCGCCCGTCTCCCGAACCAGCGCCTTTTCGTCGATCGGCTGGATCGGATTCAGTTCCAGGTTCAGTATCTTTTGCTTGACCACCTGATACATCTGTTCGACCCGGTCCACTGCTCACCTCCTGGCAAGTCTTTAATCAGGCAGGGATAGATGCCGAAACCAAGTATAACAGATTTTCGGCCCGCGGGCAACCTCTGGCGCCTGTCCCGTTCGCCTATCCGCTCGCGCGGCGCAAGGCATGAAACACGCATCAAGACGCACAATTGACATCCCACCATCCTCATGCTATAATCCTGCACCATGCTAGACATCAATTTCATCCGCGAGCACCCTGACGAGGTAAAGACGGCGCTGGTCGCCCTCAACGCCGAGGCGCCGATCGACGCTATTCTAGCCTTTGACGCCCGGCGGCGCGAGATCTTGCAGCAGGTCGAGACGCTCCGCGCTGAGCGGAACGCCGCCTCGAAAGAGATCAGCCGCAGCCGTGATTCCGCCACACGCCAGGCTCAGATCGAGGCGATGCGGGCCGTCGGCGATCAGATCCAGGCCCTGGAGGAGGAGCTCAAGGCGGTGGAAGCC
>JAFGOG010000524.1 GCA_016926595.1 Anaerolineae bacterium
GAGACGATCGTCGTGCCCGCCGAGGCCGACAGCTATGCGCTCGAAGCGGACATTGTGGCCGCCCACATGGCTCATCAGCAGGCCCCCTATCCATGCATGACCTGGGAGGACACGCTGGGCAACATGAAGACCTTGGATCAATGGCGTGCCTCGGCCGGCGTGGTCTTTGACCTGGAAAAGGAGGATTCGAGAACCAAATGAGCAAAGCCAGGATCGGCATCATTGGCGTTGGCTGGTGGGGCACGGTCGGCCACCTGGAACCGCTGGCCGGCGACCCCAAGACAGAACTGGTGGCCGTGTGGAGCCGCACAGAGGCCAAGGCTCGAGAGCGAGCCGAGCGATACGGCGTGCCCCACTGGTACACCGACTATCGGGCCATGATCGACGCCCGAGTCCACTCGGGCTGCGAGCTGGACGGCGTCATCATAGCCAGCACCCCCAACATGCACTATGAACAGGCGCGCTATGCCCTGGAGAACGGCCTGCACGTTCTGATAGAAAAACCCTTTGTGCTCCAGGCAGAGCATGCCAACGAGCTGCAGCGCCTGGCCCAACAGCGAGGGCTGCTCCTCTCAGTTTGCCATCCCCTCTTGTTCTACCCCCCGGTGATCCAGGCCCGGAATCAAATCCGCGAGGGGATCGTGGGCGACATCCTCCTGATCATGGCGCTTTTTTCGCAGCGGGTCTATGACCTGTATAAAGGACACGTGCCCGATCGCTTTCACGCACCCCCGGAACGGGGCGACATCCCCCGTCCCAACGCCACCTCATACTCTGATCCGGCGATCGTGGGCGGAGGCGAGGGCCACACGCAGGCTTCGCACATCCTCGGCGCGGTGTTGTGGCTGACCGGGCTGCAGCCGGTCAGCGTCTTTGCCCAGATGAACAACCTGGACACAGCGGTGGACGTGGTCAATGCGATGACGATCCGTTTCTCAACCGGCGCGCTGGCCACCATCGCCGGGAACGGCCTGCTGCCGCAGCGCGTCGGGAGCACCCAACTGCAGATCCAAGGTGACAAGGGCATCCTGGGCTTTGACCGCATGAGCGGCGGTGTGTACGTGCAGACCAGCGAGCATCCCAGGCCCAGGAACCTGGAGCTGCCGAAGGCAGAGCGAGTGGATGGCCGGGCGGCGGTTCCCCGGAACTTTGTGCGGGCCATCCTGGGCGAGGAGGAACTGCACGTGGAGACCGATATAGCCATCAACGAGGCCAGGATCCTCGACGCAGCATACCGTTCGGCGGCAAGTGGGCGCGAGGCGCATATAGAATCATGAAAAGAGGAGGGGTGATGGCAGTATAATCCTGCAAAAAAAGAAGCGGCGTGAGGTATAATGCCCTTGACACGGACCCGACGTCCAAAGGGCAGAAAGGATACACTGACGCCATGAACAGGATACCATCAAGTCAAAAGATACGCAAGAAGACGGAAGAGCTGCTAGGCGCCTATCCCGAACATGACCCTGGACCGGGCGCGTAGCACGGGTGTCTCTCACTTTTACCGACAGGAGTCAGAGTTTCAGTGCCCCAGTGGTCAATCCCTCGATAAAAGTGCGCATAGCAAGAAAGAACAGAATGAACAGCGGAATGGCTGCGATCACGCTGCCGGCCATTTGCACGCCCAGCTGCGGATTGCGGCTGTCGGCAAAGTAAACCAGGCCAATGGCGATCGTGCGCAGGCTGTCACTTTGGAGCACCATGAGCGGCCAGATGTAGTCGTTCCATGTCCACAGGATCTGCAGGATAGACAATGAACTGAGGATCGGCCAGGAAAGTGGCACCGTGATCTTGCTCAACAGGACAAAGTGGCCAGCACCATCGAGCCGGGCCGATTCGTACAGCTCCTCTGGCAGGGACTCGAAAAAAGTGCGTAACACAAATATGTTGAACCCGCTGGCAGCAAAGATGCCGGGTATAATGACACCGGACAGGCTGTTCAAGAGTCTGAGATCGCGCACCAGTATGAAGCGCGGGATCAGGATGGAAACACCCGGGATCATCATCAATCCTATGATCAGTCCATATAGCACGTTCTTGCCTGGGAAGCTATGCCGGGCAAAGACATAGGCGGCAATCACAGAGAGGAGCATGTTCCCCAAGAGAGTGGATAGTGTGATTGTCGCCGAATTGAGCATGTACCTCTGCACCTGTCTCCAAGCTACGGAATAGTTCTCAAAGTGAAAGGGGGGAACTGGCAGCAGGGGATTGATGGCAATCTGGCCCTGCGTCTTGAGAGAGACGATCAACAGGATCGCCAATGGCACCAGCTCCAAGAGAGCAAGGACTGATAGAACGACATATCTGGCGACGGTAGCAAGGGTCATCCTCCGCATCGCTCTGCTCCTCTGGTGTGAGCTAGCTGCTTTCTGGTGCGAAATGCTCTGGGCCCTCGTCTCGGGAGCAATCAACGCATCGTACTGTACCGTCGAACGCCCTCGAAGACGAGGGCTCGGAGCGATGTGCCTAGTTTCGCACCAAGAACTAGCTAGGTGACCTCCACACTTCCGTGAATGTAGCGCTGGTTTATCATGGTCAGGGAAAAGATCAGTACGAACAGCATCAAACCAATGGCTGACGCGTAGCCCAGGTCGAGGTGCTGGTATGCGTGGAACATGTGCAGTCCCGGTACCATCGTGGCCCATCCCGGCCCTCCGTCCGTCATGATCTGGATGCGGTAGAACTCCTGGAGCCCACCGATCACTGTCAACATGACCTGGAGCTTGATCTGCCCTTGGATCAGCGGCAGCTCAACGAACCAGAACCTTTTGAAGCCGCTGGCGCCATCCACCAACGCAGCGTCCTGTACCTCCCTGGGTATGGACATCAGACCAGCCAGGTAGATCAGCATCGTGACTCCACCGACCCAGGGAAAGCCCATGAACATCAAGGCGTACAGGGCAGTGTCAAAGTCGCCGAGCCATAGTCGTGTCCAGGATCCCAGCCCAACGCTTTCTAGCGCGAAATTGATGGCACCATGCAGGGAGTAGAACCATTTCCAGAGCATAACCGAAACGACGCCGGGAACGACGATCGGGATCACAAAGAGCACGCGGTAGAAATACCGGTGGCTCGGCTTGGGCAACCGAAAGATGAAATACGCGGCGAGCACCGGAACGGTCACCACCACTATCACTCGGAAAGCGAGTAGCTTGATGATATTCAGCCAGGCGACTGTGAGGTGAGAATCGCTAAGAAAGAACCGGAAGTTCAGCAAACCAACGAAGGTGGCGCGGCGGCCGTCCCACTTGTAGAATGCGTGGTAGAAAGCGCTGATGGCAGGGTAATACTGAAACAGCAACATGCCAGCCAGGCCGGGCAGGAGAAAAAGGTACAGCGCCCGACTCCTCCATGTCTGCCTCCACACACCGCGCCTTACCCTCGTCGGTGGCTTGGGGCCGACCTGGGTAGAGAGATACGTCGAGGTATTCCGATTCCTCGGCATGAAAGACTCCTGCACTTTGCGCAAAGAAGCATGCCTGGGGCATGGAATCGCCCTAGGCATACCTCAGGCCGAGCACATCCCGTGCGACAGATGATCTTCGCCTGTCACAACGGCGGCGCACCTAGTCGGGATCGGGCCAGTTTGCGGCGTCCCAGTCGGGATGCCCGGCGATGAGCTTCTCAGCCTCGCGCTCGAACTCTACCTGCAACTGCGCCCCGAATTGCTCAAGGGCGATCCTATCCGTGGCATACTCGATGAACAGCCGGTTGAAGGCATCCTGCGATCCTCCTGGCCACGATAGATACCGCACAACATGCTCCTGTGTCATTGGCGGGTTAAAGAACCCACTCAAGCGATCGAGTTCATCGGGGTCGGTGATCACGTCCTCAATGGCCTGATCCAACGGGACGCAGGGCGGGTACTGGTATGCGCAGAAGCTCTGCTGGGCCTCTGCGGAGGTGATATACTGCAGGTAGTCCAGGACGATGGGCAACGTACCGCGCTCTAGCGTGGTCGTGGGGATAAAGAAGCAATTCCCGTTTCCGCCTCCAGTGAGGCCGCCGTGGCGGCGAACCGGCGCACCGGTGGCATAGTCGGTGCTCTCCTCGGTGATCTTGGGGAAGGCAAAGGTGCCGAACTCAAAGTCCCGCTCCTCCGTCTCAAGGACTCTGTTCAGAAGTGAGATGTGACCCTGCCAGATGGCCACGCGCTTGGCGAACCAGTAGCCGCCATCTCCCAGGTCCTCCGGAGCCAGCCAGTCCTCGTTCCAGTAAGGTGTCCACTCTTTCATCAGGCGCACCATTTCCAGGTAGCGGGGATCGTCCGCGCGCCACACTCCCTTTGCAACCGCCCAGACCCGCTCTTCATCCGTGACGCGCAGGCAGCCGGTATCTGTGGGATCGCAGCCTGCCTTCTCGGGGTTGATCGCGCCGGCCATCTTCTGAATGACAGGATCCATGAGCTGGTCGAATCCCCAGTCAAAGCACCACCGAATGTCGCAGCATGCCTTGGTACCATTGGCATAGTAGGCCGTGTACCCAGCATCCCTGAGTTTCTCGGAGGCCTCCATCAGCTCGGCCCATGTCTCCGGGGCCTGGGTGATGCCTGCAGCCCTGAACATGTCCTTATTGTAGTAAAAGGCGACGGCTCCCTGCCGGCCGGTCTTGTACTGGCCGATAAAGTGGACGGAGTCCGGATCCGTCCACGGAACAGTGCCCTGCGCCAGCGACAGGGGCAATGGGAACTCTTCCTCCCAAGTTGGTGCAGAGCCGTAGGCATTGGGCTTTCTCATATCCTCCTGCATGTCATAGAGAAGTGTTTGGTTCTCTGGATCATCAAGCAAAGCCGCGAGATCGCCTGACGGCCAACCCATCACCAGATCAGGGAGAGTCTCGGCGATCAGGTTGGTCGTGATCCACTGGTATTCGGTGCCGTCGATGGGATGGGAAATGAGCTCGACCTCAACGCCTGGGTGGGCCTGTTTCCACTCCTGGAGCATGACGTAGGGAGGGCCGTACTGGGTGCTGTACCGGATGGGATCCTCTTCGTAGTACTTGAGGTCGTGCCACCACAGGATTGAGATCCTTCCGTGCATCTCGGGGGTAGGTGAAGGCGTGGCCGTTACTACCTTTTCCACGACCTCCGGCGTCCCCTTGACGATGACCGTCTCCTTGACCGTCACCACTTTCTCCACAACCTCTGGCGTCCCTTTGACGATGACCGTCTCCTTGACGGGCACTTCCCTCGTAACCTCTACAGTCTTTGGCGCACAACTGGCAATGGTCGCACCCACCGCCGTCAAGGCGCCTGTACGCAAGAATTCGCGCCGACTAAGCTTCTTCTTACTCATCATCCGTCCTCCTATTCTGGCTCCGCCAGGAAACCCAAACTACCATCGTGTAGGAAGCCTCCCTACACCCGCGTACAGGTCGCCTGCCCATGTCAGAAACAGCAGCCTGTACTCACTAATGCAGATTTCCGACACCGCGCCGTTTCAAATGTATCACCTCTTCTCACAGTTACAAAGTACTCTAGGACAGCCGGCTGGGCTGTTCTTGTATTGCCTAAGGACTCTTGCTTCGATCTGGGCAATACATCTGAAGAAGGCCATCTCTAGCGCTCTCAGCCAACGCAGCGTTGTCTTGCGGGCGCCTCTGTACCACGCCACAAAAGCCGACATCTCGTGGAATTGACGATCCGGCGATGACATGATAGAATGCACATCGCAACGCTGGCCTCAACCATGCGCGCCCTGCACTACATGCATCGTTATCATATCATGACATGGGTCGGAAGTCTATGTCAAGAGTTCTTCAGCTTTTGTTCACC
>JAFGOG010000525.1 GCA_016926595.1 Anaerolineae bacterium
CTTCGACCCAACGCTCCAGGTATTCCTGCACGACGGCAGTGATGGTCGTCCCAAGCAAGGCGGCTTTGGCCTTGACGCGCCGGTGTAGATCTTCCGGAAGTCGTATGGTTGTCTTGCGCCCATCCATGTCTGTCATCATTATGTCTGCCTAGTTTCCTATCTTGCTATCTTGTCATATTATACCCTGTTTCATGCCCCTTGTCAAGCCCCGGGGGGACCGTTTTGGCATGGATTTCTTCAATTGGTAACGTGCAGGCCGCTTCTTGCGAGCTATGCAGCTTCTCTGTACCGGCCAGTTGCGACGACTTCGGACGACCGTCAAGCAGTGCTGTTTCCTACTTGCCATCCGCCGCTGCCAGGATCACCTCTCGGTGCTCCTCGAACTCGCGCTCGTAGCTCAGCAAGGTCTTGCCGGTAATCTGAAAGTGGGAACGCGCCCAGGCGTCTTTGTTCTGGATCTCTCGCTTTTCCCGGGCCAGCCAGTACTTCCGGACGATTTCGATGCGCTTGGGGCGCGGGTGAGCAAAGTGGTCGTTCTCTTGATCTTTATCCCCGTCAAGCGGGGCGATGAAGGCAGGAACTGGAGATTGTGTCTCACTCCACCCTGTCTCTGGCTCCTCTGCCCGCTCCGTGGAAGCGGTAGAAGACGCATAGGCAAGGTCGGTGTCGTGCGGCTCGACGCCGGCTGTTTGCCACATGGCCTCGATCAACTCCTCAGCCTTGCAATAGCGCTGCGCGTGCTCCGCTGCATGGGCAAAGACGTCCAGGGCAAGCCGCTTGTCCGCCGACTCCCCGCTGAACGGAACCGACCCCGAGCCACGGAACAGAGAAGCCAGGGTCTCGGGCGGCCAGTAACGAAGCGCGAAACGGACGGCCGACAAAAACCACACACCGGCCTGGAGGGCCTGCGGCGAGGGCGGCTGCCAGTCCGGCCGGGACAGCCGGCGCAGCTCGGTCAGCCGGCCCATGCCGATCCCCCGGATGGAGAGCAGGACCCAGTCCGGGACCTGGTCCACCTCCTCCAGGGAGGAATAGCCTTGGTAGGCGAGTTTGCGCAGGGCCGTCGCCGCCGAGCGCCGGCCGCTGGCCGCCATGGCCCGGGCCAGCTCGTGCAGCGCGTTGTTGCCATTGCCAATGATGGGCATCTGTCGCCGCTCCCTTTCAAGATGTTCAATGCAGGCGAGTATATCCGGTCCAGGACGGTCCGTCAATCGGGGATTTCCGTATCTGGTTGTGCAGATTTTCCCACAGGAAATCACGGCAAACCCCCACGGTTTGTGTAGAGGAATTCCCACAACCCTACTTGAGGTTATATCATGCAACGCCTGACCCAGGCATGGGAGAATGCCGGTAGCCGTCGTCGTCTCGTCGCTCATCTTCGTGATGGTCCACGTGCTCAATCCCAATGTCCAGCCCCTGGCCATGGTGTCCAGCCCCTGGCCATAGTGAGCCTCCTTCTCGTCCCGCCGAAGCCGCCGGGCTCCAGGCAGGCGACCAGATGCTGACCATCGACGGTGAGCCTTTCCGTGTGAGTCGGGTCTACCTGTACCCCGGCCGCAAAGTCCTCGGGCTCACGGTCTCACGCGATGGACAGCCCCTCCCCCTCAAGATAACCCTGGCGCCGCCGTCGCTGGCAGAACGCGTTTACACCTCCAGCCATCTGCTCGTAGCCCTGGCTTTCTGGATCGTCGCTATGGCGGTGTCTGGCATTCAAGCCCAGGGATGCCGTGGCATGCATGTTCGTGCTGGCCACCCTGCTTGCGGTGCTCGCTCTCGTCGTCTGGCTGCTGGCCGACCTGGGCCGGGCGTTGCTGGAACGTGCGCTGGCCGGTGATCGGGTGCGCCACGTGCGCCGGCGTGTGGTGGGCGTGGCCCGAGCTGGCGACGAGCGGTCTCTGTGCACAGTCCAGGATGAGGCCTGGTTCGCCGATTTTCTCGTCGGCGCCGACGGCGTCCAGAGCTTGGTCCACCGCCGGATCATGGGGCCGATCCCGCGCCAGCACCTGAGCCTGACGGTCGGCTACCGGGTGCAAGGGGCGCCTGCGGAGATCGTGATCCGGACCTTTTCCGATCTGGAAGGCTACCTCTGGTCTTTTCCCCGCCCGGATCATGCCAGCGTCGGCATTGGCAGCCGCTTGGGCGCCGTGCCCACGGGCGAGCTGTGGCGACGGGTGGACCGCTTTCTGGCCGAGAGGGGCCTGGAAGCCAACCGGACGGAGCGGTGGGCCGCGCTCCTGCCAGCCGCCCGCGATGCGACACTGTGGGACACACCCTGCGCCGGATCGAGATGGGCGCTGCTGGGGGACGCGGCCGGTCACGTGCATCCGCTCACGGGCGAGGGGATCGCCTACGCGCTCTGGTCGGCGGAGTTATTGGCCCAAGCGCTTGCCGGGGGAGAGCCCATGGCCTACGATAACCTCTGGCGGGAGCATTATGGCCGAGCCCTGATGGCCTCCGGCGAAATGCTCTGTCGAGCAGGGGAAGCGCAAGGGGCCTACGAAGTGGTGCTCCATCTGATGACAGCGACTGCCTTTTCCACCTAATACCACGCCGGGAACCGATAGGTGCAGTGCCCCTTCGTCTCCAGCGGCCATTTGATTGACAGGCCGCCAGGCTTGTGATCATGGCGTGTATCGTGTTACAATTGCCATGACCGGGCAGGCCGAAGTATCGAGCTCAAATCGCGCTGACAGCGCATAGAAGGTGGGATCGTGAGCGACAAACACCCCAGGCGGAATGAGGCAAGCCAGGAAGAGATGCTCAAGACGCCCGAAGAGGTGTTAGCGCAAGCGTTTATGGCGATGGTGTGTACGGCCTCGCTGCAATGGGTGACGAGGAAGATGGGCGAGGAGAGAGCGGAAGCGCAGGAGGCTGAGGGGAAGGAATAGGCTTGCACGGGGGATAACAACGTGTTATAATCTCGCATGTTCACTATGAACAAAAAAAGCCCCGGACCCTGGCGAGCCCGAGGCGTATACCCCGGCGCGGTGCGGGCGCCAAGGTGAGGCCAGTATACCACAGGAGCCCGCCCGATGCAAGGGGAGGGTTTTCTGGGGCACTTTTACCAGAGTGTGGAGTCAAACCTATGACCCAATCCCGCAAAGGTGGCGAGCTGTTCATCGTCGATAATGCCGACGACGACTGGAAGGTCCACCGCTACCTGCACGACTGGTGCGAGATTGCCCGCGCCTTTGACATCGCCACCGGCTATTTTGAGATCGGCTCCCTGCTGGCCCTCGACGGCCAGTGGCAAAAGCTGGCACAGATCCGCATCCTGATGGGCGATGAGGTGACCAAACGCACCAAGAAGGCGATCCTGGAAGCCGTGCTGGCTCGGAGCATCTCCAGGCTGGATGAGAGCATTGAACTGGCCAAAGAGGAAGACGACTTTCTCTGCAGGGTGCCAGCCATTGTCGAAGCCATTCGATCGGGCAAGATCCGCGTGCGTGTCTACAACAAGAAAAAGTTCCACGCCAAAGCCTACATCACCCACGCCAAGCTGGACGTCGTCGGCGCGGCGGCCCTGGTCGGATCGAGCAACTTTACCTACCCTGGCCTGCACCAGAACGTCGAGCTCAACATCCAGGTGCGGCGCGAGGTCGAAGAGTTACAGGAGTGGTACGAGCGCCACTGGGACGAGGCCGAGGACGTCACCCCCGAGATCCTGCGCACCATTGAGCGCCACACCCGCGAATACACACCCTTCGAGGTCTATGCCCGGGCCATGGCCGCCTACTTTCAGAGCCACGAGCTGACCGTCGGCGAATGGGAGAAATCCGAGTCCCGCATGTACCCGGTGCTGGACCAGTACCAGCGCGACGGCTACCATCAACTGATGCAGATCGGCCGCCGCTACAACGGCGCGCTGTTGTGCGACGGCGTAGGCCTGGGCAAGACCTTTGTGGGGCTGATGGTCATCGAGCGGCTCCTCTTCGAGCGCAAGCGGGTGGCGCTCCTGGTGCCCAAGGCGGCGCGCGAGGATGTGTGGGAGGTCAATCTGCGCAAGTACCTGCCCAAGGCGGGCGGCAGCTTTAGCAACCTGGCTGTCTATAATCACACCGACCTGTTGCGTGGTGGCAAATACCCCGCCCGGATGCAGGAAATTGCTGACGAGGCGGACGCCGTCGTGATCGACGAGGCGCACCATTTCCGCAACATCAGCTCCCAACGCGCGCGCAAGCTGTACGAGATGATGGCCGGCAAGCAGTTGTTTCTCTTGACGGCCACGCCCATCAACAACAGCCTCTACGACCTGATGCACCTGATCGAGCTCTTTTCCCGGCGCCAGCCCGACTATTTCCGGGCCGCGCCGCTGGGCATTCACACCCTGCGCGGCCACTTTCGACGCATGGAGGAAGCGGTGGATGCCCTGCTGGGCGTCGAGGGGCCGGTGGAGCTGGATGCCCGGAGTGCCCAGGAGATCCTGTCCAAGGATGACCTGTTCCAGGCGCTGGTGGTGCAGCGCAGCCGCTCCTACGTGAAGCGCAGCTTGCAGCAGGCTGGCGGTCGCCAGGTGATCTTTCCCGAGCGACAGCCGCCGCAGGTGGCCAACTACTCCCTGGCCCAGATCTACGGCGGCCTGCTGGACAGCCTGGAAAAGGCGTTCGACAAGGACAAGCCCCTGCTGTCGCTGGCCATCTACAACCCCATCAACTACGAGCTGGCGCCCGGGGCGGCGGAGGACGACCTGGAACGGGCCTTTGAAGTGGGGCGGCAGATGCAGGTCGTGGGCTTGATCCGGACCCTGCTGCTCAAACGCTTCGAGAGTTCGGCCAAGGCGTTCGAGGCCAGTTGCGAGGACCTGCTGCTCAAGCTCCTCTACTTTGTGCGGCTGCACAACCCCCGCACCGCCCAGCGCTGGGAGGATCAGCACGCCGAGCTGATGGCCTGCATCGCCGAGCACCGGCGCGCGCGGGGGCGCAGGGGCGACGGCGACGACGAAGAGGAGCTGGACGAAGACGTCGTGCCCGAGGAATTTAAAAAGGCGATCGAAAAGCTGGACGAGCGCCGCTACAACGTGGCGGCCATCGTGATGGAGACGCTGCTGGATCTCGACCAGTTGGCCAAATTCCTGCAAGAGCTGGAGGATTTTGATCCGGCCCACGACGACAAGCTGCAAGTATTGCTCCACCTGCTCCAAACCGATCCGACGCTGCGGGCGCACAAGGTGCTTATCTTTACCGAGTACATGGCCACTGCCCGCTACCTGGAACGGGAACTGCACGCTGCCGGCGTCGGGCCGCTGGACGAGGTGGACAGCGCGAGCGGCCGGGACCGCAGCGCCATCATCCGCGCCTTTTCGCCCTACTATAACGACAGCAGCAGCGCCCGGCTGGCCGAGGAGGGCGTCCCGGAGACCCGCGTCCTCATCTCCACCGACGTGCTGTCCGAGGGCCTGAACCTGCAAGATGCCACCTGCATCGTCAACTATGACCTGCACTGGAACCCGGTGCGGCTGATGCAGCGCATCGGCCGCGTGGACCGCCGCCTGAACCCGGACGTCGAGGCGCAGATGGTCGCCGACCACCCGGCGCTGGCTGGCGTGCGGGGCACGGTCCGCCTCTGGAATTTCCTGCCGCCCGGCGAGCTGAACCGCATCCTGAGCCTCTACGAGCGGGTGACCCACAAGACGCTGCGCATCTCCAAGACCTTTGGCATCGAGGGCCGCCAACTGCTGACGCCCGAGGATGACTATGAAGTGCTGCGCGAGTTCAACCAGGCCTACGAAGGCGCCACCACCTCGACCGAGGAGATGCACCTGGCCTACCAGCAGTTGTTCCAGGAGCACCCGGACCTGGCCGGGCGCGTGGCCGACATGCCGCTGCGTGTTTTCAGTGGCCAAGAACGTCCTTCGACTACGCTCGGGACAGGCCCCTCGCCGGGCGCCCGCGCCATCTTTTTCTGCTACCGGCTGCCGGCCAAGGCGGCGGCGGGCGACGCGTGGGACGACGAGGCCGGTTTCACCCGCTGGTACCTCTACCACCTGGCCAGCGGCGAGATCGAGGAGGATGCCACCCACATCTACCCCCTGATCGCGTGCGAGCCGGGCACGCCGCGCCGGACGGCGACGGCCAAAGAGACGCTGACCGAGATCCGCCGCAAGCTGGACGATCACGTGAAGAATAGCTACTTGAAGAAGGTGCAGGCGCCGGTGGGGGTGAAGAGCACGCTGCTGGCGTGGATGGAGCTGGTGTGAATCTGCCCGAGGCTGAAGCCGTCGGGCTAAAAGGGCAAAGCCCTTCGGGCTGGGAGGTGTGCCGGAATTGCGGAGGCGATCGTGAGAGAGTATGCCCTGTTTCTGAACGGCGTGTACGACACGGTGATTGGCGAGATCCTGCGGGTGCAGCGGCTCGTTCCAGATTGTGTGCTCTATCTCCAACCGTACGCTCGCGATCGGATCGTGCGGCTTGCCGAGGAGCCGCCAAGCCTACTCGATCCGGTGCAGCTCCTCTTGTCACCCACAGAGGACCTGGCACAGGTGCACTATGTGGGTGAAATCGTGGGGTGGGAGGACAAGCGAACTCTGAACAAGGCACGGCTGGATCAGATCAACGCCATGATCCAGAAGTACCAGCCGGCCGAGGGCCAGGTCTATGGGCTGGGAGACTCTGACGAGTCCATGGTAAATCTGCTGCACGTGCGGCGGATGCAGAAGCTGGCCCAGCCGTTCTCGGTTGCAGAGCTGCTGAACATCAAGGATGGGCAGCCACTGTCGACAGGGCGAAGCCGCGCCGGCGGGTGGGTGTATGTCGTGCCGCCTGATCCTGGGTGGATTGAGAAGTATCGAGGAGAGAGGCGGGTGAAGTAGGATCGCACCGGGGGAGAAGCCCGAGGCTGAAGCCGTCGGGCTGAGAGAGCCAAGCCCTTCGGGCTAAGGGATGGACCGTAGACGCCAAGGAAGACGCCGGCGGTGAACAGGATGCCGATTAAAGGCCGGTAGCAAGGAGGGGGCAATGAGGGAGTACGCACTGTTCCTGAATGGAGTGTACGACAACGTGTTGCAGGAGATCCTGCGGGTCCAGGCATATCTGCCAGACCAGATCTTGTTCTTGCAGCCCTACAAGTGGGCTCGCATCGTACGCCTGGCAGAGGACCCGCCGACGACCGAAGATCCGGTCAGACTCTTTGTGTCTACCACAGTCGACCTGGCCACCGTGCACTATGTAGGCGAAGTCGTTGGATGGGACGACAAGGGCCAGCTCGAGGGGGCGAGACTCGACGCGATCAATCGCGTCATCGGCAGCCTGCAGCCTGATGAAGAAGCCGTCTACATGCAGGAGCGCGGCACTCGCTGCACTAATCTTTTGCATGTCCGGCGTCTGAAGCAGTTATCGCAACCATTTTCCGTCGCCGAGCTGATCAATGACTCAAAGAATGAGCCGCTGTCGACTGCGAGAACCACATCCGGCGGGTGGCAGTACGTTCGAAATCGTGATGAATCGTGGCTGGCCGCCTACGTCTAGTGAGCACGATAGGAAGTAGGAGGGTTTGATGGACCCCAGGGCTATGACGAGACTGCGACAGCTGGCTGACTTTGCTGCGCTCGTAGAGTACCTGCGCGACGAGCTGGAGTGGCCCATCGAGGTCGAGAACGCCGACGACCTGACCTTCGAGTACGACGCCGAGGAGCTGGGCATTGACCCGAAATATGCGGCCAAGATCGAGAGCGTCAAGCAGATACGTCCCCTGGAGGAAGGCCAGCCGTGGGGCATCTTTTACATCGAGTTCGAATCAAAGCGCCTGCCTATCGTTGTGCTGCGGCGCATCCTGCACGCCCTGGTGCCTTCAGGCCGGCAGCGAGATCCCAGCCGGCCGGCCTGGCACATGGACGACCTGCTCTTCATCTCGACCTTTGGGGAGCGGGCCGCCGGGCAGCGCGAGATCGCCTTTGCCCACTTTCACCAGGAGGCGGGCGACCTGCCGACGCTGCGCGTGCTGGGCTGGGACGGCGCCGATACCCCCCTCAAGCTCGACTATGTGGTCGGCGTCCTCCGGTCGCGGCTGCGCTGGCCCGATGACCCGGATGACGCCGACGCGTGGCGCGCGCAGTGGGTGCCCGCCTTCCGCCACCGCGTGGGGCACGTCATCCGCACTGCCGACGCCCTGGCCGAACGGCTGGCGGTGCTGGCGCGCGGCATCCGCGACGCGGCCAATACGCTGATGGCGCACGAGTCGGAGCACGGGGCGCTGCGCCGCCTGCACAAGGCCTTTCAGACTGCCCTGATCCACGACCTGAGCGCGGCGGACTTTGCCGACACCTACGCCCAGACGATCACCTACGGCCTGCTGACCGCGGCCATCTCGCGCACCGAGATGAGCGAGGGACGCTACGGCACGGCCCTGGTCGCCGGCGACGTGGCCGAGCTGGTGCCGATGACCAACCCCTTCCTGCGCGAGATGCTCCACACCTTCTTGCGGGCCGGCGGGGCGCGGGGCGGCATCAATTTCGACGAGCTGGGCGTCCAGGACGTGGTCGACTTGCTGCGCGGCGACGAGACCGACCTGCCGGCGGTGCTGCGCGACTTTGGCAACAGGACGCGGGGCGAGGACCCGGTCATCCACTTCTACGAGCATTTTCTGGCCGCCTATGACAAAAAGCTCAAGGTGCAGCGCGGCATCTTTTACACGCCGCAGCCGGTGGTATCGTACATCGTGCGCAGCGTCCACGAGCTGATGCAGAGTGAGTTTGGCCTGGAGGAGGGGCTGGCGTCGACCGTCACCTGGGGCGAGATGGCGGCGCGCCACCCCGGCCTGGAGATCCCCGCCGGCACCGATCCCCAGTCGCCCTTCGCCGTCGTTCTCGATCCCGCCACGGGCACGGCGACGTTCCTGGTCGAGGTCATCGACGTCATCCACCGCACCTTGACCGCCCGCTGGCAGGAGCAGGGCCTGAGCCGGGCGCAGCAGGTCGCCACGTGGAACGAGTACGTGCCCCGCCACCTGCTGCCGCGCCTCTACGGCTACGAGCTGATGATGGCCCCCTATGCGATCGCGCATATGAAGATCGGGCTCAAGCTCAAAGAGACGGGGTTCACGGCGTGGGCCAGCCTGAGCGACGACGATCGGGTGCGAGTCTACCTGACGAATGCGCTGGAGCCAGCATCAGACGACCTCGCGCAGTTGGCTTTTGCAGAGTGGGCGCCGGCCCTGGCTCACGAGGCGCAGGCAGTCAACGCCGTAAAACGCGGGATGAGACCCATGGTCGTGGTTGGCAATCCGCCATATGCCGGGCACTCGGCGAATGATAGCGCATGGATCGCCGGGCTCCTGCGCGGCGTGGACGGACAGGGCCAACGCGTGGAGAGCTATTTCGAGGTGGACGGCCACGAGCTGGGCGAGCGCAACCCCAAATGGCTCAACGACGACTATGTGAAGTTCCTCCGTTTCGGCCAGTGGCGCATCGAGCAGACGGGCGCGGGCATCCTGGCCTTTATTACCAACCATGGCTACCTGGACAACCCCACCTTTCGCGGGATGCGCCAATCGTTGATGGCCGACTTTGGCCTGATCCATGTGCTCGATCTGCACGGCAGCACCAAGAAAAAAGAGACAACGCCGGAAGGCGGTCCCGACGAGAACGTCTTTGACATCCTGCCTGGCGTGGCCATCATCCTGGCTGCCAGGAATCCAGCCCAGCCCTTTGAGATTTCGGAAACCTCAAAGATCTCCGTGGGGGTGTGTCACACCGACCTGTGGGGCTTGCGGGGCCAGAAATATGCCCAGCTTCTCAAAACCGACGTGAGCAGCACCCGCTGGCAAAAGCTCGCGCCCTGTGCGCCCTTCTACCTGTTCATACCCCAGGACGTTGCCCTTCGGGCGGAATATTCACATGGCTGGAAAATCACCGATATGATGCCCACTAACGTTTTGGGCTTTCAGACGCATCGTGATCATTTTGCGATCGCCTTCGATAAGGACGAAATCAAAGAGCGAATCAGGCTAATGCGGAGCAGGCAGTTGAGTGATGCTGA
>JAFGOG010000526.1 GCA_016926595.1 Anaerolineae bacterium
CGAGCGTACGACGGCTGCTCTGGCACCGCACGCGGACATGCAGGCGCTCAAGACAGGTAGCCGGTTCGAGATGCATGGGCTACTGCGCCAGTACGCGGCGGGCAGGCTGGCTGAGCAACCGGCGGAAGACCAGGCCGCTCACGATCGGCACGCAGCGTACTATGCTCAGCTCATACACAGCCAGGTGAATGGCGAGATCAGGACAACGGCGGGTGAGGGAGTGCCCGAGATCGACAATTTCTGGGCAGGGTGGCAATGGGCAGCCCACAGGGCCAGGGCGACCTGGATGCGCGAGTTCGTGTACAGCCTGGTGCAAGGATACCAGGCCTTGGGCTGGTGGCGTGAGGGAATCACCTTTCTCCGGGAGGCCACCCGCGCGCTGCGGGCCGTTGAACCAAGCCAGGACAGGGACATGGCCCTGGCCACTGCCCTGGCAGGACACGCATACCTGCTGTGGATGATCGGAGAATCCGAGCAGGTGCCCGGTCTCTTTCGAGAGAGCCAGGCCCTACTGCGCCAACTGGATGCCCAGGAAGAACTGGCGCTGTGCAACCTCTGGGCTGCCTGGACGACCGTCTACGGGGATGACGTACGAGGCCAGCTTTTGGAGGAAAGCCTGGCCATCGCCACCCGGATCGGCCGGCCGTCTCTGGCATCACAAGCGCTCCGCATCCAGGCCTACCGAGCTATGCGTGATGGGGCCCATGACGAGGCCGAACGGTGCGGCGAGACGGCCCTCCGGGTGAGCCGAGGCGCCGGCCTCCTCTCCGAAATGCGCGCGAGTCTGGTGCTCCTGGGGAACGTAGCCTATGCAACGTCCGACTATGTCAAAGCCGGGCAATGTTATCAAGAGGCTCTGATCCTCGCCGAGGAGCTGAGGAATCGGTATTCAATGGTCGCCCTGCGCGTCGATCTGGGTGATGTGGCCCTGGCAGAGGGAGAGCACGGGCGGGCCAGAAAGCACTATGAGGATGCCCTGGCCCGGTACGAGGAAGCGAGCGACCATCGAACCCATGTGCGTATACTAAATGGGCTTGGGAATGTGGCTCTGGCGACAGGAGACCTGGTGAGCGCCAGGGACCATTACCAGCGGGCCCTGCGCCTGGCGGCGGACAAGACGGACGAGACGTCGTGTGCCGGGGCGATGATTGGGCCCTGCGCACTGTTGATGCATAGGGGCAAGGTCGAGCGTGCAGCCGAGGTTCTGGCTCTGGTTCTGGAGACCGACCCGTACCCTATACCGGCGCGAAGTGCAGCATACCGGCTTCTTGCTACCCTGCAGTCCGAGCTCTCTCCCACCCTCTTTGCCGCTACCCAGGAACGGGGCCATGCGCGCGACCTGCGGGCCACGGTGGAAGAGCTGCAGGGCGAGTTGGCGGTCGATGAGGGCTAGAAAAGACGCCGACTGATAGCATAGCCGGTTAGGAGCAGCCGGGAATTGACACCGTGGGATTTCCGTGCTACTCTTGTGAGCAGGAATACGATCCCCTGGAAAGAGCAAGAACAATGGACAGTGTCAACGTATTGCAGGTGCCCCAGGATGTCTTGGACTCGGCTCGCCTGACCCTACCGCAGTTGCGAGTAGAGATGGCAGTCCATCTCTACTCGCAAGGGCGTCTGTCCGTGGGCAAGGCGCGCGAGTTGGCCGGGATGTCCTTGTGGGAATTCCGCCAACTGCTGGCATCTCGCCGCATTTCGCCGCACTATGACGAAAGGGACCTGGACCACGATCTCACCACGCTGCGCGAGATGGGGCGTTTATGATCGTGGTCTGCAACACCTCGCCGCTGACGAACCTGGCCGCGATCAGGCAGTTCGACTTATTGCGCCGTCTCTATGGCCGGGTACACATCGCGCAAGGTGTATGGGAAGAGCTAAACGCCGGGGGCACTTGTTGGCCAGGTTGCGCAGAAGTGGCCCAAGCAAGCTGGATCGAGCGATGCGCCGTGCAAAACCAAGACTTGGTCACCGCGTTGCGACGCGATCTAGATCTGGGAGAAGCGGAGACAATTGCGCTGGCCTTGCAGCTCGGCGCAGACCTGACCTTGCTGGATGAGAAAGAAGGCCGGCATGCAGCGGAACGACACGGGCTGCGGGTTGTCGGCGTCGTCGGTATCCTGCTGGAGGCCAAAGCCAACAGGTTTATCCCCGCAGTACATCCTCTCCTGGCTGCCCTGCGCCAGGAGGCCGGCTTTTACCTGGATGCAGCGCTCTACCAACACACCCTGTCATTGGCTGGCGAGACCGACGTATAGACCTGACGGGTTTCGGAAAACCCGTCAGGTCTACAGCTTCACAGCCGAATCGTTCATTCGACCAGGTCTTTGGCAGGCAAGAGACATCGGACACGCCTGAGGTATGATCAGTAAATACCGATCCCCGCTTCCTGCAGCACTCGATCCGCATACCGCCGCACGTAGGCTCGCTCGTCCTCCATGTAGGGCCGCACGTGGGCGCGCACTGTGTTGGCCGGCGCGCCGAGCCGGCCCAGCGCCTCGGCCGCAGCCAGCTCGAGCTGCCAGCGCGCGTCCTCGACGGCAGCGTTGACGTTGGGCACGGCGCGGAACGTGCGCTCGACCGGCAGGTCGTCGCGCTCCAGGAAGGCCTCGATCGCCGGGACGGCGTCCGCGTCGCCGATGCGGCCCAACGCGCGCACGGCGGCGATCAGCCCGTCCAGGGGCGTTGCCCGATCCTCCAGCACCTCGATCAGCGCAGGGACCGCCTTGGGGTCCCCTGCAATACCTAAGAAAGGTATTGCAGCCTGCCACAGGGGCACGGTGCGGATGCCCTCGGGGACCCGATCCGTGCGCCCCTCGACGTTTTGGAGCAGGACCTCCACTCCCTCGTCCACCCCGCGCGAGGCCAGGGCCACGGAAGCCTCAAAACGGACGGTGGGATCGGTTGACTTGAGCGCCTCCTTGAGCGCCGGGACGCCCGCTTCTCCCGCGCGGACGCCGAGCCAGACCAGCTCCTTGGCCTCGTCCACGTTCAAGGTGGTGGGATCGGGAAGCTGCGGCACGCCGGTGGCGGCGATAGCCGGCTTGGGGCGGTAGCGGTCGGCCAGGAGGCCGCGCTCCCTGAGGATCGGCTGCAGCGCGGCCAGGTCGATCTGCCGGGGGAGCACGCCCTGGCGCACGGCGTGCACGGCAGCCAGGGCAGCCACCTCGCCGATGCGCTGGATGTCGTTCTGCATGCGAAA
>JAFGOG010000527.1 GCA_016926595.1 Anaerolineae bacterium
CGTCGAAAATGGGGGTTGACAAACGGGCGAAAATGCGATATACTAGGGTTGTGGAGTAGGAGTAGGATTGAGGATTTGTCTGGGATATGGATAGACGATTTGGACACGGATGGCAGGAGCCAGGGCGGTACTATGCCCTGGCTCTGTTCGTTTTTTAAGCACTTCTACCGGCCCTGACCTTCGGGCAGGGCGATAAAAATCCCTTAAGGAGGCGGATATGGATTCAGCGATGATTGGCAAGATTCAGAAGGCCAGACTCTATGCCGAAGAACCGGAACGGGTCCATTTCGAGCAGTTCCGAGCCACCTTCCGGGGCACCAACGGCGACCACATCGTCACATTTAACCGGGGGGACTGGCATTGCACCTGTCACTTTTTCGCCGGTCGGGGAGTTTGCAGCCACACAATGGCCTTGGAGCGCCTGCTCGGGGTGATGGTACCGGTGCAGGTCACCGCGCCGGCCGAGCCGGTCCAGGCCATGGTCTAGAGCCGCCGGGAGTCCAGCCACACGGCGGGGGATGGCCAGGTCCATCCCCCGCTTTTTATGTCTCCACGCTGCCCTGTAACGCCCTCCCCTCCAGCGCCACCAACCGGGCAGGGGTGATCCGGTTGGCCAGGTCTGCCGGGCAGGCAGCCTGTACCCTCAGGTAGTTGCCGGTCAGCCCGTTCCACAGCGGGCCGTCCTCGCCAGGCCGGCTCGTTTCCCACAGCACGGACATGGTCCGCCCTACAAAGCGCTGGCAAAATGCCCGCTCGCCAGCCGCGGCGACGGCGCGCATCGCCTGGGCCCGCTCGGCCTTGGCCCGGGGCAGAATCTGACCCGGCAGGCCGGCCGCAACGGTGCCCGGCCGGGCCGAATAGGGAAAGACGTGAGCCCGGGCAAAGCCGAGCGCCTCGACTAAGGCCAGGCTCTCGGCAAACTCGGCGCCGGTCTCGCCCGGAAAGCCGACGATGAGGTCGGTGGTCACTGCCAGGTCGGGGATGGCGGCCCGCGCGGCCGCGATCAGCGCCGCAAACTGGGCGGCCGTGTACCGCCGGCCCATGCGGCGCAGGACGGCGTCGCTGCCGCTCTGCAGCGGCAGGTGCAGGTGCGGGCACAGGCGCGGGTCGGCCCACGACCGCAAGGCCCACTCCGGCAGGTCCCACGGCTCGATGGAGGACAAGCGCAGCCGGGCGATGTCGGTCTCGGATAGGAGGCGCGCTACCAGGCCCCACAGGTCCGGGGCCGCGCTCCCGTCATCAGCCGCCGGCAAATCCCGCCCATAAGCGCCGATGTGAACGCCGGTCAGCACCACTTCCTGGCAGCCGACCTCCACGCGGGCTTGCACGTCGGCCAGGATCTCCGCAAGCGTCCGGCTGCGCTGCGGTCCCCGGGCCAGCCGGATGACGCAGTAGGTGCAGGCGTTGTCGCAGCCGTCCTGGATATTGACAAAAGCACGGGTGCGGGAATGGGGGATGGGTCGATCCACTCCATCCCCCTCAGCGCGGCCCAGCAGGTCGGCCAGTCGCTCTTTCTGCCGGTTGCCGACAACCAGCTCGACGCCGGGCAGGCTGCTCAGCTCGGCAGGGAAAAGGTCGGCGTAGCAGCCGGCGGCCACCAGGCGGGCAGACGGGTTATCGCGGTGCAGGCGGCCGAGCGCCTGGCGTGACTTTTGGGCCGCCACGTGGGTCACGGCGCAGGTGTTGAGGATGCACAGGTCCGCATCGCCCGCCGAGGCGACGATCTGGTGCCCATTCCGCGCCAGCCGCGCGGCCAGGTCATCCATCTCGCTTTGGTTGAGTTTGCAGCCCAGGCTGCTAACGTGGATGCGCATAGGCTCCTCGCGGCGCATTGTATCACATTGGGCAGTGGATGTAAAGGAATTAGCTTCCGAACTGATAAGATGCTATAATGAGCACCCACCGAGGGCTGGGATATAGGCTATGACAGAACCGACCTGGCAGCGTTACCTGACCGACTATAACGAAGGGCTGGGCCTGGTGTACGAACGGTTCGTGCTCAACGACTTTATGGCGGCTCTGCGGGGCGAGTATGGCCTGCAAACTGTGCTCGAGGCGCCGCTGTTTGGCATGGCCGGCGTATCGGGCATCAACAGTGTGGCCCTGGCCCAGGCCGGCGCCCAGGTGACCGTAGTGGACGACCACAGCGAGCGCCTGGCGGCCGTGGAGCGGATCTGGGGGGAGCTTGGCCTGCCGGCCCGGTTTGTCTGTCACGGGGGGTGGGACAGCCTGCCCTTCCCGGACGGCGCCTTTGACCTGGCCTGGAACTGGGCAGCGCTGTGGTACCTGCCCGACCCGGCAGCGCTGCTGCGCGAGCTGGTCCGCGTCTCGCGGCAGGTGATATTTGTGGCCATGCCCAACCGGGCGCAGGTTGGCTATCTGCTGCGCAAGTACCTGCTGGAGCGTGATTTTGTCAACCACGTGGACGAGCGGTGGGCCGACATCGGCCGCGTCCGCCGGGTGTTGGAAGGCGCCGGGGCACGCATCGTCCGGCAGGGTGTGCTGGACGTGCCGCCCTGGCCCGACACGGTCATGCCGGCCGCCGAGGTGCTAAAGCGGCTGGGCCTGCACTCGAAAAAGCTGACCGGCCAGTTCAGCGGCGACGCCTGGCAGTGGAGCACCATGGCCTACTACCTGGGCCAGCAGCCTGACCTGTACGAGCGGGTGATGCGCTACGCCTGGCTGGATCGGGCGCCGCTGCCGTGGCGCCTCAAGGCGATCTGGGCGCACCACCGCTACGTGGTTGGGATCAAAACGTGAAGCTTGGAGCATCATGTCACATACCTGGAAACGCAGTCGAATATACCTGGTAGTTCTGCTCATTTATGTCATCCTGGCGGTCGTGCTGACCTGGCCGCTGGCGACGCACCTGCTCACCCACATACCGGGCAGCTATAACTGGGCGTTCGACGAATATACTTTTGTGTGGAACAGTTGGTGGTTCCGCTACTCCCTTCTGAACCTGGGGGAGAGCCCCCTCCACTCGAACTATATCTTTTACCCCATCACCGTCGACCTGATCCTGTTCACCTATAACTTTTTCAACGTCGTGCTCTCTTTTCCTCTGCAACCGTTCCTGCCGCTGACGACCATCAGCAATCTGACCTTCCTGTTCTCCATCGTCATGAGCGGGTTCAGCGCCTTCCTGCTGGCGGAATATCTGCTGCGGACCACGGAGCACAGCCGGCGCGTGCCAAGGGTCATGCCCTATGCCGCCTTCTTTGCCGGCCTCATCTATGGCTTTTCCTCCTACCGCATGGTCTATGCCGCCATCGGCCACCATGACATCTGGAGCACGGCCTGGATCCCGCTCTACACCCTGTACCTGCTCAGGACGATCCGCGAGCCCGGCTGGCGCAACGCGCTCCTGGCCGGCCTGTTTTTCGCCCTGGCCATGTATTGCGAGATGATCTTTGGCGTGCTGCTGGCCATGATGACGATCGTCATCCTGCTGTTCGTGGTCAGCCGGCGGGGCAGAGAGGAAGCGGCCGGCGGGCTGGTCAGCCTGTTCAAGCGGCTGGCGCTGGCGGGCAGCCTGGCCACCCTGCTCTACTCGCCGATGCTGGCGCCGATCCTGCGCGAGATGTCTTTGGGCTATGCGCTGGAGGGGTGGGGCAGCGCCCAGCAGTTGTCGGTCGACTTGATGGGCTTTGTCTCGCCGACTGGGCTGAATATCCTCGGCCCCGATTGGACCGCCGACTTGAACCAGACGCTGCAGGGAACAGCCCGTTTTTCGGACATTAACACCGTCTTTCTCGGTTGGGCAACCCTGGCGCTGGCCGCCGTCGGCGCGGTGCGCTACCGGCAGCGGGTTGCAGTCTGGATCACCTGCGCCGTGGTGTTTATGCTGTTTGCCCTGGGGCCGGTACTTCAGATCTTTAAGCGCTCTACCTTTGACCTGGACGGGCTGCTGGTCAACGTGCCCCTGCCCTTTATCGTGCTGCACTATATCCCGGTGATCATGGCCAACCGCGTCCCTAACCGCTTTAGCGCCGTCCTGATGCTGGCCCTGGCCATCCTGGTCGCCTTTGCCGCGTATTGGATCCTGAGCTGGGCGGCCACGCGGAGACGGGCGACCACACAGGGTCGCCCCTACGGAGTGATTGTCTGCTGCGTGTTGATCGCCGCTCCGCTGCTGTTCGAGCACTGGTCGGTCCCGCTGCCCCTGACCGACAGCCGCATCCCGGCGGTTTACGACCAGGTAGCCGCCGATCCGGATGACTTGACGATCCTGCAACTGCCGCTCGGGTGGCGCAACAGCTTTGGCCAGTTGGGGGCAGAGGATACACGGAACCAATACCACCAGGTCTACCATCAGAAGCGGCTGCTGGCAGGCAATACCTCGCGCAATACGCCGTTCAAGTTTGACTATTACGAACAGGCGCCGATCGTCAGCTCGATCATCGCCCTGGAGAGTTACGGCCAGGTGGACGCCGATCGCCGCGCCGCCGACCGGGCCTCTGCCGACGAGTTCCTGTGGTACTATAACATCCGGTACGTCATTGTCTCGCCCCCGGTGCCGGACCGCCCGCCCTACACTGACACCTATACCGCCACCCTGGCCTACGTCGAGGAAGTGCTGCCGATGAGCAAGATCTATGACCAGGACGGCTGGCGCCTCTACCGGGTGAACCGCGATCCCGACGCGGCGCGGGCCGCCGTGGAGGTAGATTTCGGCTCGCAGGCGCCGCTCAGGCGCATGGCGTTGGGTGAAGGCTGGGCGGCAGACGAGCTGATCCAAGGCGCCACCGCCAACTGGGCTGTAGAACAGGAGGCGCGGGTTCTGCTGCCATCCGCGGTTGATACGAGCTACCGGCTGACCGTGCGGGCCCTGCCCTTTGACTATCCGGGCGCCGAGGCGCAGACGATGGCCCTGGTGGTGAACGGCCACCGCCTGGAGCGGATCACCCTGGCGGCGGGATGGGGTGCGTATAGTTGGGAGGCGCCCGCCCAACTGCTTGAGCAGCCGATCAACGACCTGCGCTTCGAGCTGGACCACCTGGCCGCGCCAGCGGACGTGCTGCCGGGCAACGGCGCCATCGGCGCGACCGGCGTGGAGGCCCCGGTCGCCATCGAGGTGAACAGCGATGCCCCGGCCGACCTGGCCTACATCACCGCCGGCGAAGGGGACCTGGCGAAAGATGGATCGGTCCATCGCGCCGGCTATAACGTGGCCGTGATCGATCAGAAGAGCGGCCGGCTGGTGGACCAGCAGGGGTTCGATACCACGCCGGCTGGGGAGCCGGGCCAGGCTGCAGCCCTGGCCGATTTCATCGCCAGCATACCTGCCGGCCGGATCGTGGTCGTCGCCATGCAGGGCGACGGCGCGGCCGGCCTGACCGACGCCGCCGTGGCGGCATTCCGTACTATCGGCGGGCAGGCGGACCCGCGGGGGACGACCGGTGGGTCGCATATCATCGTCGGGGTCAAAGGCGCCGCGCCGGGCACCGCGCTCGAGGCGGCGGGCCTTGGCAGCCAATGGCTGCGCGTCGCCCCCGACCGGCGCACCCTGGGCGTGGCCGTAGACACCCTCCTGTGGGAGCAGATCGGGGTCTCGGAAACCAAGCCATGAGCGGCGACCGCCCCGGGCGCTGGCGCGGGCTAGTCGATCCATTCCTGGCCGTCCTGCTCGGCGGGGCAGCTTTTGCGCTGTATGCCCTGACGCTGGCGCCCACCGTCCTGGCCGGCGACCCGGGCGAGTTCCAGCTCGCACCCTACCTGCTCGGCGTGGCCCATCCAACCGGCTATCCTCTTTACACTCTGCTCGGCTGGGCCTGGTCGCACCTGCTGCCGGTGGGCGACGTGGCCTACCGGATGAACCTGTTTTCGGCTTTTTGGGCGGCACTGGCAGTGGGCCTGCTCTATCCGACCGGCCATAGCCTGGTGCGCCAGGCGCTGCCCGGCTTCGCGCCCGCAGTCCGGCGCATCCTTGCCGTGCTGGCCACGGCCACCTTTGCCGTCACCCCCACCTTCTGGTCACAGGCGATCATTGCCGAAGTCTATGCGCTGCACCTCTTCCTGGTCGTGGCGCTGCTCTACTTCCTCCTGGCCTGGGCCGAGCGCCGGAACAGCGTCTACCTGCTGCCGGCTGCCGCCTGTTTCGGCCTGGGCCTGGCCCACCACCGTACGACGCTGGTCCTCGCTCCGGCCCTGCTGGCTTACCTGTGGCTGGTTGGCCGGAGCGACCCGGAGGCCAGACCAAACCGGCGGCAGTGCCTGCTGTTACTGCTGCTCATTGTCCTACCGCTGGCCTTCTACCTCTATATCCCCTTCCGAGCACCGCACACCCCCTACCTGCACCTGCCGCTGGCTCCAGACCGCGAGCTGAGCCTCTACGACAACAAGCTGTCCACTTTTTTCAGCTTTGTCCTGGGCGGGCCGTTCGGCGGCTCGCTCGACCTGACGGTGGACCTGGGGGCGCGGCTGGCGATGGCCTGGGAGCTGCTGGGCGGCGAGATCGGCTGGCCCGGCATTTTGCTGGCGCTGGCGGGGGTGGGCTGGCTAGCGGCCACCAGGCGATGGGCGCTGCTGGCCCTGACCGGGCTGATCTGGCTGGGGACGGTTGCTTTTAACCTGGTCTATACCATCGGCGACATCTATGTGCTGTTCATCCCCTCCTACCTGGTTTTTGTGCTGTGGCTGGCCGTGGGCGCCGGGGTCATAGCCCAGGCCTTGACCAAGGTCGCGCCCCACAAGCTCGCCGCCGCGCCCCTTGGGGCGCTGGCGCTTGTCGCGGCCCTTTTCGCTCTCCCGGCATGGATGGGCCTCAGCCGCTACGACGACCTCGATTCGAGCCGACGTGCAGAGGTCCGCGCCGGCTGGGAGGCGATCCTGTCCGAGCCGCTGCCGGCCGGCGCCGTGCTGGTCAGTGATGACCGCAACGACATCATGCCGATGTGGTACCTCCAGTACGTGGAGCACAAACGCCCCGACCTGCTCGGCCTTTTCCCGCTCATCAGGCCCGATTACCCAACGCTGGGCCACGCGCTCGACTTGGCGTTGGGCGCCGGCCGGCCGGTGTACCTGATCAAGGAGATGCAAGGGATCGAGGTCAAGGTCAGAACCCAGCCCGAGGGCCGATTGTGGCGGTTGGCTGGCCCGGCCGTCACCGGTCAGCCGGTCCATGCCCGCGACATCCGCCTGGGCGATGCCGTGAAGCTGGCTGGCTATGACCTGTCGGCTCGCAGCCCACGCCCTGGAGAGGAGCTGCAGGTCAGCCTGTACTGGGAGCCGCTGCGGCCGCTTGAGGCCGAGTACCACAGCTTTGTCCACCTGGTCGACGCGACGGGCCAGCCCGTGGTCCAGAGCGACCGCCAGCCGGGCGGCGTTTTTTATCCCAGCACGCTATGGCAGCCGGGCGAGCGGCTGCGCGACGACCACAGCCTGACGATGCCGGCCGGCACGCCGCCGGGGGTGTACCGGCTGCTGGTGGGCCTGTATGCCCTGCTGCCCGACGGCTCGCTGCAACCCCTGGGCGAGCCGGTTGTCGCCGGCCAGTTGGCGGTAAAGGAGCGGATACAGACCGAGCCCGGAGCTATCGGCCAGCCGGCGACGGCCAATTTCGACGGCCAGATCGAGCTGTTGGGGTACGACGTGGCACGCCTGCCGGGCAGCCTGGCGGTGACGCTTCACTGGCGCGCCTTGCAGCCGCCAGCCCAGGACTATTCGGTGTTTGTCCACCTGCTCGACGCGGAGGGCCGGATCGTCGCCCAGCACGACGGCCAGCCGCAGAATGGCGCCTACCCCACCTGCGTCTGGGATAAGAGCGAGGTGGTCGCCGACGAGCACCTCCTGGACCTCCCGCCCGATCTGCAGGTGAGCGGCTGCCGGCTGCGGGTGGGCTGGTATCTGCCGGGCAGCGGCGACCGCCTGCCGGTGGCAGGCGGCGGCGACAGCGTCGAACTGCACGTAGTGGAGTGAGCGCCTACTCTAGATCGCGCAGCGCCGAAGCGGCGCGCTCGCGATAGTAGCCGCCGGTGTCGAGGTCGGCTGCTCGCTGCAAGTGCTGGCGGGCCAGGTCGGGGCGACCGGTGCCGGCATAGAGGCTGCCCAGGTGGTAGCGGGCGCTCACCAGATCGGGGGCCAGCGCCAGCGCTTTGACGAGCGCCTGCTCGGCCTCGGCGTGGCGACCGGCGAGGTGATACGCCCAACCGAGCAGGTCCTGGGCGCGGGCATCGTCGGGAGCCAGCATGGCCGCCGCCTCAGCCGCCGGCACGCCCCCCTGCGCGATGTGGTACAGATGATCCAGGTAAAAGTGGGCCAGTATCAGTTGAAAGTCGAATTGCTGATCCTCTGACACAACGTCCACCGCTCCCTGGTACCACTCCTCAGCACCCTCGTAATCGCCCAGGTCCAGGTAGGCCTCGGCCATCTGCACCCGGAGGGCTGCGTTCTGTGGATCGCGGAGAAGCCCTTGCCACAGGGTCGCCTGGGCTTCCCGCACATATCCTGTCCGCCGGTGATGGATGCCCAGGAAGTAGTAGGCGATCACCAGGTCAGGGTCGAGGGCCAGGGCCTGGCGCAGCTTATCCTGGGCCATCAGTGTGTGACCCTGGCGGTCGAGGACGTGCCCCAGGTAGGCATGGGCCTGGGCGTTGGCCGGGTCGAGGGCGACCGCCCGCTCGAGCTGGCAACGGGCCAGGGTGAGCTCGTCACGCTGCAAGAAGGCTATGCCCAGGAGCGAGGCCTGACCGGCCGGCTCGGGCTCGGCGCTCACCGCCTGGAGCACGGCCAGCATATCCGAGTCGCCGGCCTGGCTCAAGTGACCGGCTGCCTTGGCCATGTCGTCACCCGCCAGGAGACGGCCCAGCAAACCGTGGGCAGCGGCGGTTACGCTCGACGACGGCGCAACATTGGATCGCGGTTCCAGATCGAGGGCACGGCGCAGATAATCGGCTGCCGGCTCCAACTGGCCCTGCGCGATCATCCCCCGGCCCAGCGCCAGGTAGAGGCGGGCATCCTGGGGCGCGAGCGGCAGGGCGCCGTACCAGGTCGTGAGCGCGGCAGCCCAATCGCCGCCAGCGGCAAAGGCATCGCCCAAGGCCAGCAGCGCCTCGGCTCCGCCGCCCAGACTTGCTACTCGGAAAGCGTCGCGCGCCTCGGCGAAGCGATGCTGCTGCATCAAAATCTCACCCACCCGCTGCCAGGGCAGGGTTGAGTCTGGAGCGAGGCTGGCAGCGCGGAAATAGGCCTCGACGGCGGCGCCATATTCTTGCCCGGCGCGGTGGATTTCAGCCTGGCGCATGGCGACGGTGAACGCCTGGGGATCAGGCGTCAGGTTCAGCAACAGGACACCTACCGCCACGATGGCCAGCTTGAGGCCTGAGGATTGCATGGCCCGATTTTAGCACAAGTTGGCAGCGGCGACAACTGGCACTTGACAAGATTACCAGAACCGTGTATTATATTGATATCAATTACACTTTTTAGCCGTAGGGGGAGTGGGAAGGGATCTCACATGACAGCAATTGGTCGCAATCTCATAGCATCATCTAAGCTGGTGGTCATCAGCGCAGCCTTGATCCTGGCCCTATCACTGGCAGCTCAGCCCGCACACGCCCAGGGGCAGGTTCACGTCGTCCGGGCCGGTGAGACCCTATCTTCTATCGCCGCGCGCTATGGCACCACGCCGCAGGCCATCGCCGCCGCCAACAACCTGGCAAACGCCAATTATATCTACGCCGGCCAGCGGCTGACCATCCCCTCGGGAGGAGGCTCGGCGGCATCCGGCGGCACCCATACCGTCAGCCGGGGCGAGACCTTGTCGGCCATCGCCGCCCGCTATGGCACCACGGTCGCGGCCCTGGTGCGGGCCAATGGGTTGGCCAGCGCCAACATGATCTATGTTGGCCAGCGGCTGACTATCCCCGGCGGAGGCTCGGCCGGCAGCTCTGGCGGCAGCCAGCAAGGAACTGCATATACTGTTCGCCGCGGCGACACGCTGGCGTCGATCGCCAGCAGGTACGGCACCACCGCCTGGGCCATCGCCAGCGCCAATGGGCTGGCTAACGCCAATTATATCTATCCCGGCCAACGGCTCAGGATCCCGGCCGGCAGCTCCAGCTCCTATGCCCCGGCAGCCGGCGGGAAGCGTATCGTCGTCGATCTGTCGGCGCAGCGGATGTACGTCTACCAGAACGGGCAGTTGGTGTGGAATTGGGTCGTCTCCACCGGCCGGCCGGGCCAGGAGACGGTGGTGGGGCACTATAAGGTGTTGAACAAGATCCCCACCGCTTATGCCTATACCTGGAGCCTGAAGATGCCCTATTGGCTTGGCATCTACTGGGCCGGCAGCCTGCAGAATGGTATCCACGCCCTGCCGATCGGGCCCGGCGGGCAAACCATGTGGGGAGGCTACCTGGGACAGAGGGTGTCGTACGGCTGCGTCATCCTCAGCACCCAGAATGCCGCTACGCTGTACAACTGGGCTCCCGTGGGCACGCCTGTAGACATCGTCTGGTAACTGCGACCAGGCGTCGTACCTGTTGCTTGCAAAGGATCTCTGCCAGTTGATTCCTTCCTGGAAAGGAATAGGGTCGTGGCTACCCAGGCCCTAGCCCCCGATCGGCCCGCAACCGTCGGCAAGTTCCATGCAGGGCGCGTGGTGACTATTGCCACCGGGCATGCGATCCACGACACCTACACCGCCTTCCTGCCGCCCCTCCTGCCGGCTTTTAAGGAAAGCCTGCTGCTGTCTCACACGCAGCTCGGGCTGCTGACTGTGTTTCTGAGCGCTCCCTCGCTCGTTCAGCCGGTCCTCGGCTACCTGGGCGACCGGGTCGACCTGCGCCCCCTGGTCATCCTGGCGCCGGCTGTAGCCGGTGTGACGATGAGCCTGCTCGGCGTGGCGCCCGGCTATGCCGCGCTGGCTCTGCTGCTCATCATCGCCGGGCTCAATTCGGCCAACCTGCACGCGGTGGCCCCGGTGATGGCTGGCCGATTGTCGGGGAACAGCCTGGGCCGGGGTATGGGCTTTTGGATGGTCGGCGGCGAGCTGGGACGAACGCTAGGGCCGCTGATCGTCGTCACGGCCGTGGCCCACCTTGGCCTGCAGGGCACGCCCTGGCTGATGGCCTTGGGCTTTCTGGCTTCCCTGCTCGTCTACGTTGGGCTGCGGGGTGTGCCGATACACATCCCAAAAGACGGCGACAGACCCGCCTCCTGGCAAGCGCTGCGCAGCATGGGGCCCTTTCTGGCGCCGCTGGCGGCGATCCTGGCCGTGCGCGCGTTGATGATCGGAGCGCTGACCACCTACCTGCCTGTCTTCCTAAGTGAGGAGGGGGCGACTCTGTGGCACGCCGGAGCAGCCCTGTCGGTGCTGCAGGCGGCGGGCGTGGTGGGCGCCCTGCTCGGCGGCGCTCTGAGCGATCGCCTGGGCCGCCGATTGATCCTGCTGTTGTCGCTGCTGCTGACGCCTGTGTTTATGTTCGCCTTCCTGGCGGCCAAGGGCTGGGGGCAGTTCCTGCTCCTGCCGGCGTTGGGCCTGACCTCTCTGTCGACCACGCCGGCGATCATGGCCCTGGTGCAAGAGAGCTTTCCGCACAGCCGATCACTAGCCAACGGCGTTTACATGGCCCTGAGCTTTTTGATCCAGTCGGGGGCGGTGTTGGTGTTGGGCGCCGTGGGCGACCAGTTTGGGCTGCGGCTGGCTTTTACGGTGAGCGCCGCCGTTCCGCTGCTCGGCCTGCCTTTTCTCTTCCTGTTCCCGAAACGGCGCTCCAACGACGGCGTCTAGCCAGGCCTGAGCTTGCCCCCCAGGGAGGGAGCTGTTGGCTCGCGCCCACGCAGCTCCCCAGCTCAGCTACCCTGGAGTCTGTTTTGCCAACTGGCACCGTGACCATGGCTCAATGGGGCGCTACCGAGAGGACATGTAGAAATCGGAGCAGGTTGACCAAACGGCCAGGGCGTGGTATACTGTGCCCTGGCCTGCTGTACCGAAACAGGTAACGGACGGCGCGCCGTAGATTTTGGGTAGAGGAGAAGAGCGTGAGTGACATCATGACGGATAAGGAAGAAGCAGTCGCCGAAGTCGCAACCGGCGAGCCCGTCGACTTTATCCGCAAGGCGGTCGCCGAGGACCTCCGCAGCGGCAGATTTCAGTATGTGCGTACCCGCTTTCCCCCGGAGCCTAACGGCTATCTGCACATCGGCCACGCCAAAGCCATCTGCATCACCTATGGCATCGCCGAGGATTTCGGCGGCCAGTATACGCTGCGCTTTGACGACACCAACCCTGCCAAAGAGGAACAGGAATATGTCGACGCCATCATGAACGACATCCGCTGGCTGGGTTTTGACTGGGAAGACCGGCTCTACTTTGCATCTGGTTATTTCGAGCAGTTGTACAACTGGGCAGTGCAGTTGATCAATGCCGGCAAGGCCTATGTCGACGACCTGAGCGCCGACGAAATCCGGGAATATCGCGGCACCCTGACTGAGCCGGGCCGAGACAGCCCCTATCGCGGCCGGTCGGTCGAGGAAAACCTGGATCTCTTTGCCCGGATGCGCGCTGGCGAGTTTCCCAACGGCAGCCGCGTCCTGCGGGCCAAGATCGACATGGCTTCCCCCAATCTCAACCTGCGTGACCCGGTCATGTACCGTATCTTGCACGCCAGCCACCACCGCACCGGCGACAAGTGGTGTATCTATCCGATGTACGATTGGGCCCACGGCCAATCCGATTCGATAGAGGGCATCACCCACTCTCTGTGCGACCTGGGCTATGAGGATCATCGCCCTCTATATGACTGGTTCCTGGACCAACTGGGCGTCTATCATCCGCGCCAGATAGAGTTTGCCCGCTTTAACCTCACCTACACTATCCTCAGCAAGCGCTTCCTGCTGCGCATGGTGCAGGGCGGCTATGTCAAGGGTTGGGACGACCCGCGCATGCCAACCCTGTCGGGCATGCGCCGGCGGGGCTATCCATCCGAAGCCATCCGCGAGTTCTGCAACCGGACCGGCATCGCCAAGAGCCAGAGCGTCGTCGATGTTGCCCTCCTGGAGTATCACGTCCGCGAGCAGTTGAACCGGACTACTCCAAGGGTCATGGGCGTCCTGCGCCCGGTGCGGCTTGTCATCGACAACTACCCCGAGGGCCAGGTGGAATGGCTGGAAGCAGTCAATAACCCCGAAGACGAGACGATGGGCACCCGGCAGATCCCCTTTTCGCGCACCCTATACGTAGAGCGCGACGATTTTCGCGAGGACGCACCGAAGGGGTGGTTCCGCCTAGCTCCCGGCCGTGAAGTGCGGCTGAAGCACGCCTACTATGTCACCTGCACCGGCGTCGTCAAGGACGAGAGGAGTGGAGAGGTGGTGGAGCTGCATTGCACGTACGATCCGGAGACGCGGGGCGGCGGATCGGCCGACGGGCGCAAGGTCATGGGTACCCTGCACTGGGTGTCGGCGGCCCACGCCCTCGACGCCGATGTGCGCCTCTACGACCGTCTCTTTGTCAAAGCCGATCCGAGCGATGTGGACGAGGGCTCTGATTTCCTGTCCAATCTGAACCCGAACTCGCTGGAGGTTTTAACAGGGTGCAAGGTCGAGCAAAGCCTAGCCAACGCCGTTCCCGGCAGCCGCTGCCAATTCCTGAGAAACGGCTACTTTTGCGTCGATCCAGACTCTGCTCCGGGGTTGCTTGTCTTTAACCGCACGGTCACGCTCAAGGACACATGGGCCAAGCTGGAGAAAAAGTAGCAGCTTGCCTGGATGGATTTGCCAAGGTCAGCGATCTGTGTTAGAATATCGTCGCCGGTGGGGGATCGTCTAGCGGTAGGACACATGACTCTGGATCATGGCGCCGGGGTTCGAATCCCTGTCCCCCAGCCAGCAGAAAACAGGCTCCCATCTCAAGAGATGGGAGCCTGCTGTTATTTGAACAGCGGTTTGTTGGCCGCTACCCACTCGTATAGGCGGCGCACACCCTCCTGCTTGCCGACCTTGGGACGCCAGCCGATCTCCCGTTCGGCCTTGCTTACGTCGGCCACAAAGATGCGTTGGTCGCCGGGGCGCCAGTCGGCATAGGCCACGTCGATCGGGCGGCCGATGAGTGATTCGAGCATCGGCCCCAGCTCGCTCCATACCGCCAGGACGTTGTCCGCTCCCCCGCCGACGTTGTAGACCTGCCCAGCGGCAACGTCGATCCGATCCAGGGCTGCCTGATAAAAGTCCAGCAGGTCATCTACCCACAGCACATCGCGTACCTGCCGGCCGTCGCCGTAGATGGTGATCGGGCTACCGGTGACGGCGGCGATCAGGAACCAGGCTACCCAACCCTGATCCTCAACGCCGAATTGTCTCGTGCCATAGATGCAGCTCTGGCGGCAGACTACCGTCGGCAGGCCATAGATCCGCCCATAGTCGTGGACGTACTGGTCGCCGGCGCCCTTGGAACATCCATAGGGTGAATGGAAATCCAGCGGTTGGGTTTCGGGGATGCCGCGCGGAAAATCGCGATAGGCATAGCCGGTCGCAGTCGGGATCACGGCCACATCCTCCATTCCGCCATAGACTTTGTTGGTCGAAGCATAGATCACGATCGGTTTCCGGCCTGACAGCCGGGCGGCTTCCAGGACGTTGAAGGTGCCCAAGGCGTTGACCTCAAAGTCGTGGCGGGGATCGAGCACCGAGGTGGTGACGGCGACCTGCGAAGCCAGATGGTAGATGATGTCGGCATCGGCCGCCGCTGGGCGCAGGGTATCAAAATCGCGGATGTCGGCCTGCATCAGCATCCAGCGGTCGCCATGCTCGGCGCGCAGCCAGGCCGCATTCTTTTCGGCGCCCGGCCGCGACAGGTCGTCGTAGACCAGCACGTCGCGCCCTTGGCTGACCAATCGATGCGTCAGGTTGGCGCCGATGAAACCGGCGCCACCGGTTATCAATGTTTTCATTCAATTCTCCTTTTTTTGTGTTTGACACGGGTTTTGTCGGCAGGGGCGATTTTGACGATCTCGGAGGCGTCGACCTCGACAGGCGTCATGCGACCCAACACATCGAGCAGGACGCGCACCCGTTCCGCCGCCGATGCGGGCCGGTCGAACACGGCATCCAGATCCTGAAGCGGACCGGAGGCGATCCGTACCGAGTCGCCCGCGTGGAATTCGCCATAGCCCTCGACTTTTTTTTCGGCCAGCCGGCGCCGGACCAGGTCTACGACTTTGTCGGCAACGATGAGCGGCTGTTCTCCGGCGCTGATGATGCGGCGGACGCCAGGCATCCAGGCTACCGATGAATGGGGCATCTGGTCGAAATCGAGGCGGGCAAAAAGGTAGCAGGGAAAGTAGACCATCCAGTCTGGCCGGTCGCGGCGGCGGACGCTGCGCCGCACAGTAGGCAGATAAGTCGTGACGCCCTGTCCCTGCAGATAGGCATTGACCTGGTGTTCCTTCTTGGGTTTGGTGTACAGCGCGTACCAGTGTTCCATGCTCGCTGACTAGTCCTCAGAGGGGCGGTTCTTGGCCTGTTCCCACAGCGCATCCTGGTCGGCCAGGGGCAGATCGGCCAGCTCCGAGCCCCTGGCGCGGGCGGCCCGCTCCATTTGGGCGTAGCGGCTGGTGAAGCGGTCACAGGCGCCGCGCAGGGCGCTTTCAGCGTCTATCTTTAACCAGCGGGCGACGTTGACCAGGGTGAAGAGCAGGTCGCCCATCTCCTGCTCGCGGCGATCGGCGTTCTCGGCGGCGCGCAGCTCGGCGATCTCTTCGCTCAGCTTGGCCAGCACGCCGCCAAGGTCGGGCCAGTCAAAGCCGACGCGAGCGACCCGATCGCCGATCTCCTGGGCTCGAGCCAAGGCCGGCAGGGCGGTCGGCACGCCGTCTAGCCGGGAGCGGTATGCTCCGCCTTTCTCGGCCCGCTCGTCAGCCTTGATCGCTTCCCAGTTGTGCAGCACGTCCTGGGTGCCCTGCACCACCACGTCGCCAAAGACGTGGGGGTGACGGCGCTTAAGCTTGGCGTCGATCTGGCCGATGACGTCGGCAAACTTGAAATCCCCCGCTTCCGTTGCGATCTGAACGTGTATGGCGATCTGCATCAGGAGGTCGCCCAATTCCTGGCAAATCTCGCCGACGTCGCCAGCGTCGATGGCGGCCAGGACTTCGTAGGCCTCTTCCAGCAGGTTGTTGCGGAGCGTTTGGTGGGTCTGTTCCCGATCCCATGGGCAGCCGTCGGGAGCGCGCAGGCGAGCGACGGTCTCCTGGAAGGCGGGCAGGCCGCCTGGGTGGGGCAGGGGCGGCACATAGAGCGTCGTCAGGTGGTCTGGGCTTGAGACTCGATCCAGCTCATAGAGAGGGCAGGTGGTCAAGGCGCCCCCGGCGGTGCCAGCCGCCCGAACGAGAGTGACCGGATGATGGTCGGGATAGGCGTTCATCAGCGTCAGCTTGACGTCGCTCGCCAGCCGCTGGCTGTACAACTGTCCGATCAGCGCCGGGCGGTCGGGGTCCAGCGGGGGGTGATGGGCAGCGGCCAGGTCGGTGGCGTCGGCCAACTGCAGGCCGGCCAGCCCGTCGACGCCGAGCAGGCTGAGCGCCGGTTCGACGAAGCTCAGGCCTTCTACCAGGCGGACGGGCAGGTTTTCCTGCTGGGCGCGGGCCAGGATGCGCTGGACCGACGACTCGCCGATCATGGGGTGGCCGGGAACGGCATAGATGACACCCTGCGGGCGCCGTCCCAGGGCGACGATCTGTTCGGCTATCGCCTCATAAACGCGGCCAAAGTCGGGCAGCGTTTCGTAGAGCTGATCAAAGGTGTGGAGGGTCAGATGGGGCGGCAGGCTGGCCACCGTGGGATGGCGCGCGGTGCGCAGATAGACCTTGTCCGCCTGGGAAAGCAACTCCCATGCCTCGCGCGTCAGGTGGGCGGGGCTGCCGGGTCCCAAGCCAACGATGGTGATCGTCATCGCCAGGTCACATCGCCACAGAGGCCGGCCGGGTGATCGGCGGCCAGGAAGCGCTCAAAGTCGGCCCGCTCGGCGCCGACGGTCGTCGGGTCGCCGTGACCAGGATAGAGTGTGGTGTCGTCCGGCCAGGAAAAGACCACCTGGCCCAGAGAGATCACGCTGTGGTTCAGCGCCTCTGGCGAGTCGGTATGACCAGGTCCGCCAGGAAAGATCGCGTCGCCGACAATGGCTCCGCCGCTGAAGCGCAGACAAATGCTGCCGGCGGTGTGGCCCGGCACATGGGCGACGGCGAGCCGACCGCGCCCGACCATCACTTCCATACCATCCAACAGAGGCAGGTCACCATCAACGCCAAATGTCTCGGCGTCGGCGGGATGGATGCCTACCGGCGCGCCCGTGGCCTGGCGGATGGTTTCCAGGGCGCCAACATGATCGGGGTGGGCGTGGGTCAACAGGATGCAACAGACCAGGCTGGCGTCCGGCAGCGACGACAGGATGGTGTCCGCATCTTCACCGGGATCGACGATGGCGATCTGGCCGGTCTCCGGGCAGCGCAGCAGGTAGCAGTTCATCGGCCAGGGGCCGACCTGCAGGCGTTGCAGCTCTAATATCCCGGTACGTGCTTGCTTGCGATTCGTCAATGCCGATCTCCTCAAGGGTTTATGGTCATAGCCGGCCGTAGTATACCACAAAACTCCAGGTACGCGAAGACAAACTGAATCTTTGACAAATCGGCCTTTCTCGGTTATACTGCAGCAGCATTTTGGCATGGGGGGCTGTAGCTCAGCTGGGAGAGCGCATCAATCGCACTGATGAGGCCAGGGGTTCGAATCCCCTCAGCTCCACCAGCAGCTTCTTAAAAGGATCATCCGTGGGCCCGTGGCGAAGCTGGGATCGCGCTTGAATGGCATTCAAGAGGCCGAGGGTTCAAGTCCCTCCGGGTCCACCACGGGGTTTGGGCAAACCCCCTTCGTCCTGGACGAAGGGGGTTTACTGTGTCAGGAGGGAAGGATGCCGACCAGGTCCGAAGCGTATCACGACTACGAGGCGCCGGCCTACGACGCCAAGTATGACGGAATCCCATTCTACGGCAAGGTTTACGAGCCGGTGACGTGGGACAACATCCGCCGCTTCCTGCCTCCGCTGCCGGCGCAGGTGCTCGATGCCGGGGGCGGCACCGGCCGCTGGACGGTTGTGCTGGCCAAGATGGGCTATGAGGTGACCCTGACCGACATCTCACAGGGGATGCTGGACGTGGCACGGGGCAAGATCGAGGCGGCCGGGCTGAGCGACCGGGTGACGATCATGCGCCAGGACATTCGTGACATGAGCGCCCTGGGGGCGGACAGCTTTGACCTAGTGCTGGCCGAAGGCGACCCGGTCGGCTATTGTGAGGATCACGCCGCGGCGATCGGCGAGCTGGCCCGTGTGGCCAAGGTGGGGGCGCACGTGATCGTCTCGGTAGACAGCCGCGTGGCTGCTCTTTTCAACCTGAGCGAGCTCGATTTCGACGCCGCCGAGGCGCTGCTGCGCACCGGGCAGATGAAGTGGCGTGTGGCGGACGAGGCGCTTGCCTACCCGATCCACGCGTTTACGATTCCAGAGCTGGCCGGTCTGTTCGAGGCCAACGGCCTGAGGGTGGCGCGAGTGCTGGGCAAGCCGGTGTTCTTGAATCGGCTGCGGCCCGAGGCGCGCGACAAGATCCTGGCCGACGAGGAGCTGACCCGGCGCCTGGTGGAGCTGGAGTGCCGCTATGGCGACGATCCCGGCTGGGCCGGATCGGGCGGGCACATAGAGGTCACAGGAGTAAAGGTATGGTAGTCAAGACGACGGACAAGAGGATCGAAACGAAGCACGGGCCGATCCATGCCCACATAGAAGGGACTGGGCCGGCCATCCTCCTGGCCCACGGCGTGCATCCGTCGAACACCTGGCAGGTGTGGGAGAACAACATCTTGGCGCTGGCGAGCGCCGGATTCACTGTGTACGCTTTGGACCTGGTAGGCTACGGGGAGTCGGGCGGCGAAAGGCTCGATTATCGGCAACAGGCCCAGGCGGTGTTGGGTCTGATGGATGCCGAAGGGCTGGAAACAGCCACCGCCGGCGGGGTGTCGTGGGGGGGAATGATCGCTCTGGAGATGGCGCTGA
>JAFGOG010000076.1 GCA_016926595.1 Anaerolineae bacterium
ATCTCCGAGTGGTTCGCCGATTTACGATTGGATCCTCACCGTGGACAGCTAATTGAAAATCGGATGGCTTGGCTGTCCCTGGATCAGGAGGACAATGAGCCTGCTCGCTTCTGGACGTACTTCATCGCCGCCCTCCGCACAGTGGAGGAGGGCATGGGCGAATCCTCACAACAGATGCTCCAGGCCCCGCAAGCACCCTCGGCTCAGCTTGTCTTGACTGGTTTGCTCAACCACATTGCAGCGCTTCCATATCGGATTATTCTGGTGTTGGACGATTTCCACCTTATTTCTGGCGAGACAATCCTGGAAGGGCTCACTTTTCTATTGCACCATTTGCCACAGCAACTGCACCTGGTGCTCGCCACTCGGGCCGATCCAGCTCTGCCCATCGTCCGGCTGCGTGCTCGTGGCCAGTTGACCGAAGTGCGAGACGATGACCTGGCCTTCACCGTTGACGAGGCTGTCACATTTCTCAATAAGAGGATGGGCTTGGGCCTGTCGTTGGAAGAGGTGACAGCGCTGGAATCCCGTACCGAGGGGTGGGTCGTGGGTCTGCAATTGGCCGCCTTGTCGTTGCAGGACCGTGTGGACTCGCGTGGGTTTATCACCGCCTTTACCGGCAGCCACTACTTCATCTTGGAGTATCTGACTGAGGAGGTCCTGGTTCGACAGTCCGAGTCCGTACAGCGCTTTCTTCTCCAGACCTCCATCCTGGACCGGGTGTGTGGGTCACTGTGTGACGTCGTCACTGGCGGGAGCCATGGTGGCACGACATTGGCGCACCTGCAACGAAAAAACCTGTTCGTCGTTTCCCTCGACGACGAGCACCACTGGTACCGCTATCACCACCTGTTCTGTGATCTGTTGCGCACGCGGCTCGAGCAGGAGGCGTCCCCTGAACTGATCGAGGAGCTGCACGCCCGGGCCTGTGCCTGGCACGAGAAGCACGGGACAATAGACGAAGCGATCAAGTACGCGCTGAAGATTCAGGATTTCGAACGGGTTGCCCATCTTGCCGAGCAGGCAGCCCAGGCCAGCGCGCTCGACAGCCGGCTGACGACGTTATTGCATTGGCTGGAGATGCTGCCGGAAGAGGTGCTGTGCGCCCATCCGCGCCTGCAGATCTACCGGGCCTGGGCGTTGTATATGAACGGCCATCTCGCTCGCGCGCAGAAGATGCTCCAGGGGTCCCAAGAGGCACTGGAAGGTCTACCCCCCTTGCCAGAGAACGACGCACTGCGCGAGGAATTGTCTGCCTTGCTGACTATCATCGGCCTGGTGGCGCGGGGGTTCATGTGCAGCGTCAACAACCAGCTCGAAGAAGCCGTCCAAACCTGCAAAAAGGCCAGGGCGATGGCCCTCGATGCCGGGTACGTTTTTTTGGCAGCGCAAGCGACCGAGGGCTTGGCCCTGGCCCGGTATCACCAGGGGCAACTGCTCGCCTCGGCCGAGTCCTGCCGGCAGGTGATCACCCTGTCAGAGCAAAGTTCCGGGTCGGCGTGGCCGGCAGCGCAGGCTCCTCTGGCTGCTTCGGGATACGTCGAACTGGCGGGCGTCCATATGGAGTGGAACGATCTGGACACCGCGGCCGACCTCTTGGACAAAGCACTTGACCTGTGCCGCCAGGTCGGCATCACGCAGACACTGAGTGAAACCTACGTCGCCCAATCGCGTCTCAAGCAGGCGCGAGGTGACATGGACGGTGCGGTGGAAGCACTCCGGGAGGCGGATCGGGTCAGTCGGATTGAAGGCGCGTATTCACTGGCCAACTTTCGGTTGGCCACGCAGCAGGCGCGTTTGAACCTGATGGCAAAGAGACCTGAAGAGGTGATCCATTGGGTGCGGCAGCTAGAGACGGCCTTTGCTCCAGGGGAGGCAGGGATACTCCTGCCCATGTCCTCGCGCGAGATCATCCAGACGATGCTGGCCCGAGCCTATCTCGCCCAGGGGGAATCGGAGAAAGCGTTGGCCGTTCTGGAGCCCCTGCTCCCGCCGGCTGAAGCGGCGGGTGGCTTGCTGCGCGTCACCGAGATTTGCCTGCTGAAGGCGCTGGCCCTTCAGGCGTTAGGCGATGCGCCCGCCGCACTTATTTCCCTCGAGCGAGCGTTGACCCTGGCCGAGCCGGAAGGCTACGTGCGGCTGTTCCTGGACGAAGGCCCGCCGCTGGCCCGCCTGCTCTACCGGGCCGCCGAGCAGGGCATCTTGCCGACCTATACCGGCAAACTATTGGCTGCATTCCCCGAGGCAGGCACAGCCCCCAGGCCAGGCCGCCGTTCTCCCTCACCAGCCCCCCTCGTCGAGCCCTTGACTGGGCGAGAGCGCCAGATCCTTCAACTCATCGCCGAGGGAATGACCAACAAAGAAATCGCCCGGAAGCTGGTCATTTCTGTAGGCACCGTCAAGGTCCACGCCCACAATATCTATGGTAAGTTGGGCGTAAGCGGCCGCACCCAGGCTGTCGCCAAAGCCCGGGGGCTGGGCCTTTTGTCCTGACGCTCTTTCCCCCTCAAGTATACCCTTTCTATATCCTCCGCTAGATGCGGCTATGCCCTCCTGTCTGCTATACTGTGCCTGGTTGACAAAAACAACCTGGAAAGGAACAGCATGAGACGCTATTGCTATGAGATTCGGGTCTCAGGAATCCTGGGAAGCAGTTGGACGGAGTGGTTCGACGGCCTGAGCATCCATCACCAGCAGGATGAATCGGATGGATGGGCTTTCAGCATCCTCTCCGGCTCGATGGACCAGGCAGCGCTACA
>JAFGOG010000528.1 GCA_016926595.1 Anaerolineae bacterium
CTTGTGGAGAAGGTCGCCGGCCTTGTACAGGGGTTTTCTAAAAAGGCCCTGCTGAACGTCGATGACCAGCAGCGCGACGTTGGTCTGGTCGGCTGTTTGTGGTTTGCTTGCCGGTTCTTTCATCGAGATCCTCTTTCACAGTCGACAAAGAGGGTCGCCGTCACGGCGACCCTCTTTGGCCCAAGACAAGGGCGATCCAACCCCGCCGGCGAAAGCCGGCCGGCCGTGATGCGCGCCGGCGCGACCCCTACACCAGGCGGGCCAGGTCGGCGGCGGCGCGGCGCATGTCGAGAAAGACCAGGCCGAGCTTGGCGTCCTCGCGGGCCAGCGCGGTCAGCACCGCCTCTTCGCCGACCGACATGAGGATGACATAACCGTTGTGGCCACGGATATAGACCTGGTCCAGCGTGCCGCGGCCCAGCTCGCCGGCGATCCGCTCGCCCAGGCTGAGCATGGCGGCGCTCATGGCCGACACGCGGTCCTCTTCGACGTCCTGGGGCAGGTCGGAGGCGATGATCAGGCCGTCGACGCTGACGACGGCCGAGGCTTCGATGTCAGGGGTGCTGACCCGCAGGTCCCGCAGGCGGGCCATCATCTGTTCTGTGCGCGATCTCATGGTTCTCCAACGTCTCCTTTCTCCCAACCCTGCGCTGTGCAGGCCGGGTCAGTTACATAATACCACAGGCTGTTTTACATGTCAATCTATTTGTGCTATGATGTGGGCAGCGCTTGGGCCCGGTGGAGAGGGAATGAGCTGGTACGTGACGCCGTACACGCTGTTGTTGTTGGTGCCGCCGGTCGTCTCGGCCGCCATCGCCGTGGTGGCGTGGCGGCGGCGTACGACACCTGGAGCGCGACCGCTGATGTGGCTTGGGTTGGCGGGGGCCGTCTGGGGTCTGGCCGACGTCCTACAACTGCACAGCGCCAACCTGCCGGCCAAGCTCTTCTGGAACAACCTCGAATACCTGGGCATTGCCGTTGCGCCCCCGGCCTGGCTGGCCTTTGCCCTCGAATATACCGGGCGGGGCGGTTGGCTGACCAGGCGCACCAAGGCGTTGTTAACCATCGCGGCGCTGCTCACCATTGCGACAGTGTGGACCAACGGCAGCCACTTGCTCTACTATTCTAGCCCCAGCCTGATGCCCGCCGGCCCATTCGTCACGCTGCGCGTGAGCCACGGCCCGCTCTTTTGGGCCAACCTGGTCTACTCCTACTCGATGCTGCTGGCCGGCGCCCTGCTCCTCCTCAAGGCCTTTGTCCAGGCGCCGCCGTGGCTTCGCGGCCAGGCCGGCGTGGTGTTGGCCGGCGGCCTGGTGCCGTGGGCCGCCAATGGGCTGTACCTCTCCGGCGCGATCCCGATCAACTTGACCCCCTTTTCCTTTAGCGTGACCGGGCTGGCGATGTTGTGGGGCCTTGTGCAGCTATGGCTGCTAGAGCTGATGCCGGTGGCTCGCGAGGCGGCCGTCCGGGCGATGGAGGACGGCATGATCGTGCTGGATGCCCAGCGCCGGATCGTGAACCTCAACCCGGCGGCGGAGCAAATCGTGGGCCGCCCGGCGGCCGAAGCGATCGGGCAGCCGGTTGCCGAGGCGGCCCCCCACTGCCTCGGGCTGCCTGAGTGTGGCGCGGACCTGGCAAAAGCCCAACGGGAGATCTGTCTGCCCGGCCAAGAGGCGCAGCCTCAGCGCTGCTACGACGTCCGCTGCTCGCCGCTGCGCGGCCCGCGTGGCGTGACCGCCGGTTACCTGCTGGTGTGGCGCGACATCACCGAGCGGCTGCGCATCGAAGAGGCGCTGCGCCGGTCCAACGCCGAGCTCCAGGCGCGCAACGAAGAGCTGGACGCCTATGCCCACACGGTGGCCCACGACGTCAAGGGCTCGCTGAACATCGTCGTCACCGCCGCCGGCCTGCTGAGACAGGACCGCGCCCTGCTGTCGCCGGCGGAGATAGAAGCGTTGCTGCGCAGCATCTTGAACCACGGGATCAGGATAAGCCGCACCACCGACGCCCTGCTGCTGCTGGCCATGGTGCGCCAGGGACAGGTCCAGGTCGAGCCGGTGGAGATGGCGGCCATCGTGGCCGAGGTCTGCCACCGCCTGGCGGGCACGATCGAGGAGTACCAGGCCGAGATGGTGATACCCCCAGCCTGGCCGGCAGCACTGGGCTATGGCCCCTGGTTGGAGGAGGTGTGGGCCAACCTGATCGACAATGCGATCAAATATGGCGGCCGTCCCCCCCGCGTCGAGCTCGGTTACACGTGCGGAGCAGAAATGGTCGAGTTCTGGGTCCGCGACAACGGTTCTGGCTTGACGCGTGAGCAGCAGGCCTCCCTGTTCGTGCCGCTTGCAAAGCTGCCCCGTCCGCGCGGCGCGGGGCATGGGCTGGGGTTGTCGATCGTGCGCCGGATCGTAGAAAGGCTGGGGGGGCAGGTGTCGGTCGACAGCGAGGGCAGCCCCGGCCAGGGGGCGACCTTTAGCTTCAAGCTGCCGGGAGCGGTCGGCTGAGAAGGGAATGGGATGCACTTCCAATACATTCCCTACATTTGGGTCCTGCTCCCGTCGGCGTGTATGGCGGCCGCATTAGGGGTCTATGCCTGGCGACGCCGGTCGGTGACCGGCGCTCGTCCCTTTGTCGTCGTCAGCGTGACGGCGGTGGTTTGGGCCTTGGCCAATGGGCTCGAGATGGCAGGCGCCGACCTGCCAACCAAGCTGTTCTGGGCCAACCTCCATTACGCCTGCTATGGCACATTGGCGATAGCCTGGCTGGCGCTGATGCTCGAGCAGACGGGCCATGGCAAGTGGCTGACGGGCCGCCGCCTGGCGCTGCTGGCCATCGTGCCGGCGCTGACCGTAGTGTTGGCCTGGACCAACGAGCTGCACGGCCTGATGCGGCAGAACGTCCGCCTGGACACCAGCGGCGATTTTTCGGTGATCGCCAAGACGTACGGGCCGTGGTTCTGGGTCGCCGCGACCTACAACTGGTGCCTGTCGGCGTCCGGCATCTACCTGGCGTTGGCGACGATGCGGCGCGCCCAGCCGCTCTACCGCCGCCAGACCCTGGTCATCCTGGTCGGTTACCTGCTGCCCCTGGCCTGGAACCTGCTCTACGCCCTGAGCCTGAGTCCTGTCCCCCGCCACGATCTGGCGCCCGCCATGCTCGGGCTGTCGGGGGTAATAGTCGGCATCGGCCTGTTTCGCTTCCGCCTGTTCGACGTCGGACCGATCGCCTACGATACGGTCATCGACAGCATGGACGACGGCATGGTTGTGCTGGACGCACAGGAGCGGGTCGTCGACCTGAACCTGGCCGCCGGGCGGATCCTTGGCCAGTCAAGCAATGAGGCGATTGGACAGCCGGCCGGCAGGCTGCTCGCCGCCTGGCCGGGGCTGATCAGGCTGTACCACGACCCGGCCGTGACACAGGCCGAGCTTGTGCTGGACCAAGAGGGCGCGCAGCGCATCTACGACGTGCGCGTCTCGCCCCTGGCCGATGCGCACAACCGCTCGATCGGCCAGGTGATCGCCTGGCGCGACGTCACCAAGCGCAAGCAGGCCGAGGAGGCGCTGCGCCGGGCGAACGCCGAGCTCCAGGCGCGCAACGAGGAGCTGGACGCCTTTGCCCACACTGTGGCCCACGACTTAACCAGCTCGCTGTCCTTCATCGTCGGCGTAGCCGACCTCCTGGAAACAGATTGCTTCACCATGACCGGCGAGGATGTGGACAGTTGGCTGGAGGCCGTCGAAAGGAAAGGGATGAAGATGAGCCGGGTGACGGATGCCATGCTGCTGCTGGCTACCGTGCGCAAGGGCCAGGTCCCGGTTGGGCCGGTGGAGATGGGCGGCATCGTGGCCGAAGCCTGCCAACGGCTGGCCC
>JAFGOG010000529.1 GCA_016926595.1 Anaerolineae bacterium
GCGCCAGGAATTCGCGCGGCGTGAGGATGGCGACGCCTCGATAGCCGCCCAACGTCAACAGGTGCGGATCGCCGGTCACGATGCAATCGGCTTGCGCTTCCAGGGCGCAGGCCAGGAATTTGTCGTCGTCCGGGTCGGCGCAGGTGGGGGGAATGGCGCGGTCGCCGGGCGTCACCAGCGCGTCGGCGCGCAGCGAAGCCACCAACTGGTCAATATCCGCCTCGGCGACACCATACCGGTCGCGGATGCGCGGATAGCGCAGCGCCCGCTCGATCTCGGCGATGATCGCCTCCGAGGTCGCCAGGATGTAGGCTTGCTGCCGCCAGGCCTCCAAAACCTGAAAGGGTGTTCCCCGCGACAGAATAAGACCGCTGACATAGACGTTGGTGTCCAACACCACGCGCAGCAGCGGGTGGGGGGCAACCGGCTCACTCACGCCTCACGCCTCACCGCGCGCAACGCCTCGGCCACGTCGGCCTCCACCTGCTCCGGCTCGGCCTCTGCGTTGCGTGCGCGGATCTCGTCATAGACGGTAAAGCGGGCTGCGCGCTCCCCGGCCTGCCTGCGCAGCGCCAGGTACTCTTCATAGCCCAGGATCACGGCAATGGGACGGTTGTTGCGCTGGATAATGGTCTCCCGACCAGCGTACCCGGCTTCGGTGATCAACTGCGAGAAATTGGCCCGCGCCTCGGCGGCGCTATAAGTTCGTTCCATCGGCTGCCTCCTCTTGATCGTACAAGGTGCACACATTGTACAACCTTTTGAGGGGATCGTCAAGCAAGATTCACCACGGAGACACGGAGGGCGCGGAGGTTTTTCTGTGTGATCTGTGGTTATTCTGTTTCACCACGGAGACACGGAGCTTTTTCTCAGTGTTCTCTGTGTCTCTGGTTTTCTCTTGACGTCTCCGTGGTTCACTCTGGCACGATCTTGATCCGCACCAGGTCTGGATCGTACCCTTTGAGCAGTGAGGCCAGGTACGCTTCCAGGCCATTGCGCAGTTCGCTCACCGTCAGGGCGCTGCCTTGCGCCAACAGCGCACGACCCAGCTCGGCCAGGTGCAGCTCGACCGGCTGCAGATCGCTGGTCAACTCGTGCAGCGCGGACAGCAGCTCGTCCGAGAGCGACTCAGATAGCGCGCCTCGCCGGTCGAGGTCCTCGATCAGCGCACGGTGCTCGGCAGACAGCAGCGATAAGCGATCTCTCAAACCAGGCAGCTCGTTGAACAATTGTTCCTGCCAGCGCTGCCAGAGATCGTCGAGCCGCGCCTGGATGTGCTCCAACCGATTGGGGAGAGCGGTCACCTGGCTGCTCTGATCGGGAAAACCACAGTATGGGCAGGTCACAAAGCTTTCCAACACCTGGGCATTGAACTGCCGACAGCGACGATGCTCCAGGGCCTGCAAATCCAGAGCGACCTGGTTGAACTCGGAGGGCGAGACGAAGGGCAAGCTTTTGAGCTGGTTCAGCGCCGCGTAGCGCGGGCTGGCGCGCACGGCATCGAGCTGCTCCCAGGGCGCATCGTCACCCACCAGACGGCGATGCAGCCCGTAGTAGAGCTGGTCGTATTTCTGCCGAAATTGTTCCAGCTTGCCCTTGAGCGGCCGGCGCATATCAGGTCGAAAGAGAAGATTGTCGTCGGCATAGATCGCCCGGCTATCGTCTGCGATCTGACGCAGCTCGACGATGGCCGTTTGCCCGTCCGCATACGCGGCGGCAACGGTTACCGATTCCAATTGAGGGAGCACCGTGAGCGCGTCCTGCATCCGGCGGATACCGGCGCCCAACCCCTCTTCACGCCAATCGTGCAGCAAACTATCCAGGACTTGCAGATCGCGGAGCCCAGATTGCAAACGTTCTCGGAAATCAGGGGAGGTGTCCAGGTCTCCCAGATCGGACACCCGGCTGGCGTTGGCAAATTTCGTCACCGGGGCATCCAGCCAGGCGAGCTGGCTCACCAGCGCCTGCACTGCCGCCCAGGGCACGTCCGGGTAGTTGAGCGAATCGGCCAGGAGGGCCTGCGCCCCCTGGCGCAGTACGTTCAACTGGCCTTTGAGTTCCTGCCCGCGCAGGCGCAGCGCCTTGACCGCCTCGGCGCGTTCCTCTTTGTCGCGCACCAGCCCGGCCTGCAGGCCCAGCGCCTCAAAGAGAGCCACCGCGCCGCCCACGTCAATGTCCTTATCGCGCTCCAGATAGCGAATGCTCTCAAACAAGGACATGCCCTGTTTGAGCAGCAGCCCTACCCCGCCGGCGTGCAGTCGAGCGCCCCCTTGCTGGACAAAGACCAGGTAGCCATTGAACAAGAGCGCCCCCAGGAGCAGGTAAACCATCGCCTGGGGCAGTCCCCACGGAGGCTGAGCCAACTCACGCAGCAAGGATTCGAGAGAGGTCACTTTGCCGGCCGTATCGTTCGCTTCTACCCGTTCCAGGATCAGCCGACACAGCGGCGAATGGCGGGCGCTGAAATGTCCTTCTTCCATCGCCCCAAAGCTTTGCAGGTAGCCCTGACTGTTGAGGTCCAGTTGATGAGTGGCCATGCGATCCAAGGACTGCAAAGCGCGGGTCATTTCGCTTTCCAGGTTCGCCGCCGTGATCAGTGTGTCAAAGATCGGATGGTTGCGGTACTTGTCTGCAAATGTACCGTCCAACAACTCGGCCTTGACGTGATCGCTGACGTCGGAAAGGGTGTTCAGCGGCCGACGCGACGGCAGGCTGGATAGGTTGGTGCGGTGTCCGCCATACATGGCATAGCCTTGCGCCAACAGGTGAGCCAGGTATTTGTCTCGGAACTCGCCGGCGGCCTTTTTGCTCAGATCGGCCATCACTTTCCGGTGCACGCCATCCTGAACCAACAGCTCGGCTGCACGAGCGCGAGTGAGCAAGGCAACCAACTCGGGTGTGAAGTCGGTCGCCAAAACCAGGGTGTCCTGGCGTGGGACAGCCTTGCCCGGCACCGGTCCCTGAAGCACAAAGCGGTAATCGCCGCGCAGGATGTTCGCCCCGTCATCCTGCCGGCCAATGACGAGCACGCCCGGCCTGAAGGCGCGACGGGAGGGCCAGGGGGCGGTGTCGTCAAATATGCTCAACCCGGCCACCAGGGAGGGCTGCCCTTTCAGGCCAAGCTCAGCCTCTACCAACGCCCGGAAAGTCAGCTCGACCTCTCTTTCGTCCACCGCAGCCTGGGCCTTGTGCTCGATCAGGGCATCATAGTCATCAATCTTGGTCAGATCCAAGTAATAGCGACCTGCGCCGTAGTCAATGTACTGTCCAACCGTCACATCGCGGATGTTCTTCATCACCCGCTCGATGTGACCGGTCGCCATGTCTGGCTGCACCAGCAGCCGCCCCGGCGGCGTGATCAGGAGTGTGTTGGCCAGCTCCTGAGAGGTGGCGCCGTTCTTGTGCTCGCCGCCCAACAGATTCAACACGGCCAGCGCTTTGATCAGTTTGTGGGCGTCGTCGCGGTAGCGGGGGTCCAACAGATCGGCCTTGGAGCGCAACGTCTGGACCACGCGCACTACCTCGGCCACGGAAGGTTGGTTGCGGATCTCGTGGGTGGCGTTGATCAGGTCGAACACCCGGTCGTAGGTGACAAAGACAGGGGCGGGGAGATCCAGGAGCGCCTGCACGTTGTTGACGGCAAAGCCAATGACCCCCCGGTTCTCAAAATAGGGCAGCCGCTCGAAAACGTCTATCACGTAGGGATGGATGGGGAAGAGGTCAACGAAGCGGTCGAATTGGTCGGCCAAGCCGGTAAAGTACTGACGGTGTTCGCCCAAGAGCGATTGCAACTGCATGCGTTGATCTGCGTCCTTGCGCACTACACGTTCGGTCAGCACGCGGGCCACGTCCTCTTTGGTGATCGTCACCGTCACAAAGCGCTGATTGATGCGGGCGATGCTTTCGGCCTGGTCCACATACTTGGGGTTGGTGAAGACGTGCTCTTGCATGGCCCCGATGTACAAAAAGTCACTGTCCTGGCTCACCTCTCCCAGCTCGCGGAGCAGGTTCAGATCATACGTCATCGTGTCCCTTGGTTTCTGCTTGAGAAAGTCCGAGATCTCGTCCACGATGACGACCAGTCCGGCTTCCGGCTCTTCGGCCTTGATGGCTGCCAGCACATCCAGCACATTCTGTTTGTTGTCGTAATCCTGGATCAGATCCACTGTGGGCGCCTCGATGTCGTAACGATCCAGTAATTGCCGTTGTACCTGGTCGAAAAAGATGCGACGCAGGGGGGTCTCGGCCGCCGCGCCCAGCTCGAACTTGACCACCAGGTAACGACGGGCCAACGCCTGCGCCACGGTGCGCACCTGTTCGTCCCGGATCAGTGGGCGCAGTTCCGAATGCTCCAGCAGCGCGGCCACAAACGCCAAAAAGTGGCTCTTACCGGTGCCATAGTTGCCCACCACGTTGAAGGATTTGTGGGTCGGTCCGGAGAGTAGCTCCAGCATATAGAGCAGATTGCGGCGCAAGCTGTCCGAGATCACATACGTCTCGACATACTCGCGGGCCTTTTCTTCCTTGCGCAGCTTGATGACTTCTTCAACTGGCTCGAATTGAACCAGGTCACGGATCAATAGACTCATTTCAGTCTTCCTCTTGCAATTCGATCACAGGATAGGTCTCCAGCGGGATGGACATGTAATCCTCACGGCCCAGGGCGCTGTAGACTGCGTTGTTGCCTCGTCGTTGGGCGGGCAGGGCTAACACAACCTGTCGCTGCCGAGAGATGCGCTTGAAGGTGTCTACAGGGTTAATCCGGCCCACCTCGGGCGAGAACAGCAGCTCGACGTTGTCTATGAACAAAGGGCGTCTATCGGGGGCCAGCTCATCGCATAGCTCGTCGATCAGCCGGTGGACCGTGACACCGTCGTTGTAACGGCTTTGGGGCACGGTGAGCAGCCGCTCGGTCAGTTGAAGGTTGAGGTTGACGTACACGCCGCCGACTTGGGGCGCCAGTGCTTGGAGGAGTTTTGTTTTGCCGGAGCCAAACCCGCCGAGCAGGATCACCAGCTTGTGGCGGTCGGCGGCTACGAGGTTCAGGGCTTGGAGTAATTGATCTTGCATAGACGTTGTCTCTAGAAAAGTCTTGACGGCGGCGGGACACTGTGATAACATGACAATTGCCAGGGCGTCCCTATCGCCTTGGCCACAGCCTCGGGCTGGGTCAGAGCCGCGAGGCTTTTTGCATGGTTAGTATACTCTGTTCCCTGATTCTGTGCAAATTTGTGGGGGCGACTTCAGAAAATAGACGAATAGCGAATAGCGA
>JAFGOG010000530.1 GCA_016926595.1 Anaerolineae bacterium
CACGCACAGCATCTCGATGATATCTCGCGCCATCTTGATGCCAGTCAGCAGGTTCTCACCAGAGATGCGCTCGTCAATGCCGTGAACCCGGGCTAGGTCAGCCCGCTCCAGCACCACCGGCGCGAAACCGTAGGCCGCGTAGCCGCGCTGGCGCCAGTAGCGGCCATCAGTGGCGCCGGGTACTAGCATGGGGACGATGCCTGCGCCCGAATGGTGACGCTGGATACCGGCCCTCACAGCATCGAAGAACGATCCGCTCAGCGGCGCACTCCCAGATGGGGGTGAACTCTCCTGTACTTCCACCTGGATCCGCTCGTCGGCCAGGCGCTCTCGGAGCCATCTGTGAAACTCGGCGGCTTCGGTATCGGGCAAAAGCCGGCAGTCTATCTCGGCCTCGGCGCGTTCCGGGATGACGTTGACCTTGTAGCCGGCGCGCAGGACGGTCAGGCTGACGGTGTCTCGCAGCATGGCATTCAGACTGGGGTCGGCCTCCAGCCGCGAGGCAACCAGACGCAGCATCCACGGGTGATCCAGCAACGCAAGGAGTGCGGAGACGGGGAACCGTTGCGTTGGCGCGATCGTGCGGAACATGGCTGCGGTGATCTCGTTGACACGCAGCGGCCGGGGGGCGGACAGAACCCGGTCCAGTGCTTTGAGAAGTGTCACGTTGGCGTTGTCATTGTGCGGCATAGAGGCATGGCCGGGCTTACCACTGGCGACCAGCCTCAAGTGCTGAATCTGTTTCTCGGCGACGGTCAGGCCAAAGAAGACGCCGGGGCCGAACATGTCCTTGAACCCGCCACCCCCCTCATCCCACACCCACTCCGGGTCGAGTTTGGCCGCATGCTGCTCAACCAGCCAGCGCATGCCGTGCTTGCCGCCGGTTTCCTCATCGGGCACGGCCAAAAAGGCCACCTGCCGCCGGAAACGGGCGCCCGCCTTGACCAGTGACTCCAACGCCAGGAGGAAGATGACGCCCAGGTTCTTGGTGTCCAGCGTCCCGCGGCCCCACACAAAGCCGTCTACAATTGCGCCGCTGAACGGCGGATGGGTCCAGGCTGTCGCGTCGGCCGCGACCACGTCGATGTGGTGGTTAAGCAGAAGCGGTTTCAGTGGCTCGCTGCCCGGGATGTGCGCCAGCACCAGCCCGCGGCCGGATGTCGGCTCGTGCACGGCCACGTCGTTTGTGATGCCACGGGCGCGCAGTTGGTCGGCCAGCCAGGCTGCCGCTGCCAGTTCATTGCCCGGCGGATTGGTGGTGTCAAACTGGATGTAGTGGCTGAGTGTTGCGACGGCATCACGGCCGATTGCGTCCCAGTCTGGGGTTGGACTCACGGGGAACCTCCTTTAGATCGAACGTCGGGACCTGTCCCAACACGCGGCCAGGCGCGACGTCCGTTTCCGTACATAGCCGCCCCGTCCAAAGATGACCGGCAGCAGCGTTAGTGCCAGGGCGACAACTTTCCCTGCTGTGCCTGTTCCCAGGTCAATCGATCATAGCACACCGCTGCAGAAAAGGCAAGATCGGGCCTGACGCTAAAAGTATGGGAACCACGGAACCAGCAGGCTCTACGGGCACAGCTTGACATTCTTACCAAGGTCGAGTAGAATCACCCCAGGCATACGATCTTGATTGAGGACCCGCTGCCATGCTGGTGGGTCGCAAACACTGGAACGCCCTGATGAACGGTTTCAAAAAGCGATTCTACACGCCGCGCACTTTCTTTCATGACCTGCGAGAGGTCCTGTCCGGGCTGCCATCCTTCAGGGACACAGCTCGCAGTGGCCGCGTCAGTCGGGCCTTCGCCGAAAAGATCATGCTGGCCGTGACCCAGGTGAATGGCTGCCGGTATTGCGCCTATGGCCATACCCGGGTGGCGATGAAAGAGGGTGTCGCGCCAGAAGAGATTGAGAGAATCATGGCCGCCGAGCTCGGTGACTTTGCCGAACAGGAGGCCGTGGCACTCGCCTTTGCCCTGCACTGGGCTGAGACGGCAGGCCGAACCGATCCGGAGGCAGAACGCCGCTTCCGTGAGTATTACGGGCCTGTCATCAGCGGCGACATCCTAAACTGGATGCGGATGATTCAGATGGGCAACTTGATGGGAAATACTCTCGACGCCGTGTTGTACCGCCTTGGCTTCTGCCGGTCACAGACATGAGCGCGCGGGCCGTGAGTTCCAGACCCAGCAGATACTTCCAGTCGATCCGTCCGCGCACGGCATCGGCTGCCTGCCGATCGGTCAAGTCCTCGGCGAACTGCAAGGCAGTCACCAACGCCAAGCAGCCGGGGGATTCGGCCAGTCGCCCACGCGAGCTGCCGAAGAGTGGTGCAAAGGTATGATCCTCGTAGATAACGCCCAACTTGTCGCGCAAGGTCATATAGGGATTGCCCTTGGGAAAAGCGGCCCGGGCGACCCGGGCAGTGTCATCCGGAACGACGCTGAAATCTTGTGGATGCAGAGACATAGGATTCCTCCCTTTGCTGGATGTGACCTGCTCAAGTGGCGCAGGATCCACCGGAGCTGACCAAACCCAAGTATACTCATCTTTCGATGGAGCGCAAAGGAGAATTTTCCAACAACACCTCCCTCTTCAGGCCAGTTAATTGCCCACCCTGATCACATATCTGGTAACCGTTGAACAACCATGCTGCTGCACCGTTGGTAGTACTC
>JAFGOG010000531.1 GCA_016926595.1 Anaerolineae bacterium
AGTCCTCGTATTCGACGATGGGTGTGCGTGCTTTTTTGGGCATGTGAAGATTATAGCACTTAACGGCTGAAGGCGCAACACTCGGTCCAGCCGCGCGCCGGTAGCCGACAGCTACCAGCTATCAGCCCGGCTATGCCAAGGGCAGAACCCGGCTCACTACAAACTTGAGGTAGCGGGCTTCAGGAAAGTGGGCCGGCACCGGGTGATCCACCGGCTGACCGGCATCGTGGAGGATTAGCAAGCGCCGGTCAGCCTGCCGGGCCGCCTCGGCCAACGCCTGGTGGAATTCTACCGGCGATACCTGGCTGGTGCAACTGGCCGAGGCCAGCAGCCCGCCGGGCTCGACGCAGCTCAAGGCCAGCCGGTTGAGGCGCACGTAGGCCCGCACCGCCGTGTGGCGGCTCTGCCGGTCGCGGGAAAAACTGGGCGGGTCGAGGATCACCACGCCAAAGCGGCGCCCTTCCGCGCCCAGCCTCTCCAGCAGTTTGAAGCAATCCTCCGCCAGGAAGGTATGCCGGAGCGGATCGAATCCGTTCAGGACCAGGTTGCGGCGCGCCGCTTCGAGGGCGCTGGCGCTGGCGTCGCAGGCCGTGATCGTCTCCGCCCCTCCCCGGCAGGCATGCACCGTAAAGCCGCCGGTGTAGCAAAAGCAGTCGAGCACTGCCTGACCCTGGCACCAGGCCGCCAGGGTGCGGCGGTTCTCGCGCTGATCGAAAAAGAGGCCGGTCTTTTGCCCGGCGAACAGATTGGCATTGAAGAGGAGACCGTGCTCCTCGACGGTGAGGTCTGAGGGCGGCAGCCGGCCCCACAGCGACTTGAGCTCCCCGCCGGCAGGTCGCCACAGGACGCCCTTCAGCGCCGTATGGGCATGGAGGGCATCCGCCACCCAGGGGACCAACGGCTCTACGCTGTCGGCGTAGGTCTGGATCACTGCGAACTCGCCATACAGGTCCACGACGATGCCCGGCAGCCTGTCGCTCTCCCCATACACCCAGCGGTAACCGCTTGTCACGCCGGCCCGCACCGGGGTGCGCACCTGCCACGCCTCGGCCACCCGATCGGCAACCCAGCCCGCATCGGGCACCCCATGCTGCGAGTAGAGACGCACAGCGATGGCACTGCGGGCATCCCACAGGCCGAAAGCGGAAAAAGCGCCACAGCGGACCTGCACCCAAGCGCCGGAAGCCAGATCCGGTTCAGGGATCACGTGGTTGCGGTAGATCCACGGGTGGCCCTGGCTCAACCTGGATTTGAGGTCAGCCGGGAGATTGAGAATTGGCAGTCTCATATTGTCCCCATTTCCCAGGCGATTATACCACATTGAATCAGCCTCGACAACCTCCTTCCAAGAGCAAGCCCGGCATCTCCACGCGGGCGGAAGCCGGGCTTGCGAATCGGTTGTGATACCTAACAGTGTCTCACGAACGCTCTTCTAAAGGAATGATCGCCCAAAGAATGAGGTACGGGATAATGCCCGGCGCCCCACCAGGCAATCCCAGGATAACGAAAAGCAGCCGGAACCAGAAGGGGTTCATGCCAAAGAACTCACCCAGGCCACCACACACACCACCAATCAGGCGATCGGTGCGCAAACGTCGTAACTTGTTGCCACTCATGATGTCGTTACCTCCTACCATCTATCTACGCACCAGGTTACGGCAAGTTGCAGGATCAGACGTGAGAACCACTTGCCCCTGCCGCGCGTTCGGTGGTATAATTCCGGCGCGCAAGTCCTCTAGGAGGGATCTGCGCCAACCCGTTTGTAGATCATGGAGGGAACTGATGATCGACGCAAGCCTCATGGCCGCCATCCTGGACAGCCTGAAAGACCCGCTGCTGCTCGCCGACACCAAGCACACGATCCGCTACATGAACAAAAGAGCGACTACCTTCTATGAGCAAGGGACCAACCTACTAGGCCGCTCGCTGCTGGATTGCCACAACGAGCGGTCACAGCAGATGATGATCGACATCCTGGCGGCCATGCACACCGGCGAAGAGGAGCGGCTGATCACCGACGACGAGGAGCACCGCATCTACATGCGCGCGGTGCGCGCCCCCGACGGCCAGGTGCTGGGCTACTATGAGCGGTACGAGTGGAAGAAACAAGAATAGCAGCCTTTGCTTATGTCTACTACAGTCGGTGAGCCCGGACCTACCAGGAGATGGCTGCCTGTCATCCTCGTCGCCCGCACAACACTGAACAGCTCATTCCGCATTGTCTACCCCTTCCTGCCGAGCATCGCCCGCGGCCTGGACATCTCACTGGCCGCAGCCGGCGGACTGGTCACACTGCGGATGGTCGCAGGCCTGACCGCTCCCTTTCTCGGCCCGCTGGCCGATCGGCGCAGCCGCCGCAGCATCATGGAGCTGGCCCTGCTGATCTTTGCCATGGCTGGCCTGCTGCTGGCCGGAATCGGCACACTGCCGGCCGCTGCAGTGACTTTTGCCCTGTATGGCCTGGCTAAGATCCTGTACGACCCGACAATGCACGCCTACGTCGGCGACACAGTGCCTTATGCCGGGCGGGCCCGGGCGATCGGCCTGGTCGAGCTGGCCTGGTCTGGCGCCTGGCTGATCGGCGTTCCGGCCGCCGGGTTCCTGATCGAGCGATTTGGCTGGCGGGCGCCGTGGGCCGTGCTGTTTGGAATGGGGTTGTTCAGCCTGGCGATCACGCGCGTTGGGCTGCCGCTTGGCCGCAGACCGCCGGGCGGGGCAGAGAAAGGCCGGGCGATCGCCATGCTCTTTACCACCTGGCGCGACCTGCTTCGCCGCCGCCGCGTGATGGTGCTGCTGCTGACCAGCCTGCTGATGACGGCAGCCGTCGAGGCGCCGTTTATCGTTTATGGGGCGTGGCTGGAGACAGATTTCGGCCTTAGCCTGAGCACACTGGGACTGGCGTCGATGGTCGTCGGACTGGCCGAAGTAGGGGGTGAGTTTGGCACGGCGCTGCTGACCGACCGCCTGGGCAAGCGTCGGAGCGTCCTGTTTGGCCTGGTAGGGCTGTCTGCCAGCCTGCTGCTGCTGCCGGTCCTGGCCCAACTAGGGCTGGCCGCAGCGCTGGGCGGCGTGGTGCTGGTCACGCTCTCCTTCGAGTTTGCGATCGTCTCCCTGCTGCCGCTGGCCACAGAACTGGTCGCCGAAGCGCGGGCCTCGCTCCTGTCGCTCAACATGACGGCTTTTAGCCTGGGCCGCATCCTGGGCGCGGTGATGGGCGGCTGGCTGTGGCAGGGACAGGTTGGGGCGATCGCCCTCAACGCCGTGGCCGGCGCCGTTTGCGCCCTGCTCGCTGCGTTGTTGATGGTCTGGGGGATGGTTGAGCCACAATAGGCGCGTTGCCGATTATGACAAGCGGGGGTTTTGCAGGCGCATTGCACCTGCAAAACCCCCAGAGATCCGTCGGGAGACGGACCTCGATCAGAAGTTTTTCACTACTAGCGGGATGTAGATCATCCGGATCGTCACGCACTCGACGCTCACGCTGAACGACTGGACGTCGTAACCAACACCGTTACAATTCGACGCCGTCAGCGTTCCGGTGTAGGAACCGGTCACCCCGAAATCGACCGTCGGGCTTGGCTCTGTGTACGTGCCGTAAGGCCCGAATTCCCAGGTCAGCGAGATCGGCTCTGTGCCGGTGACCTGCGCGCTGAAGGTGACCTGGCAGCCGACCTTTTCATAGATCACCGCCAGGATGTCGGCCTCGTAGCAGACCGGCGGCGGTTCGACGGTCAGGGTCACCGGAACCCCCACATGGGGCGTGTCCGGATCGTCGCTTTCCACGTCGAGCAGGCCGACGTACGCCCCAGGCTCCAGCCCCCTGGCGTCAAAGGTGACAGCCACAGAGATCGCCTGACCGGGCGATATGACACCCACCGCAGGCATCTCGGACAGCCAGGGCAGGTCAAACAGCAGCCCGCTCAAGGTGAGAGACACCGCCTCAAAGGCGTCGATGCGGCCCCAGCCATAGACGTTATTGGCACCGTCTGGGCAGGGCGTCCCGCCGCAGCTCAGATCTTCGATGCACAGCGCCGTCTCTGTGATGTTGATCGTTACCTGGTTCACCGACAACGACGGATCGGCACATAGGACCAAAGCCGCCGTCCCGGCCAGGTGCGCAGTCGCCAGGGCAGTGCTATTCCACACATAATAGCCACCATCGTTCATGCTGGACCGGATGTTGACGCCGGGCGCAGTCACCTCGGGCTTGATCTCGCCGGTGCACGGCGAGGGGCCACGCCCGCTAAAGGGGGCGATCAGATCGTTAGTATCTGTTGCGCCGACACTGACTGCATAGGTTGAGCTGGCCGGCGAGGCCACACTGCCGCACGATGGTCCGCCGGCGCCTGCCGTAAAGATGGGTAGGATATTTGCCGCTCGCCATACCTGCATGACTGCATCGTACCAGTAGTCGCACGGTCCAGGGTAGCCCCACATGTTGAGAACCACGTCGGGCGCCTTGAAGGGATCCGGGTCTGACCCGTCCAGTCGAGTTGGAGCAAGCATCCAGTCCCCAGCGGCAAGCAGGTCTGACTCCAGGCACGAACCGCCTCCGCTGCAGGCCTTGGCCGCAATCCACCTGGCTCCTGGCGCCACGCCGATCTGGTTGCCTGCGCCGTCGTCGCCAGCCGCCACGCCCAGGCCCATTGTGCCGTGGCCATTGTCGTCGTACGGCGCCGGCTGGCCGTTGACGAAATCGTACCAGTTATAGTCGTGGTCGAACGTGCCGCCGCCCAAGTTGCCCCTGTATTGGCTCACGATGGCCGGGTGGTTATACATGGCGCCGGTATCGATCTCGCCGATCACGACCCCTTGGCCGGTGATGCCAAACTCGCCCCATGCTTGATCGGCCTTTATTTTCGCAATGTTCCACTCGACTGCGTTAGGCGTCCCGCCGACCTGTCCAGCCAGCGCCGGCAGCACGAGATTGTCGTGGTCGAGCGCAACATAAGCCACCTCCGGCCGGGCAGCAACCTGCGCGGCCAGCCGCGCGTCGAGCGTAGCGGCGATGCCGTTCACCGCCAGCAGCCGGCGTGGCTCGGCCCCAGCCGTCTCCAGCAGTGCAACCAGCGGGCCGCCGCTGCGCTCGGCGGTAGCCTGCAGGCGGTCGTACACAAACTGCCGGCGCGCGCCCTTGTCGGCCATCCCGTAAGCCGGCGACAGATCAGCCTGCTCGCGCAGATAGATAATAGCCTGCGCCCGGCCGCCGCTGCTCAGCCGGGCAGACAGCTCGGGATCGGTCACCGGCCCGTCCCACACCCCGGCCTTCCCCCCTTTAGGGGCATCTGCAAGCCCCAAGGCGCCGGTCTCGTGCAGGACAAAGCTCAGGTCCACCACCCCATCATTGGTCAGCCACAGGGTGACCGTGGCGGCTTGACCAGGATAGAGCGTGGCCTCCAGGGCCAGCGGATCGACGCCAATCTCGGGAAGCAGCCCCAGGGTGTCCGTCCAATCGTCGGAACCATCGCCGCCGCAGTTGCTCACTCCGAGCGTGGCGGTGTAGGCGCCATTACCGGGATAGGTATGGATCGGGTCGGCCAGGGTGCTGGTGATCCCGTCGCCAAAGGACCACAGGTAATCAATCGGTTCCTCGCCGCTGACGGCCGAAGCAAAGGTCACCGCCAAGCCATCGTTGCTGTAGGTCACGTCCTGGATCTG
>JAFGOG010000532.1 GCA_016926595.1 Anaerolineae bacterium
ATGTTGGTCATCCGCGGCGCGGTAATGGCCCAAAGCTTTGACCGCCTATGGGACGCAGCCTGAGTGCCCCCAACTACAAACACTCCCGGGGATGGCCGGGATGGCTCACTCTGCTGTTCTTGGTGTTTGCCGCAAGGTGCGGTATAATGGGGCCAAATCCAACACGAAAGCGAGCAACGATGACCGAACAAACCGCACCCTCTGCCAGCCCTGCCGTCCGCACCCCCGAGTGGGTGAAGGATGCCGTGTTTTACCAGATCTTTCCCGATTCGTTTGCCCGCAGCGCGCGCGTGCCCAAGCCTGGCGGGCTCCAGCCGTGGGGCTCGTTGCCGACCGGGTACGGCTACAAGGGCGGCGACCTGCTGGGCGTCGTCGAGCACCTCGACGTCCTCGCCGACCTGGGGATCAATGCGATCTATTTTTGCCCGGTCTTTCAGTCGGCGTCCAATCACCGCTACCACACCCACGACTATAACCGGGTCGACCCCATGCTCGGCGGCGACGATGCCCTGCGTGAGCTGCTCGACGAGGCCCACCGGCGCGGCATGCGCATCGTGCTCGACGGCGTGTTCAACCACGCCAGCCGCGGCTTTTTCCAGTTCAACGACATCCTCGAGAACGGGCTTAACTCGGCCTACGTCGACTGGTTTGTGATCAAGGACAAAACCAGGCCGCTCGATCCCTACAACCCCCGGGCCATGGCTCAGGGGCGCAGCAAGTGGGAGACCAACTATCGCTGCTGGTGGGACCTGCCGCCACTGCCCGAGTTTAACACTGACAATCCGGAGGTGCGCGCGTTCCTGCTGGGGGTGGCCGAGCGCTGGATCAAATTTGGCATCGATGGCTGGCGGCTGGACGTGCCCGAGGATATCGACGACGAGCCGTTCTGGCAAGAGTTCCGGCGGCGGGTCAAGGCCATCAACCCCGAGGCCTACATCGTCGGCGAGATCTGGCATCCGGCGCAGGAGTGGCTGCGCGGCGACCAGTTTGACGCGGTGATGAATTACGTCTTTAACCGCGCCGCGCAGTGCTTTTTTGGCGGCGACAGGCTGGACACGCGCATCCATCCGGGCGGCTACGAGCTCGCGCCGATCCGGGCCGTAGAGTTCGGCCGGCGCATCGAGGCTATGCTGGCTATGTATGACTGGCAGGTGACCCAGGTGCAGCTTAACTTGCTGGGCAGCCACGATACGCCGCGCATCCTGTCGATCCTGGGTGAAGATAGGGACAGCCTCAAGCTGGCGGTGCTGTGGCAGATGACCATGCCCGGCGCGCCGTGCATCTACTACGGCGACGAGGTGGGCATGCGCAGCGTGCCCAGCGAGGGGCACGAGGGACGGGCGACGATGTCTTGGGATCGGTCGAGTTGGGACTGGGATCTGCGCGACACGATCAAACGCCACATCGCCCTGCGTCACGCCCATCCGGTGCTGCGCCGTGGCGCGTTTCAAGCGTTGCTCGCCGATGATGGGCCCAACGTCTATGCCTTTATGCGCCGCCTGGGCGAGGAGACGATGGTGATCGTGTTTAACAACGGCAATGCGGCATACCAACTCGATGTGCCCGGCGGCGCTGCGCTGGCCGACGGCGCGGTTTTGAGCGACTGCCTGGGGCTGGGAACGTGCAGCGTCGCCGGCGGGCGGATCGGCGGCCTGGTGATGCCGCCTCGCTCGGGTGTGGTGCTGCTCAAAGGTTGACTGGAGGATGACCTATGAATGAGGAGCTCTATCGCCAACTGGCGCAGCGGCTGGATGCCATCCCCAACGGCTTTCCGGCGACCGAGAGCGAGGTGGAGCTGCGGCTGCTGGCCAAGATGTTCGAGCCGGAGGAAGCGGCGCTGGCGGCGGTTATGAAGCTGACCCAAGAGCCGGCGGCCGACATCGCCGCGCGCGCCGGGGTGGACGAAAAAACGGCGCGCGACCGGCTCAAGCAGATGGTCAAAAAGGGCCTGATCGTCGCGGGGCGCGGCGAGAGGGAACTGGTCTATGGCTTGATGCCCTTTGTCGTCGGCATTTACGAATCCCAGTTGTCGCGCCTGGACAAGGAAATGGCCGAGCTGTTCGAGGCCTACTATGTGGAGAGCAAGGCCGCGATGCTGCGCACGACGCCTTCGGTCCATCGCGTCATCCCGGTGGAGCAAGCCATCCCGGCCGGGCTGGAGATCTTTCCCTACGAGCGGGCGACCGAGATGATCGAGAACGCCAGGTCGTGGGGCGTGCGCGACTGCATCTGCCGCGTGCAGCAACAGTTGATCGGCAGGGGATGCGACGCGCCGGTGGAGAACTGTATCAGCTTTGCCCCGGTCGAGGGGGCGTTTGACAACTCGCGGACGACCCGCGCGCTGACCAAAGAGCAGGCACTGCAGTTGTTGAGGGAAGCGGCTGATGCCGGTCTGGTGCATTCGACCGGCAACTATCGCGACGGCAACAACTATGTTTGCAACTGCTGCACCTGCTGCTGCGGCGTGCTGCGCGGTGTGGCCGAGTTTGGCTTGCCCACCGCCATCGCGCACTCGGATTTTGCCGTCCTGGTCGATGCGGATCTGTGCATCGGCTGCGAGAGCTGCCTGGAGCGCTGCCAGTTTGGGGCGCTTTCGGTGCCGGAGGGGCTTTGTCTGGTCGACTATGGGCGCTGCGTGGGCTGCGGCGTGTGCGTGTCGTCTTGCCCGGTCGACGCCCTGTCGCTGCACCTCCGCGAAGAGGACGAGCGTCTGGCCGTGCCTGTGGACGATGTGGCCTGGATGCAGGTGCGGGCCCAGAACCGTGGGATTGCGCTCTCCGATGTACTCTAGGCGCCTTTGCACATGGAAGATTCCCCAACTTGTTGGGGGCGGGCCTGAACAAGTGGCGGTGCAACCCACCGCCGGGATCCGGGATGGGGATAGGGATCCGGGATAGGGATCTGGAATAGGGGCGGGATACAACATGGCTCAATCATCGAACTCAAGCGTGTCCGTACTATCGTGCTCCGGTTATGATCTGGACGCCGTGCGCCGTGCGGTCGAGGCCGTCTTGCAGCCGTTGGGGGGCATCGGGCGGTTTCTCAAACCGGGCATGCAGGTGCTGCTCAAGCCCAACCTGTTGAACGATGCCCCGCTGGAACGGGCCGTGACCACGCATCCGGCGCTGGTCCGGGCGGTCGCCGGGCTGGTGCAGGAAGCAGGCGGCCGGGTCTGGATCGGCGATTCGCCCGGTGGCCCGATCGAACGCAACGCCCACGTCTTTAGCACGAGCGGCATGGCCGAGGCGGCCGAGGTGCTGGGCGCCGAGCTGGTCTGTTTTGACGGCGTCACCTGGAAGAGGCTCAACGGCACGGACTATTACATCGCCCGACAGGTGTTCGAGGCCGATCTCGTGATCGACCTGCCCAAGCTCAAGACGCACGGTTTGACCCTGTACACCGGGGCGGTCAAAAACCTCTTTGGCGTCATTCCCGGCCGGCGCAAGCGCGAGCTGCATTTTCGCGCCCCCGGGGTGACCGATTTCTCGACGATCCTGGTGGATGTGCTCGAACTGGCGCCGCCCGGTTTGACGATCATGGATGGCGTGGTCGGGTTGGAGGGCAACGGCCCCGGCGCCGGCGGCACCCCCCATCGGTATGGCGTGCTGGCGGCGTCGGCCGACCCGGTGGCCCTCGACGCGGTGCTCGCGCAGGCAATGGGCTACCGCGCCGGGCAGGTCGTCCACCTGGCCCAGGCTGCGGAGCGGGGGCTGGGTGTAGCCGATCTGGGGGCGATCGACGTGATCGGCGAGCGGTCGGCGTTGGATTTCGGGCGGCGGCTGCTGCCCAGGACGCATTGGTACCTGGATGTGCCTTCGTGGATCAGCGATCCGCTGCGGCGCACGATCAAACTGCGCCCCGAACTCGATCCCGCGCTGTGCATCGGCTGCGGGCGCTGTGCCGAGGTGTGTCCCGGCGACGCGATCACGCCTGGCAAACCGCCGGTTTTTGATTTCACCCGCTGCGTGGGCTGCCTGTGCTGCGCCGAGATCTGCCCCAAAGGGGCGTTGGATCTGCACCAGAGCTGGCTGGCCAGGCTGCTTGGGGTGGGACAATAGGGCGCGCTGGGATAGCGCTGCCAAAGGAGGGCGGATGAAGAAAGATCAAGTGTTGGTCAACCGCGAGATCCATCCCGCGGCCCTGGCGCGCCTGTCTGAGCGCGCTGAGGTGCTCGAGGCGTACACAGCCTCGTACGCTCAGACGATGGCCATGATGCCCGAGATCGACGGCTTTTTGCTCTGCGCTGGGATATCCTTGGGAGGGGCCGAGATGGATCGTGGGCCCAGGCTGCGGGTTATCGGCCGCCACGGCGTGGGCCTGGATAACGTCGACCTGGATGCGGCCACGGCGCGCGGCATCCAGGTGGTCTACACGCCGGCCGGGCCGACCGAATCGACCGCCGAGCACGCGCTGACGCTGATGATGGCCACGGCCCGCCGCCTGGCGCGGCTTGACTCGGCCAGTCGCGCCGGCGATTTTGGCATCCGTAACCGCTTTGAGTTCATAGGGCGCGAGCTCGATGGCAAGGTGCTGGGCGTGGCCGGGTTTGGACGCATTGGCCGCCGCCTGGCTGAGATGTGCCGCGCCGCGCTGCATATGTCCGTATACGTGTACGACCCTTATCTCGATCCGCAGCAGATCGCCGCGTGGGGGGCGACGGCGGTCGGGGACATCGTTGAGCTGGCCGGCGTGGTCGACGTGCTCTCGCTGCACGTCCCCTTGACCGCGGACACGCACCATTTGATCGATCGCCGGGTGTTGTGGGCGATGAAGCCCGAGGCGATCTTGATCAGCATCGCCCGTGGGGCGGTGGTGGACGAAGCGGCGTTGATCGCCGCCCTGAAGGAGAGGCGCATTTTCGGCGCCGGGATCGATGTCTACGACCCTGAGCCGCCGGCGGCCGATCACCCGCTCTTTCAACTGGACAACGTGGTGCTCACGCCGCACGTGGCCAGCTTTACTGCCGAGGCCCGGCTGCTGATGGGCATGACCGTGGTAGAGGATATGCTGCGCGTGCTGGCCGGAGAGAAACCCGAGTACCTGGCCAATCCTGAGGTGCTCACATCGTAACAGCCATTTCAGTTCAGGAGGATGCTAAATGAGACCCAACCGATTTCGAGAAGCGTTAGCCGCCGGCAAGCCGACAGTGAGTACGCGCCTGCACGTCTGCTCGCCGGCCATCGTCGAGATGCTCGGCCACACCGGGCTGTATGACTATGTCGAATTCCTGGCCGAATACGGCTCGTTCGATCTCCACGACCTGGACAACCTGTGCCGGGCGGCCGAACTCTACGATATGTCTGCGGTGATCAAGATCGACCAGGAGCCGCGCGGCTTTTTGGCGCAACGTGGCATCGGCGCTGGCTTCCAGGGGGTGCTGTTTGCCGACTGCCGCTCGGTCGAGGATGTGCAACACTGCGTGCGCCTGGTTCGTCCTGAGACGCCGGAGGATGGGGGGCTGCATGGCGTCGGCGCGCGCCGGTTTGCCTATCCGGGTTATGGCGGCACACCCGAGTACGTCCAGGCGCTGCGCGATGTGGTGGTCATGATCATGGTCGAAAAACGGCAGGCTGTTGAGCAGTTGGAGGCGATCCTGTCGGTCAAGGGCGTCGACATGATCCAGTGGGGGCCATCCGACTATTCGATGAGCACTGGACGGGCCGGGCAGCGGGGTTCGCCCGAGATCAAGGCGATCGAAAAGCGGGTGTTCGAAACCGCGCTCAAGATGGGTGTGCTGCCGCGCGCCGAGATCGGCAGTCCCGATCAGGCCAGGTATTTTCTCGACATGGGGGTGCGCCACTTTAGCCTGGGCACCGACGTGTCGATCCTGTTCAGGTGGTGGCAGGAAAACGGCAAGGAGCTTTGCAAAGCGCTTGAAGGATCATAAAACTAGTTGCGACGCACCTGCCAGGTGCGTCGCAACTAAAAACTCGCTCTTGACAGCGGCTCGTGTCTGGTGTATAATAATCCCGAGTATTTACTCGGGATTATTTTTGGCGTGGACGGATAATGAAGATTTCGGCCAAGGAACAATATGGGTTGCGCGCGGTTGCCGAGCTGGCGGCGCGGCATGGCGACGGGCCCGTTTCACTGAACGAGGTTGCCCAGGCACAGGGCGTTTCGCTGGCCTACCTGGAGCAGATCGTCCCTTTGCTGCGCGATGCGGGGTTGATCGTCAGCACGCGCGGGGCCAAAGGGGGATACGAACTCGCCCGTTCGCCCCAAAACATGACCGTGGGCGATGTGCTGCGCGCGCTGGAGGGCGATATCCTGCCGGTACTATGCGTGCAGCACGACGATGATATGCGCCCCTGTGAACGGATTGGCACGTGTGCGGCCCGTGCCGTCTGGCAACAAGTGCACGACCGGGTGACGGAAACGTTGGATCGGATGTGGTTGGCCGATCTGTCAACAGAGTGATGAGAAAGAGTGATATGGACACGAAAAAACGAACGATTTACCTGGATCACGCGGCCACGACGGCGGTCGATCCGCGCGTGGTCGAGGCCATGCTGCCCTATTTTACGGAATACTATGGTAACGCCTCCAGCCTGCATCACAAGGGGCGTGAGGCAAACGATGCGCTCGAGGAAGCGCGTGAAACGGTCGCCGCTATCCTGGGCTGTCGGCCGCGCGAGGTGATCTTTACCAGCGGCGGCAGCGAGAGCGACAACCTGGCCTTGCGCGGCGTCGCCTTTGCCCAGGCCGAGAACGGCAAAAAGCACCTGATCACCTCTTCCATCGAGCACCACGCCATTGGCCATACGATGGCCCAGTTGCAGGAGAAATTTGGCTTTGAGGTGACCTATCTGCCCGTGGATGAGTACGGCGTGGTCGATCCGGACGATGTCACCAGGGCGATCCGCGACGATACGGCGTTGGTCAGCATCATGTATGCCAACAATGAGGTGGGCACGATCCAACCCATGGCCGAGATCGGGCGTGTGTGCAAGGACAGGGGCGTGCCGTTTCACAGCGATGCCGTGCAGGCCGGCGGCGCGCTCGACCTTAACGTCGACCGGCTGGGCGTCGATCTGCTGTCCCTGTCGGCGCACAAGTTCTATGGCCCCAAGGGGGTGGGCATTTTGTACGCGCGGCGCAAGGTCAAGTTCTGGCCGGTGCAGACCGGCGGCTCGCACGAGGGGCGGCGGCGCGCCGGCACGGAGAACGTGCCCTACATCGTCGGGTTGGCGGCCGCGCTCAAGCTGGCTTACCAGGACGCCGGAACGGAGAACCAACGGCAGAGTACGCTGCGCGACAGGTTGATCCACGGGATCCTGGATCGGGTCCCCGAGGCGTACTTGACCGGCCATCCGAGCGAGCGGCTGCCCAACAGCGCCAGCTTCGTGTTCAAGTATATCGAGGGCGAAGGCATTTTGCTCAACCTGGATGCGCTCGGCGTGTGCGCCAGCAGTGGGTCGGCGTGCACCTCGGCTGCGCTCGAACCGTCGCACGTGCTGGCGGCGATGGGCGTGCCGGTGGAGGTTGCCCACGGCAGCCTGCGCCTGACGCTGGGACGGGAGAACACCGAGCAGGACGTCGATTTTGTGATCGAGCGCTTGCCCGGGATCGTCCAAAAGCTGCGCGAGATTAGCCCGCTGTACGACCCGGCGGTCTGTGCGCCGGTCAAGATGGTGGTGTAAGCCAGAAACCGGGTTTCTAAGAGAAACCCGGTTTCTCATTGTTATGGGCGAGATGGTGGTGTGATTAGTGGGTGGTGATGTATTCGGCGATGGCGCTGGCGGCGAGCTGGTTGCCCAGTTGGTTCCAGTGCGGGTCGGCATAGTGATAGGTCTCACCGAGTTCGATGCTCTTGGCCCAAAAGACCGGCGTTAGATTGAGAAATGCGATCCCCTTTTCCTGGGCCATGTCGGCAAACAGCCGCTCCTGGGCGTTGTGGTTCTGGCTGAACACCTCGAAACTGAGATAAACCGGATCGTATTCCAGCTTGCCACGGTCGCCCTCGCTGAGTTTGACCGTGACGGTGCGCTCGAGGATATTGTTCACATCGACCGGATCCCAAATGCGCGACCAATAGACGTGCTCCTTGGCGGGCACGTAGACCAGCAGCAGCCGGGCGCCTTGGGCCTGGCAAAGCGCCTGTAACTCGATCAGTGCCTGGGTGACGGCGGCGAACTCGTCCGAGCGGGCCAGCGTCTCATAGCCGGCGCTCAGGGGGAGCAGGTGAATGTCCTTAAAGACCAGGTCGACCGGCCCGGCCTCCGTGCTGGCGGTCACCGGGTAGCGGTAGCGCGCCGGGGCAGCTTGCCTGGGTTTGTCGAGCCAGTATGTGAGCATGTGGAACGTGAGCAACCTGCGGTAAAATGGCACGCCCTGCATGTCGTATTCTTTCCAACTCAGCCCGCTGTCGCGCTTTTCCACGTATTGGGCGGTGTTCAACAGGTCGTTCCCCTCGAAAAACATCACCAACACCCACTTGGGATCCTTGTCCAGGCCGTACATCTTGACAGCTTCCACCTCGTTGAGCGTGCTCCAACTCGACGCGCCCAGGATGAGGGCTTTTGTATCGGTTTGGCTTTCCAGCAGCTCGATCCACGTCTGGGGAGCGGTGCGATTGACGAATGAATCACCGGTGATAATGAGGTCATAAGCGTCGCGCCATTCGTCTTGGCTGTTGGGAAATCCCATCTCGTCGGTCTCAAAGACATACCAGAATGCGTCGCTGCGGCCGGAGGGTGCGGCGGCATTTTCGGGACTGGCCTGCGTGGGATTGGCAGGGTCCCACCAGCCTTCCATCTTGAGCCCGGGTTTGTAGCGGTAGCCAAGGCGTACCGGCTTGTCGTACTCAAAATAGGGTTGGCAATAGTACTGGGCCACGATCGGGTCCGAAGCGCAGACCTGGAGCGGGATAAGCTGGTAGAAAACGCGCAAGCCGACCTCGATCACGGCCCATGCCCCGATGAGGCTCAAAAGCACAGGCACCAGGATGTTGAGGGCACGCCGAGAAGGTCGCATCGTCTGGCTACTTGTGGATCAGGAAATGGTCGAGCATAAGCGTGTCGATGCCGCTGTTGCTAAAGGTCTTGAAGGCATCGGCCGGGCTGCTGACGATCGGCTCGCCGCGCAGGTTGAACGAGGTATTGAGCAGCACGGGGACCCCCGTGCGCTCGCCAAAAGTCTCGATCAGCCGATAGTAAAGCGGGTTCCACTCGCGGCGTACGGTCTGGATGCGGGCGGTGCCCCCCTGATGTGTGGTTGCCGGGACGATAGCTTGTTTGTCATCGGGAACCGCAAAAACCATCAACATGTAGCGCGGCGGATAGTGCTGCTCAGGATCGGTGAGGCTGTAAAACTCGGCGGTGCGCTCTTCGAGCACGGCCGGAGCAAAGGGGCGGAATGGCTCCCTGAACTTGATCTTGGCGTTGACGATCTGTTTCATCTCGGCGCGGCGCGGATCGGCCAGGATGCTGCGGTTGCCCAAAGCCCTGGGCCCCCACTCAAAGCGTCCCTGGAACCAACCGATGACCTTGCCCTGTTCTATCTTGCTGGCGAGCTGCGCGCACAGCTCCGCGTCGTCGTCGACATAGGTATAAGCGATGCTGTTGCGGTCGAGCCACGAGCGGATCTCGTCTTGGGTGTACCCCTGGCCCCAGTAGGCGTGCTCCATCACAAAGCGGCGCGGCTTTTTGAGCAGCACGTGATAGACGTACAGGGCCGCGCCCACTGCGCCGCCGGAATCGCCTGCCGCGGGCTGGATAAAGACCTCTTTGAACGGCGTTTCGCGCAGGATGCGCCCGTTGGCGACGCTGTTCAGGGCGACGCCCCCGGCCATACACAGCCTGTCCAGCCTGGTCCGGTCGTACAGGTGGTTGGCCATCTTGAGCAAGGTGTCTTCGGTAGCCAATTGGATGCTGGCGGCGACGTCGGCGTAATGCTGGTTTTTCCGCACGCGTGGATCGGCCGGATCCAGGCTGGGGTCGGTGTCGACGGTGAAAAACTCGGATTCGGGCACGCGCGGCTCGCCAAAAAGCTGGACAAAGCGCCGGCCAAAGCTCTGGGTCGGCGAGTAGTGATAGCAGAGATAATCCATGTCGAGGCTAAATGAGCCGTCGTCGTGCACCTTGAGGATCTTGTACACCTGGTCCATGTATTTCGGCCGGCCATAGGGGGCCATCCCCATCACCTTGTATTCGCCTTCGTTGACCTGGAAACCCAAAAACGCGGTAAATGCCGAATAGAGCAGGCCGATCGAATGGGGGAAGCGTTGTTCGGCAAAGAGGGTGATCTCGTTGCCGGCGCCGTTTTCCCACGAGGCCTGGCCCTGTCCCAGGGTCATGGTCGTCCACTCGCCCACGCCGTCTATGGTCAGGATCGCTGCCTGCTCGAAGGGGGAGCAGAACAACGCGCTGGCGGCGTGCGACATATGGTGGTCGGTGAATAACACGTTGCCGGCAGACACGCCGACCTCATCCTGGATCAGGGTCTTGATCCACAGTTTTTGATCGAACCAGGTGACCATGGCCTCGCTGAACGATTCCCAGGAACGCGGGAACGTGCCCAAAGAAGACATCAAGATCCGTTCGAACTTGGCCAGGGGCTTTTCGTAAAAAACGACGTAATCCAGGTCATCGGCCGTGATCCCGGCCTGGGCCAGGCAGAAGGCGATGGCCTGTTTGGGAAAGCCGCTGTCGTGTTTTTTGCGGCTGAAGCGCTCCTCGTCTGCCGCGGCGATCAGCTCGCCGTCCTGGATCAGGGCCGCGGCCGAGTCGTGGTAGAAAAAGGACGTGCCCAAGATGTACACTAGAATTGACTCCTTGTCTTTTCCAGGTCAGCGTCCACAGCCGGACGCTCGAGCCAAAAAGACGTGCGTTCTCGCTTTTTGATGTGCAACGGGTCGCTGAAAGCCCTCACCAGGAGGCCGAAAGGTGTCACGATCGCAAAATAAAACAGGGCCAGCAAGACCCGTCCCTGAAAGTTGCCCATCTGTTGGGCAAAACGTTTCCACCCTGCCCACATGCGGCTCAACAAACTGCCAGGCGCCTGGGGGAGGGCTGGCCTGTCAAGAGGGAGGTGGCTGCGGCGTATGGATACCAGGATCCACGCCAGCACGACGGCGACGGCGAACCAGATACCGACGGCCAGCCATTTCCCGACCGCTATCCTTGAAAAGAGGGCCCCGATCCACAGACCGACGATCGATCCCAGGTCCAACGGCCCGGGCGTGGCGATGTGCTTTCTGCTGCCGAGCGTGGCGCCGGCTGAATAGCCGACCAGGGTTAAAAGCACCAGTGCGATCAAATCCATCCAGTTCCCTGTCTTAAAAGAGTGTATAGATGAATGGGGCGAGAGCCGAACCTTGCGCGGCGACCAACAGCAGCGTAAACAGGATGAGCATGACCACCATGGGAATGATCCACCACAACCTGCGCTGCCACAGGAACCTCAACAGTTCGCCCAAAATGCCCAGGCGCGAGCCCAGGCGCTGCAGCCAATTCCTTGCCATCAACCGATCTCCTTCAAAAGGCGTTTATCTGCCCAACTTATGAGTGATGCCATCATACGACACAACGACTTTCCGAGATCGTGTTTATGGTGGGGTCACTGCGTAAACCGACCTTGGAAAGTCGTCTGAAGCAGAATGGCGCGTGTGACCGACTTAGGCCGCGCCGACCGTTTTTTTGTCCGTGCGCAGGCGGGCACGAGCCTGTCGCTGGCGAAGCACCCGAGCGGCCAACACGCCCAACAAGGATACCACCGATCCAACCGCGCTGCCAATCACAAGCCAACGCCACCGGTTTTGCCTGGCTATCCGGATCTGGATGGCGTCCAGCTGGAGCTGTTGGCTCAATGCCGTTCTAAAAGCCTGGCGAGGCTGTACGGGTGCCAATGTCTGGCGCAGCAACCTGACCCATCTGCGCAGGTCGATCACCCTGTCTTCAAAGGACAGCCTGTTCCAGGGCGCTCTGGCCCCGGGCATCCTGGCCGCGTGCCCCATTTTCTCACGCGCTGTGCGGCCGATCTCGGCGCCCAGCTTACGTACGAAATCAGCGCTGGGAATGACTCCGCTCATCCTGATCAGCGCAGATCGAACGCCCGATCGATCTTGATCTGGGTTATCGTTTTTCATCTAGATTTCCTCACCTGATGATTTTTCTGCCGCCCATTGGTCACGTAACATCAGTAATGTACGGTGGTAGAGTGACTTGATCGCTCCTTCGCTTCGTCCCATCACCTGGCCGATTTCCTGGTTGCTCAGTTGATGGACAAATTTGAGGATGATCAACTGCTGCCGTTCATCGGGCATACGACGAATCAACCTCAGCAGGGCGGCCTGGTCGTCTCGTGACTCAATTTCCTTTTCCGGCGACGGATCGTGGCTGTGCTGAACGGCGGATGCCGTGAGCTCATCGAGCGTGATCACCTGGCGCCGGCTTCGCGCCCGGTACCAGTTAGCCACCAGATTGTGCGCGATGCGATATAGCCAGGCCGAAAAGGGCAGCCCACGGTCCACATATTGGTTAATGTGGGTGAGCGCCTGGTAGAATGCCTTTGCCGTCAAGTCTTCAGCGTCGTGATGGTTTCCCGTCCGGTAATACACATAGTTATAGATTCGCTCGACGTATAGCTCGTACAGCGCCCCAAAGGCCTCCGGGCTTTCTTTGGCCAGGGAAACCAACTCGGATTCGTTTGACGGATCACCCACGAACAAAGCCTCCGACGTCAGCACACGTCTTGTTTTGTAGAACACCACCGACAAGGTCGGGTTGCGATGTGCCGCGCACCAAGTGAAAATCCAAACAGGGGGATTGTACCTTAAGCGGCGCAATTTGTCAACGGCGCCCGCACGCCGCGCGCTGTCATCGTTTTCTTTTCGTCCTGTTGTGTGATATACTGTCTAGTCGGGACCGGCCCCAGCCGGGCGAGGCGCAAGGCCTGCCCTTACAGCAGGTTGTTGGCAAGATATCGAGGAGAGACCATGAATTCACGCGAGCGATTTCGAGAGACGTTGTCGTTTGGTAACCCGGACAAGATCCCGCTGAGCCCTGGTGGGCCGCGCGAGTCGACACTGCGCGCCTGGCACGAGCAGGGACTGCCGCGGGACGTGCGCTGGAGCGAGTACTTGCGCGACCTGCTAGGGATCGAGCAGGAAAAGACGCAGCCCCACGTCGACCTGGGGGTGTCGTTCAAGATGATCCCGACCTTTGAGGAAAAGGTGCTGGAACACAAGGACGGGCATTATATCGTCCAGGATTGGATGGGGGCGATCACCGAGATCTCGGATGAATACGACTATACCTATATCCGCGCGGCGCGGGATTTTGTGACCCGCAAATGGCACCGTTTCCCGGTGCAGTCGCGCCAGGATTGGGAGGAACGGATCAAGTGGCGCTACGATGCGCACCACCCGGAGCGTTTTCCCGACGATTTCTGGCAGCGCTGTGAAGCGGTGCGGGATCGGGATTATCCGCTGTCGATCAATTTCAACGGGCCGTTCTGGCAGATCCGCGAGTGGGTAGGGATGGAAAACCTATGTATGATGATGCTCGACGACCCCGAGTTTGTGATGGACATGGCCGACTTTTGGAAAGAGTTTGTCTCGGCCACGGTCAAGCAGATCACCGAGCGGGTCGAGCTGGACTGCGTGCACATGTCTGAGGATATGGCTTTCAAAAGTCATCCCATGATCTCGCCGGACATGGCGCGCCACTTTCTCAAACCGTCGTATGTGCGCTGGTCAGAAGAGGTCAAGGGCGGCGGCTGCCCGTTGGTCGATATGGATTCGGACGGGGCCATCGACCTGCTGATCCCGATCTGGATCGAGTCGGGGATCAACGTCTGTGACCCGATCGAGGTGGCGGCGGGCAACGACATTGTCGCTTTCCGCGAGCGGTTCGGCAAAAGGATGGCCTACCGGGGTGGGATCGACAAGCGGGCCATCGCCGCCGGCGGCGAGGTCATGCGCGCCGAGGTGATGCGCGTGGTGCCGCCGCTGCTCAAGGACGGCGGATTTATCCCCTCTTGCGACCACGGCGTGCCGCCCGACATCTCGTGGCCGAACTTTATCGAGTATACGCGGCTGCTGGCACAGCTGACGGGGTGGTTGTGATTGCACTCAGAACCCGCGTAGATCGGTGCTGGTGCGCCGGGCCAGGCCTTCCTTGGGCCGTCGCTCCAGCACGACGTATTCCAGGTTGTGCTCGGCGCAAAAGGCGCGTTTTTCTGGCTTGTCCCCATCCTGGTTAACCGCATAGATATCCGGTTTGACCAGGGCGATCTGCGGCTCGGCATCCATCCAGCCCGTGCCGGTGGAGATGAGGGCCTGTTTCACGTAGCGGATCGACTGCACCATGTACTGCCGCTCCTCCTGGCCAAACATGGGATGGCCCTCTCCCTTGAGCAGGCCCACGTTGGCGTCGCTGCCGACGACGACATAGAGATCGCCCAGCGCCGAGACCTCTTCGAAAAAGCGCACGTGCCCCGAGTGAAACCAGTCGTAACAGCCGGTGACCAGCACTTTTTTGTGCAGCGTCGGTTGTTCGGTGGCGTTTTCAGCGGGCAGGGGAAAGCCGACCAGGTCGGCGGCGGTCAAGACATGGTAAGTGATGCCCCGCGTGGCACAAAAGGCCCGCTGGAGGGGGTCGGCGTCGCGCTCGTGGACGGCCCAGACGTCCGGCGGCGGCCCGTCCAGGTCCGGCAGGCTGCCGGGGGCGGGCGGCTTGGTGACCAGGGTTAGGCGGTCGACGGTGCGCACCGCTTCCAGCACGTAGCGGCGCTCAGCCTCGGGGAAGGCGGGCGGTTTGCCGGTGAACGCCTGGGCCACGGCGTCCGACCAGAGCAGCACGTGCAGCGCGCCCAGCCCCGCGGCCTCCTGCAAAAAGCGCAGGTCGGCAGAGTGGATGTGGTCAAAGCTCCCGGTTACGACGACGCTGTTCATCGGGTAAACCCTTTCTTTGCTGGCGGTTTGTCCCCAACAGGTTGGGGGATCTACCAGTTTGCCACGAAACCGGGTTTTTCGCCAGCTGCATTTGCCGGCAAAATCCGGTTTCTGTTGCGATTTCTGTTACAGGTGCACTTGCACTTGAAATCCGCCGGGCACCGGCTCCTCCGAGACGACGTACAGATAGCCGCCGCCGCAGCCGGAATACATCGCCCCGGGGTAACGCGCCTGGTAAGTACGCCACAGCGCCATCAGGTCGACGGTCAGGGTGTGGTGGTAGACCACATCGGGCAGGATCGCCTCCCAGCAGCGCATACACGCGTTCATCGAAGCGCCCAGGCGATCGATATCCATGGCCACGATGGCGTCAAAACAGTCGCGGCCCGACTGCCCCAGGCGGCGGATCCAGCCCGGGTCCAGGTTCTTGACGCCCAGCGGGTTGTAGCCCGGCGGGCGCTGGGCGATGGGCAGCATATGGATCACGCGCTCCAGCCAGCGAGCCACGGCGGGGTCGGTGTTGGACTCGATGTGGGCGGGAAAGACGCCGCCGGCGTGGCTAAAGGCATAGTCGAGGCGGTTGACGCCGGGATAGAGCAGGCCGATCATGTCCTGCGAGCCCGACGGCTCGGCCTGGCCCTCATTTTCTACGTCATAGAGTTCCCGCACCAGTTCGGCCGGGTCGCGGTCGGGCAGGCCGTTAGGCCACAGCCGGGCGGCAACCTTGCGGGTGCTGGTGCCCATGCCACAGCGGTCCATAAAACGGCAGGTCGGTTCGATGGCGACGACGACCATCGAACCGGCGGGATCGGGGTTACGCTCCGACACGAACGGCTGGTCGATCCACCCTCCGGCAAAAGCCATGCGGTAGGGGAGCGTGCCGATGATAAAAGCCAGGGAAACGGCGTTGTCTTGTTCTGTCATCATCTGGCCAAGAGTTCCTAATTTGCTGCTGGCATACCCGTTTCCGCAGCCGGGGTATAGATGCCCTTTTTGCGGTCGGCGTACTGCTCTTTGATCCAGGCATAGGTGCGGGCCATTCCCTCGCGGAGCGGGGTGCTGGGTTCCCAGCCGAGAACCTGGAGGATAAACGTGTTGTCGCTGTTTCGCCCGGCGACGCCGCGTGGCGCACTCAGGTCATAGCTGCGGGCCATCTTGATCCCGGCGATCTCTTCGATCAGGCTCACCAGGTCGTTGATCGAGATCAGGTGGCTGGAGCCCAGGTTGATCGGCGTGGCGATCAACGCGTCGCAGTGCATGATCATGTCGATGCCCTTGACGCAGTCGTCAATGTACATAAAGCTGCGGGTCTGGTGCCCGTCACCCCAGATGGAAATGGCGTTGTTGCCGGTGTCCTGCGCCTCGACAACTTTGCGGCTCAGCGCGGCCGGGGCCTTTTCGCGCCCGCCGTCCCAGGTCCCAAAGGGGCCATAGACGTTGTGGAAACGGGCGATAAAGGTTTTCATGCGCCGCTCGGCCCAGTATTCCTGGCAAAACATCTCGGACATAAGTTTCTCCCAGCCATAGCCGCGCTCGGCCATGGCCGGATAAGCGTCGGACTCTTTGAGCGCGCGCACGTTGGGGTCTTGCTGCAGCTCGGTGTTGTAGGCGCAGGCCGAGGAAGAGAAAAAGGTGCGTTCGACCCCGGCGCGGTAGGCCGCTTCGAGCATGTGGGTGTTGATCAGGATGCTGCGCAGGCACTCGATACGAAAGCGCTCGATAAAGCCCATCCCGCCCATGTCGGCAGCCAGGTTGTAGACCTCGCGCGCGCCTTCCACGGCGCGGACGCAGTTCTCGTATTCGCTGAGGTCCAGCGACAGGCTCTCGACCCCCGGCACACGCTGGTACCATTCGGGCAGCGGCTTTTTGTCCACGGCGCGGATGCGGGTGAAACCCTGGTCGTGGAAAGCGCGGGTCAGCGCGCCGGCGATAAAGCCCCCGGCGCCGGCGATGACGATCAGATCGTTTTTGTCGATCGTCGTGGCGGCGGTTTTGTTTTCTGGCATAGATATCTCCTTATATAGTCGCTAAGAAACCCGGTTTCTGGCTTTGGCCAAGAACCCGGCTTCCAACGTTAGCCCACATGTAATTTCAGAGTATAGGCGTGTTCGCACGGCTTGTGGGCGGGCATGGTTACCTTGAGCCCTTGGGCGTCCTGCGACCAGGCCAGTGGGCCGTCCAGGCCAAGCATGGACACGCCGGTCACCCGGGCGGCGGCGCTGCCCAACGACTGAATGAGCGCCTGTCCCTTGGGCCAGCCGAGCAAGATGGCGTACAGTGTATCGCCCTTGCACGTGAAACGCACGTCTTGGGCAGTATAGGCGGCCTGTTCCTCCTCGCGGAAAGCCTTGGGGATGCCGGTTGGCCCTTCGCCGTACTGGGTCCAGGGGCGCGTGCCATAGATAGCCTCGCCGTTGAGCGCGAGCCACCGGCCCAGCCCGAGCAGGATCTCCTGAGCTGGCTCGGGGATCGTGCCATCGGAGCGCGGACCGATGTTGAGCAGCAGATTGCCGTTTTTGCTGACGATGTCCACCAGGTCGTGCACGGTCGAGGTGGTGCTGCGGAATGCGTCGTCCTCGATGTAACACCACGACTTGAAACTGAGCGAGGTGTCGGTCTGCCAATAGTGCGGGCGGATGTCGTCCAGCTTGCCGCGCTCGATGTCCAGCACGGCCACGCCGTCGGGGATCTTGTCCTTGTATTGCAGCACCGGCTCGTAGCCGTGGGCCAGGGCGTGGTTATAGTAATAGGCCAGGACGCGCGGTCGCCAGGGCTCGAATTCGTCGCGGTGCCAGCCAAAGTCGAACCACAGCACGTCGGGTGAGAATTTGTCCACCAGCTCGCGGGTGCGCGCGTGCCAGTCGAGGATAAACTCGTAACTCACGGGCGCTTCCTCGGGGTGGGGCACGCCGTACAATTTGCTGTAGGCGGCGTTGCTGGTGTCCAGGTTGTCGCGAAAGGTGTAATAGCGAAAGTTAAAAGCGCGATGAGACGAGACGCCAAATTTGAGGCCCGCTTTGCGCGTCTCGACGCTCAATTCGGCGACGACGTCGCGGCAGAGGCCCATCTGGGCGGCGTTCCAGTTGGTGAACGAGCAGTCGTACATCGGAAAGCCGTCGTGATGCTCGCCGACGGGCACGACGTAACGCGCACCGGCCTGTTTGAACAGCTCGATCCAGGCCGCCGGGTCCCATTTTTCGGCCTTGAACATGGGGATAAAATCCTTGTAGCCGAATTGGGACGGGTGGCCAAAGCGGGCGGTGTGGTACTGGTAATAGTTCTGCCCTTTTCGCGACACCTCGTCGCGGTACATGAAGCGGGGGTACCACTCGTTGTCGAAAGCGGGCACCGAATAGACGCCCCAGTGGATAAAGATGCCCAGCTTGGCATCCTTGAACCACTCGGGCACGGTGTAGGCCGATAGAGACTGCCAGTTTGGTTCGTATGTCATGATATCCTCCAGTTTGACTTTATACAAAGACACAAAGCACAAAGAAACAAGCACCATCTTTGTTTGTAGTCACCGCTTTAGCGGTCTTCTTTAGTCGCCAACCTGGTCCGGCGGCGGCGCGGTCGAGCTGCGCACGATGACGTGGACCGGCAGGACCAGCTCCTGGTAGTCCGGCGGCGCGTCGGCCTGCAGCCGGGCCAGGAGCAGCTCGGCGGCGCGCCGGCCCATCTCGGCGGCGGGCTGATCGACCACGGTCAAAAACGGCTCGGCGACAAACGCCGAGGCAAAATCATCAAAAGCGACCAACGACAGATCGCGGGGCACGCGCAGCCCGGCCTCTTTAGCAGCCCGCCATGCGCCCAAGGCGATAAAGTTGTTCACGCCAAGCAGGGCGGTGGGCCGAGGGTCGAGGCGCAGCAGGTCGTGGGCCATCTCGTAGCCCGAAGCCTGGGTAAACTGGCCGTAGCATACCCACTCGGCCGGGACGTCGATCCCGGCGGCCGCCATGGCCCGACGGTAGCCGGCGACGCGATCGACCGACGTCGACACGGCCGGTGGGCCGCCGAGCACGGCGATGCGACGGTGGCCCAGGTCGAGCAGGTGGTTCACCAGCATCACTGCGCCATCCTCCGAGTCGCAGCGCACGGCATCGACCTGGCGGTGCGACACCCGGCGGTCGAGCACGACCACGGGTGTGTTCTGGCCCTGCAGCCACGGGATCAGCCCGGCGTCCGTCTGAGCCGGGACGAGCAGCACGCCGTCGACGCGCTTTTCCAGCAGCGCGCGCAGGTAGGCATCCTGCTTGGTCACAGATTCGTCGGTGTTGCAGAGAAACACGCTGAACCCGGCCTGGTTGGCGACATCCTCGACGCTGCGGGCCACCGTGGTCCAAAACGGGTTGGCGATGTCGGTCAGCACCAGGGCCAGGGTGTGGGTGCGGCTGAGGCGCAGGCTGCGAGCCACGGTGTTGGGCACATAGTTCAACTCGGCGATCGCCGCTTGTACCTTCCGGCGGGTTTTCTCGCTCACATAGCCCGAGTCATTGACCACCCGCGAGACGGTGATCGGGGCGACGCCGGCCAGCCTGGCGACGTCCTGGACGGTGGGCATAACCCACACTCCTTTGGCAATGTGGTAACGTTACCACCTTATTGTAACACAGATCGAGGTGACTGTCAAGTGCGAGTTTGAGGCGGATGAGGTATACGGGAGGGACGGGAAGCCAAACATTTGCTCGATTTGACGATCTTGGCTACAATTCAAATGGGGTACACCAGGAGGCAGAAATGGCTTTTTTGCGATGAACGAGCAGCAGATCCTGCTTCAAGCCCGGCATGTCATCCAGCACAAGGACAGGCAAGCCGGCCTGAGGCTCCTCGCCCAGGCTGTCCATCAGTATCCCAAAAGTGAGACGGCCTGGCTCTGGCTGTCTGCTCTGGTTGACGATCCTCAGCAAGAACGGTATTGTCTCTACCGGGTCCTCAAAATCAACCCCAACAACAAGATCGCAAGAAAGCAGTGGCTAAGGCTGCAGACAAGCGCACCTGCACCGCAGCCCCCCCAGACCCAAGCGCCCATCCCGCAACCGGCGCAGCGCGATGCATCTGCAGCACAACCGGCGCCGCTTCCAGCACGCGATGCCCAGGTCCAGCAGCCGTCGCCGGTCAGAGAAACCGTGTACTATAACAAAGGTGATATCCTTGTCACAAGCGCCCGTGCGATCCTGAGTGGCAAAACGGTTGCCATATCCAGCATGACCAGCGTAGCGCTGGCCGAATCCGGATCCCCCAAGCCGGTCGCTGCTGTCCTGATGCTGATTGGCGTGATATCCAGTCTCCTTGCTTACGACTCGGATGTTTGCCTGGGATTCGGGCTGCTGTACATCGTCGTGGGTATTGTCTTGCTCTGTGCCGAACCAGCATATCGTATTCGCATTGGCAGCGCAGCGAATGAAACCAACATCCTGTCATCTTTAAAGCGTCAAGAGATAGAAGAGATCGTCGCCGCGATGAATCAGGCCATCATGGACAGGAGATAACTATCATTGCGGAGATCATAGACTTGTCGCCGCCTTTATAGCATAATCCTGGTAAATTTTGTGATCAATCGACAGGGAGAGACACAAGGCGTTTTCCTGCCACTGGCGGCCTGGGAAAAGGTGCTTGAAGCCTTGGAAGACATAGAGGATCTGGTCATTGCCCGAGACTATGTGACGAAGCGCGCTAGGGCCCATTCCCTCAAAGAAATGGGTTTGCTAAACTGGCAAGATGTCGAGGCCGAATGGGATGATGGTGAAACGACCCAAGCGTGAACCAACGTCCTTACCATAGGTGAAGCGTGGCAGGCTGTCACGGTTCCGTCTTTGTCCATGGCCGCGTGCCGCGCTCCTGGGTCAAGAACGCGTCCCCAACCTGGAGGGCGAGCAAGGCGGTTGGCTGGCGGCGGCCTATGGGTGGCCTCTTGGGAGTGAGACTGGAAAATGAAGAGATGACGGTGCGAACTGCCTGAAATGAAAGTTGAGCTTACTCTCAATATGTGGTATAGTGAGTGCACACGATCTTGCTCTGGCAATCAGGAGGACGATCATGACACGAAAAACGCAAGCCTTATTGGTGTCTCTGTTGGTGCTCTTTTTTGCCATGAGCTCAACAGCAGGCTGTGCGCCCAACGTCGAACGACTCGAGCTCGAAGAGAATATCGATGAGCTGATCAGAGCCTTGGACCATCGACAACCGGCGGTGCGTCGGGACGCGGCCCAGGCGCTGGGCGTCATCGGTCAGCGCCGGCAGCTTGCTGCCTTGGCAGGGCTGCGCGTCGATCAGTCGGCGGTCGAGCCAGCGGTCGAGCCACTCATCGCTATCCTCAAGGACGATAACAGCGGTGTGCGCCAGGCTGCGGCCTTGGCCTTGGGCAAAATCGGCGACTTGCGATCGGTCGAGCCACTCATCGCTATCCTCAAGGATGCGGATTCGTCTGCAAGTGAGGCTGCCGCCAGTGCGTTGATCTCGATCGGCGAACCAGCGTTCAGGGCGCTGGGCACCAGCGGCGACCCACAAGCGGTAAAAGTACTCATCACCGCCCTTAAGCGTACACAACCGTCCGTACACAAGGCTGCCGCCCAGATGCTGGGTCGGATCGGAGACCCGGCAGTAGAACCGCTCATCGCCGCGCTGAAGGATCAGGATGCCGGTGTCCGCCAGGCTGCCGCTGAAGTGCTGGGCACCATCAGAGACCCGCGTGCCGTAGAACCGCTGCTCTCCACCCTCACCGATAACGGTCGGTACGTGCGCCAGGCTGCTGTCGAGGCATTGGGTAAGATCGGCGACCCACGTGCCGTAGAACCGCTGATCTCCAGACTCGTGGATGGCCATCCGGACGTGCGTCGGGCTGCCGTCGAGGCTCTACGGCAGATCGGCGACCCACGTGCCGTAGAACCGCTGATCTCCAGACTTGCGGATGAAGAACCGGACGTGCGCCGGGTTGCTGTCGCGGCGCTGGGGGAGATCGACGACCCACGTGCTGTAGAGCCGCTGATCTCCACCCTTGCGGATCAAGATCCGGACGTGCGCCAGGCTGCCGTCGAGGCGCTGGGTCAGATCGGAGACCCACGAGCGGCGGAGCCGCTCATCTCCTTACTCAAGGATAAAGAGCGGGGTGTGCGCCAAGCTGCCGCCCAGGCGCTGGATCAGATTGGAGACCCGGCAGTAGAACCGCTGATCGCCGCGTTGAAGGATGAGAATGAAGTTGTGCGCCAGGCTGCCGCCACGTTGCTGGGTCAGATCGGAGACCCGGCAGTAGAACCGCTCATCGCCGCGTTGAAGGATGAAGCTGCGCGCCAGGCTGCCGCCCAGGTGCTGGGTCAGATCGGAGACCAGGCAGTAGAACCGCTCATCGCCGCGCTGAAGGATGAGGATCAAGCTGCACGCCAGGCTGGCGCCCAGGTGCTGGGTGAGATCGGCGACCCGCGTGCCGTAGAACCGCTGCTCTCTGCGCTCGCGGATAAAGATCTGGACGTCCGCCAGGCTGCCGTCGAGGCTCTGGGAGAGATCGGCGACCTACGTGCTGTAGAACCGCTGATCTACACCCTCGCGGATGGATCTCCGGACGTGCGCCGGGCTGTCGTCGAGGCGCTGGGTCAGATCGGAGACCCACGTGCCGTAGAACCGCTGATCTCCGCGCTCAAGGACCAGGATACCGGTGTCCGTAGAGAAGCCGCGCAATCCCTGGGTCTGATCGGCGACCTACGTGCGGATGAGCCCCTCATCGCCGCCCTTGAGGATGAAGATTGGGATGTGGGCAAGAGTGCACAATCGGCACTGGTCCAAATTTTCGAGGATCAACCGCTCAAACTGCTGCCGTTCCTCAGGTCGAGCTCCACCGTCCAGGTGTACCTCGTCTTGATCAGGTTGGGACATCCGGACACTGAGGGAGCGCTCTTGACAGCTTTTGATACTTATGCAACTGAAGAGATGGCGCAGAGCTACCTGAACTCCGGCAACACCGCGCTGCGGGATGCGGCAAGGCAATGGGCCAAGGATCACGGGTACATGATAACAACCCTGCCGAGTGTTGGAGGAGGAGGGTCATGGGGGAGTAAGTGATCGCCTTACCTGTTCAGCCGGGGCCGCCAGCACCGTATACGCCTAACACCGCGTTGCGGCCGACACGCTCCGCTTCGCACCGCGTGCGGCTGAACCAAACCGTTAGCCTTCTCGCAAGCCTCCTTCGCCATCAGCGTCCAGCAATCCGCAGCGTCTTGTAGGGCCAGCATCTCTTTGCTGGCCTTTTTTGCTACCGTCGTTGATGCAGAAGGCGAGTAAAAGCAAAATCTATCCAAACTGGCTATTGAGCCCGTTCTCAATTCGTGGTAAAATAAGAACGTAAACCCAACAAAACAATATCACAGCCCTCATCGCACACGCAGTCGACCAAGGAGGGTGTATTCGAATGCAGCCGATCACGAGCTTGGAAACGATCCCCGTAGGTGGTCGGCTGTATGGCTTGACGCGATCCGTTCACTCAAAATCCACACAGAACGGGAATTGGGCGACAGCCCAGGAAGTTGGTTATACTTTCCAGTTTCTAGCAATGGTTGTCTCACAAAACTTGACACATTCCGGCTCGGCTGACCTTCCCTTGCCTGGATAACCCAGGTACAGAAAACATTAGGGTCGTTCGGTATGTCGACGACCCTTGGAGAACCAAGATTGCGGGGTTGTGGTGGAAGCCAGCGTTGATTAGCATTCGGGATGATGGCATTGTCTTAGTAGATAAAGAGGGAAGGGAAGCTGTGGATGATCACGGGAACGTTTGGATTTCTGTGTGGAATAGCAAGATCAAAGGGTATGTAATGGTCAAGGATGAGTAGAAGACTGCCCAACAAGCGCATCCAGCCGACCGCCTGATCGAGTGTTTTGTTGTTGCCAGTCTTGGCTGTGAGCCGCTCTGGTCATTGTTGGGCACGTCGTATCACCCGGTGGCGTCTGATGCGCGGTCCGTTGGGCAGTTTCAACTTTGCCAGGTACCATATGGATTCTTCTTTCATTTCCCGAGGTAGCAACTTGGGTTGATTTAGTACTGGAGGGCAACCATGAACAAAAAAACAGACGCCAAAACCTTATTGGCTGGAATCGGTCTTCTTCTTGTCGTTATTTTCGGTTGCATCAGTTTTATGGGCGATTCACTCAGAAAAAGGGATGTTTCTGAAGAACCGGTAACACCCTTACCGCTTCAAATCCCTGGATATGAAGGTGTTTTTTTAGAAACATTGTGCCTTGAGGTATCCCAGGCTTATCCTGAGGAGTGGTTTGGTTTTTTCAAAGAAACACTCGTCAAGCTTGGGATGAATATTACTCCCAGGCAATATTCATTCCCATATGAATCGGTGATAACTGAAATCTTACAGGGGATTGGCGTGCAGGTTGTAGAAGATTCCCAATGCGATGCCAGATTAACACTTGAGGTAACAGGGAAATCTAGTGGACGGACCTATGGAAACATGATTACGAAACAAGGAAGAAATATATGCTATACTGATTCTGATGTAAGTGGGATCTTGCTAATATCATTTGAGAATAATGATGAATATAAAACTTTTGTCTCAGGCCGGGTTCAACCGCGTGAGACAACTACTTCTAGCAATTGCCCTGACCAACCCTATAAAGCCCCTTTTGTGCATTCATCGGCTGAAACCGTTACTGATGCTCTAGTAAGTCTTTGGGGACCTGATATTGCTGGAGTGATTTATCGCAGGTATAGAGGAGGAAACAGCGAAATTGATGAGGAGCTAACCATAGCTTCAAAAACTGTTCTGAGTAACAAAGAGGAAAATGCACCAGTAGAGCCAGAAGCGGTACCCACATTCACACCGAAACCGCTTCCATAATCTTCTGATTGATAGACCCCCAGTGAGTGTTTAAAACCAGCTAATAGGGACTAGAGTTTTCGCTAACTTGGCACAGTATAGGGCCAAGTTCAGATATGGTTGAATCCCCTGGAACACTTTTGCTGTGTGTTTCGAGTGGAAAATAGAATAGATTTATGCTATTTTGTGCCTTTTCCAGGCTGTTTTCGGGGACGATTCATTTTCCAGCCAAAATGCGACAAGTGTGGATTATCAATTATGTAACTATGTCAGGCCACCGCCCACCATCGCTTCCACCCGACGCCGCTTAGCGGCCTGGTGGCGGATGGGCAACGTGCTTTGAGGTAGGCTGCTACCGAAGGTGCTTTACACGCAGTCGCGGCGCGGGTGAAGCCTACCGTTAGCCTTCTCGCAGACCTCTTTTACCATCAGCATCCAACTACTCGCACCTGTGCCTCCTTCCTGGCTGAGATGGAGTTTGCCTGGAGGAACCTAAAGTGCAGTGGCACATCACCAGCGTCTTGCAGGGCCAGCAACTGAGTGCTGGCCTTTTTGTTGTGTTCCTACGCTTGACGTTTGGCCTCGATAGCCTCGGCAAGACCTCGTTGGGCCAGCTGGTCGGCCCGCTCGTTTTCAGGGTTTCCCGCCTGGCCTGGAATCCAGCACCAGGTCACATCGAGCTGGCCGTTCAGTGCATCCAGGTGGGATGGGGCGCGCCGCCCGGGATGATGCGGGATGGCCATTTCACGGCTGCATGCCCATTCCAATGCGCTTGCCCGGTTATGGGCGTGGCCTTGACATGGAGGCCGGAGTGGGTATCATGCGGCTTGAGTTGGGTCTCGACTGTTCACATTGAATCGGGAGGAGAACATCCATGTCCAAGTTATGGGCTGCATCTGCGGTAGCGCTGTCCAGGGCCATTCGCGGCAAACAAGTGTCGTCCCAAGAGGTCGTGCAGGCCTGCCTGGCGCGTATCGAACAGGTCAACCCCACGCTGAACGCCGTCGTCCGGCTAGACGCTGAGGGAGCCCTTGCCCAGGCCCGGCGAGCCGATGAGGAGCTGGCCCAGGGGCATCTGCGGGGCCCCTTGCACGGCGTGCCGATGACGATCAAGGACAGTCTCGACACCGCCGGCATGGTGACGACGGCAGGCACGAAAGGGCGGATGAGCTTTATGCCCGGACAAGACGCGACCGTGGTCGCCCGCTTGCGCGCCGCGGGCGCGGTCTTGATCGGCAAGACCAACACCCCTGAGCTGACCCTGGCCTACGAGACCGACAACCTGGTCTACGGCCGGACCAACAACCCCTACGATCTGTCGCGCACCCCCGGAGGCAGCAGCGGCGGCGCGGCGGCGATCGTCGCCGCCGGCGGCAGCCCGTTTGACATTGGCAGCGACACCGGGGGCAGCATTCGCCTGCCCGCCCACTTTTGCGGCATCGCCGGCATCCGCCCAACCTCCGGCCGGGTCCCCAGGACCGGGCACACGCCCTGGCCGGTCGGGGCCATGAATCCCTTAACCCAGATCGGGCCGTTGGCGCGGTACGTCGAGGATCTGATCCTGATCTTGCCGCTGATCGCCGGTGTGGATTGGCGCGACCCGGCGATCGTGCCGCTGGTTCTGGGCAGGCCGGATGATGTCGACCTGGCCGGGCTGCGCGTGGCTTTCCACGCCGACAACGGCATCGCGGCGCCGACGCCCGAGATCCGCGCGGCGGTCGAGGCGTCCGCGCGAGCGCTCGACCGGACCGGGCTGGCGGTGGTCGAGGCGCGTCCAGCGGGGATCGAGCAAGCGGCCGAGCTCTGGTCGGGGTTGATGACCGCGGACGGGGGTGACGGGCTCCGGGCGCTGCTGCAGAGCGTTGGCACCGCCGAACCCCATCCCTTGACCCAAGCCATGATCGACTGGGCGCAGGCCAATCCGCTGACGCTGGCGCAGTTTGGTGAACTGTTGGCCGGGATCGACCTGTTCCGCAGCCGGATGGTGTCCTTTATGGAGACAAACGATGTGATCCTGTGTCCGGTTTGTGCTTTCCCGGCCATGCCACATAGCACCACGACTGAGCAGATTCGGAGCTTTTCCTACACCTTTGTCTACAACCTGACCGGCTGGCCCGCGGCGGTGGTGCGGGTAGGCAGCACGGCCGCGGGGTTGCCCATCGGCGTGCAGATCGTGGCCCGCCCCTGGCGCGAGGACATGGCCCTCAGGGTCGCCCAATTCGTGGAGAAAGCGTTCGGCGGCTGGGTGCAGCCGCCGAATCATCTTGAGCGCTCAAGAGATCGCGCCAAGACGCCAGGATCGCCAGACAAATCAAACAAGCTTTGCGGTCTTGGCGGCTTTGCGTGACCTTTCTTCGGTGTTCACCCGGTTTCTGATCCGGCTCACCAGGTCCGTTTATCCAGGTAATCCTGGATCGTCTCCTTGGGCACCGGCAGCGCGTCGATGTGATCCTGGAGCCAGCGCCCAAAATCCGCCTCGATCTGCGGCTCCCAGCGGCGGTCGATCTCGCCCGGCGTATAGCGCCCCTCGCGCAGGCATAGCTTGCCAAACATGTCGCGCAGGCGGATGATCTCAGAGGTGACCACCACCTTTTCGGCCAGGTGGGGTGGGATAAAGACCACGCTCTGCATTCGGCCCAGCACCACGTCGCCGGGCATGACGGTTACGCCGCCGATGCGCACCGGCGCATTGATGCCGACCAGCATGATCGTGGACGTTGCCGCGCTGGGATGGAAACCGCGGCCAAAGGCGACAAAATCCTCCAGCTCAATGATGCCCTCCAGGTCGCGAAAGGCAGCGTCGTGCACCACCCCGTTGCCGGTCTTGGCATAGATCGACGTGGAGAGGTTGTCGCCGATGACCGGGCCATCCGCGACTTTGCCCATCACGTCGGCCACGTAGACGTCGCCCGGCATCAGCATATCGATCGGCCAGGACACCTGGTCGCCGATGCAGCCGGCAGCTTCGGCGCGCTCGAAAATGTGCGCGCGCAGATCGTCGCGGCGGGGCATGTACATGGCCGTCAGCGCCCGCCCGACCAATGTTTTGCCGGGCTGGGTACAGGTCCAGTTGCCCTCGAACTGCCAGTGATAGCCCTCGTTGCGTAAGATGCCCCAGGCCTCGGTCAGGGTAACCGCTTTCATACGCGCGACAATGTCGTCGGCCACTTTGGGCCGGCCATCGGGGAAACGTTCGCCCTGCCACAGGGGTGTAAAGGCCACGATCTCGTCGGCGGTGAGGTTGAGCGGCGCGAATTTCTCCATGGTTGCTAGTCCATCAACACCGGCCTGATCCGCTCCAGCGCCCAGTCGATCTCGCCCTGTGTGATCACCAGCGGCGGGGCGAACCGGATCACGTTTTCGTGCGTCTCTTTGCACAACAGCCCCTGGCGCTGCAGCGCTTCGCAGAAACGGCGGGCGCCGCCGGCCTCGGGGTACAGCTCGACGCCGATCATCAGCCCCTTGCCGCGCACCTCTTTGATGTGCCGGCTGTCGATCATGGACAGTTGATCCATCAAATACGCGCCCATCGCCGCCGCGTTTTCGATCATCCCCTCCTCGACAAGCACCTTAACCGCCATGCGCGCCACGGCGCAGGCCAGCGGGTTGCCGCCAAAGGTGCTGCCGTGGTCGCCGGGCTGGAAGACGCCCAGCACGGCCTTGTTGGACAGCACGGCCGAGACGGGATAAAAGCCGCCCGACAGGGCCTTGCCGATCAGGGTCAGGTCGGCCTCGACCCCGTCGTGCTCCTCGGCCAGCAGCTTGCCGGTGCGCCCCAACCCGGTCTGGATCTCGTCGGTGATCAGGGCGATGTTATGGGCGGTGCAGATGCGGCGCACCTCCTTTAGATAGCCCGGCGGAGGCACGATGATTCCGGCCTCACCCTGGATCGGTTCGACCAGAAACGCCACGGTCTGGGGCGTGATCGCTGCCTCCAGCGCCGCGGTATCGCCAAAGGGGATGATGTTAAAGCCGGGCGTAAACGGCGCGTAGCCATCGCGGTATTGCTCTTCGGTGCTAAAGCCGACGATGGTGATCGTCCGCCCGTGAAAGTTGTTGGCGCAGACAATGATCTCGGCCTGCCCTTCGGGGATGCCCTTTTCGCGGTAGCCCCACTTGCGCACCGCCTTGATGCACGATTCGACCGCTTCGGCGCCGCTGTTCATGGGCAGGACCATGTGCGAGTTGGTCAGTTCGCACAGTTCCTTGTAAAAGAGGCCCAACTGGTCGTTGCGAAAGGCGCGCGAGGTCAGGGTCAGTTTGTCGATCTGTTCGTGCATCACCGCCGCGATCCTGGGATGGCAGTGGCCCTGGTTGACCGCCGAGTAGGCCGACAAAAAGTCCAGGTAGCGGTTTCCGTCCACGTCCCATACCCAGATGCCCTGCCCCCGGGCCAGCACGACGTCGAGTGGCTTATAGTTCTTGGCTCCGTATTGGTTTTCCAGGTCAATATAGAATTGGGTATTCATTCGGCTTCTCCTCAAGTCAATAGACCGGGTCTTTGCCAAAAACCCGGTTTGTCCGATCTCAAGCAAAACGCAAATAGCGCGGCGTCCAGCCCACCTGGTCGGCATAGAGGCCCCGGTTTTCCTCCGGCAGTAAGGCCGCGATCTGGCCCATCATCTCGGCCGTCATCGCCTCGCGCACCTCTTGTTTCACGTGGCCCTCCGGCGGGTCCAGGTAGAACGGCTCGCCGACGACGATGCGCACGGCGGTGCGTCGCAGTTTTTTGGCATTCGGCCAAAAGTGCTCTAGGCCGATGTAGGCGATGGGATAGATGGGGATATGCGTGCCGGCCTTGAGCAGGATCAGGGTGACGCCCGCCAGGCCGCGCTGCAGCCGCCCGGTGTTGCTGCGCGTCCCTTCCGGGGCTATGTAAAGGGCCATGCCGGCGCGTAGCGCGTCGATGCAGGCGCGGATCGCCTCGCGGTCGGGTGTGCCGCGCTCCACCGGGATGGCGTCGACCGACCAGGCCAGAAAATTGTACAGAAAGCGGTGATAGGTCTCGGCTGCGGTCAGTCCTTTAACGTAACGGCGGTTGATGATATAGGCCAGCGCCGGATCGGCAAAGTTGACGTGGTTGCCGATCATGGCCACCGGGCCGGTGCGTGGGATCTTGTCCGCCCCTTTGATCGTAAGCTTGAACAGCATGTGGGCCAGCGCGCGGATGACGGTGACGACGACGCGGCCGATGAGGTAACGTTTGGGCCTGACGGCCTGGTGTTCGAGTTCGGACATAGGTTTTATGTGGCCTCCTCAGATACGTAGGTCAGGTTGAAAACGCGAGCGCATAGCATTCTGAAACAGCACCTCCAGGTCGTGCGGTTGAAAGCCGCAGGTTTGGGACAAGAGCCGGTATTCGGACAGCATGCTGGTCTCAAAGATGCCGGGATCATCGGTATTGACGCCAAGATTGAGCCCCAGGTCGCGCGCCCACCGGCGCGCCTGCCCGATGGGATGAGCGGCGATGGCGGCGACGCTGCCGGTCTTGAGGTTGCTGGTAGGGCACATCTCGAGGTGGATGTCGCGCTCGAGGATGGTCTCGATCAACCTCTGATCTTGAAACACGCTGACGCCGTGGCCGATGCGGTCCGGAAAACCGTATTCGAGGGCATCCCAGACCGACTCCGGGCCGCACCATTCGCCAGCGTGGATCTCGATGCCCAGCCCGGCCTGGTGCAGGCGGGCCAGGCTGCGCTGAAAAGGACGTACCGGGTTCCCCATCTCGGGCCCAGCCAGGGCAATGCCGACAATGAGGCCGGCTCGATGCAGGGCCAGAAACATGTCCTCCTGGGCGGCCAGCCGTTCGGGCGACTTGTTCCGCCCGGTGGCGACCAGGAACTCGATCTGGATGTGCCCCCTTTCCAGGCGATCCACCTCGGCCCTGAAGGCAGCCAGTGCGTCTATGGCTTGCGGCGGGTCGCGCGGGATCTCGCTCGAGGCGATCATAACCTCGGCGTAACACACATTCTGGGCGACAAGACGCTGGATATGGTGCGCCAGGATCGTCAGATAGGCATCCAGCCGGCCGTCGAGTGGCTTGATAAACGACCAGTATTGCCAGAATTGATCATAGCCCTCGATCGGGTAGGCGCGCTCGAAATGAGCCGGGTCGATGGGAAAGGTGGGGTCGGCCGCGAGGATGTCGCGCAGCATGGCCCGGTCCAGGATGCCGTCCAAGTGGCAGTGCAGTTCCGCTTTCGGCAGCGCCAGCAAGGTTTGGTCGAGTCTCAGGTCATCTGCGGCCATGTCTGTGCTTTCTCATCTCCATAGATTGCTCCTTTCCCGGCTGGTTAGTCTGTTCTAGTTTACCAGATTTTCGCCGGGTGACCAAATTTGCATGTAACCGCTTTAGCGGTTACATGCAAACAAGCGCGTGAAACCACGCGTGCTGGCTGTGCGTATAGAGTGCAGGTTGAAAGAAACCGGGGTTTTTCTTCAAGCCCCGGTTTCTACAAGAGAGCTCAGAAGCCAGGTTTTTTTCCTAAAAACCCGGCCTCTCAAAACAGAAAGGGAGAAAAATGACAGAGGAATTGGGTGTGAATTCAGAGGCGAAGGTGACCGGCGTCGAGGTCACGGCGGACGACAGACTGTGGGCGGCGTTGTCCTGGATCCCGGTGTCGCCGTTGTTTCCGCTGATCTCGATCCTGATGCTGCTGATGGATGAAAAGAAGGACCGGCCGTTTATCCGCTACAACGCGGTGCTGTCGCTGGCGGCAAGCGTCGCTTTGATGGTACTGGCGATCCCCACGTTTGGCCTGGCGGCGATCGGTTTCCTGCTCTTTTTCTGGTGGGCTTATCAAAGCTACCAGGGGCAGGTGGTCGAGATCCCGGTGCTCAGCGAGTGGATCCGCGAGCAGGGGTGGGCGTAGGAAAGGAATGGATAACAATGGCACGAGAAGGTAAATTGAGAAGGCAAAACGGGATCGTCGCCGGGGTGTGCGGCGGCCTGGCCGAGTTTACAGGGATCAGTGTGTTTTGGTTCCGCCTGGCGTTTGTAATCTTGTTGGTGCCGGGCGGGCTGCCGGGGCTTGTGCCGTATCTGATTCTGTGGCTGGTGATCCCCAAGAGACGGGCACGGTAAGAGTACAAGTGGCACGTTACAAGAGTTGAGGGGGCCGGTTGACCACCGTTCTCCACAATCGAGAGCAAGCATATTTGCGCCGACAATTTGTCGGCGTTTTTTGTTTTTGGGGTGGAGTGGTATAATGCTGCATCTTGATGCGAGGAGAGGACGCATGACGGGAACCTGGATCAATATCTTAACCGTGATCGTGGGCAGCCTGGTGGGCACGTTCCTGGGCAACCGCCTGCCGGACAAGATGCGCCAGACGGTGGTGCACGGGCTGGGGCTGATGACCGCGGTGGTGGGCATGCAGATGGCGCTGGGAACGGGCAGCGTGCTGCTGGTGATGGGCAGCATCCTGGTCGGCGGGGTCGTGGGCGAATGGTGGCGCATCGACGACCGGCTAGAGGCGATGGGGCGGTGGCTGGAGGCGCAGGTTGCGGCGCGCGCCTATCCGCGCAGCGGTGCGCGCACGGCGGCAACGGCCGGCAACCAGGGAGAACGTTCGATTACCCGCGCCTTTGTCACCGCCAGCCTGGTTTTTTGCGTCGGGCCCATGACCGTGTTGGGCTCGATCCAGGACGGGCTGACCGGCGATTATAGCCTGCTGGCGATCAAGTCGATGCTGGATGGGTTTGCGGCGCTGGCCTTTGCGGCCTCGATGGGGCCGGGTGTGATCCTGTCGACCCTGACCATTTTCTTTTTCCAGGGGGCCTTGAGCCTGGCGGCAATGGGTTTTGGCGGCCTGCTGGGTGAGGTGACCCGGCAGACGCCGTGGGTGATCGAGATGACGGCGGCGGGCGGGGTCTTGATGTTGGCCATCTCGCTGCTGCTGTTGGAGCTGCGTCAGATCCGGGTGGCGAACTTGCTGCCGGCGGTGTTTATCGCGCCGCTGGCCCAGATTGGTTTGGAGCTGGTGGGGTGATCTATGGACAAGTTGATGGTGATCGTCAATCCTATAGCCGGCAAAGGGGCCGGTCAGCGGCTAATGGGGCAGGTGCGCGACATGCTGTGCGCGCAGGGGCTTGATTTTGACCTGGTTTCGACGCAAGCGCCCGGGCAGGCGATCGATCTGGCCCGCGAGGCCTCGCTGGCGGGCTGCGCAGCGGTGGTGGCCGTGGGTGGCGATGGCACGGCGAACGAGGTGCTTAACGGGCTGATGCAGGCCAGGGCGCGCGGCGGCAGCGCGGCGCTGGGTATGATCGGCGTGGGTACGGGGAACGACTTTGCCTACGCGGCGGGTATCCCCGAGGGGATCGAAGCGGCCTGCCGCTGCCTGGCTCAAGGGCAGCGCCGTTCGATAGACGTCGGCCGGGTTGCCGGCGGCGATTGGCCGGAGGGGCGCTATTTTGGCAACGGGGTAGGCGTAGGGTTCGACGTGACGGCGACGATCGAGACCCAGAAAGTCAAACGCATCACCGGCACGCCGGCGTTCCTGGTCGGCGCACTCAAGACATTGTTCCTCTACTTTGAGGCGCCGCTGATCACGGTCCAGGCGGATGGACAGACGGTCGAGGCGCACTATTTGATGATCTCGGCGATGAACGGGCGGCGCTTTGGCGGGGGATTCTACATCGCCCCTGAGGCGCAGCCCGACGACGGGCTGTTCGACCTGGTGTTGGCCAAACAGAGCACGCGCCTGACGGCGCTGCACCTGATCGGCCGCTACATGAAGGGCACGCAGATGTCGCATTGGGCGGTGAGCGGGCAGCGGGCGCGGCGGATCACCATCGATGCCGCGGGTGGGCTCAACAGCCACGCCGACGGCGAGATCTATTGCATCGACGGCAAACATATCGAGTTGGAGATGTACACCCGGCAGATAGAGGTCATCTGTGAGCCAGCAGCCTAGATAAGGCATACCGAGTATGGTGGCAGCTTTTTGCCATCGATCGATATCGCTAACCATACACAGTACTCGGTACGCAGTGCTCAGTACGCAGTACGCCCGTCTACTCAAACGCCTGAAAAACGATGCAGGCATTGTGCCCGCCAAAGCCAAACCCGTTGGACATCACCGCGCGCAAGGCGGCAGGGCGCGCCACCAGTGGCACATAGTCCAGGTCGCACTCGGGGTCGGGAGTCGTGAGGTTGATGGTCGGCGGGATCAGGTTGTGAACCAGGGCCAGGACGCTGATCACCGCTTCGATCGCACCGGCGCCGCCTAGGACGTGTCCGGTGATCGGCTTGGTCGAGCTGATCGGAATGCGGTAGGCGGCGTCGCCAAAGGTCGTCTTGATGGCGATGGTCTCGATCTTGTCGTTGAGGTCGGTGCCGGTGCCGTGGGCGTTGATATAGTCGATCTCGTCAGGGGCGAGCTGTGCGCTCTCCAGAGTCAGGCGCATCGCTTCGGCCGCCCCCCGGCCATCGGGCTCGGGCGCGACGAGGTGATAGGCGTCGGCTGTGGCGCCATAGCCGGTCAATTCGGCATAGATACGCGCACCGCGTCGTTGGGCGTGTTCCAACGATTCCAGGACGAGCGCGCCGGCCCCTTCGCCCATCACAAACCCGTCCCGGTGCAGGTCAAACGGCCGGCAGGCGCCGGCGGGGTCGTCGTTGTGGGTTGACATGGCGCGCATGGCGCAAAAGCCGCCGATGCCTAGTTCGACAATCGATGCTTCAGCGCTGCCACAGACCATCGCGTCGGCGGCGCCGCACTGGATGATCGCCGCAGCCTCGCCGATGGCGTGGTTGCCCGTCGCGCAGGCCGATGAAACGGCAAAGTTAGGGCCGGTCAGCCCGTACTTTTGGGCGACGATGCCACCGGTCATGTTGGTGATGATCGAGGGGATAAAAAACGGGCTGATGCTCTGCGGTCCCCGCGCCAGCAGCTCGTTCTGGGCGTCGGTCATGGTGCGCATGCCGCCAATGCCGGCGCCGATGAGCACGCCAACGCGCCGCCGATCGAGTTGAGGGGTGTCGATCTGCGCGTCATCGACCGCCTGCCCGGCGGCGCAGACGGCAAACTGGAGCAGCGGATCGATCCGGCGCGCCTCTTTGCGCGAAAGGTAAGGCTCCGGTGTCAAGTCCCTGACCTGGGCCGCGATGCGGGTGCTGTAGGACGAGGCATCAAAGTGAGTGATCGGCCCGACCCCGCTGCGGCCATTGACCACGGCATCCCAGGTGTCCGGGACGTTGTTGCCCACAGAAGTAACGGCCCCCAGGCCGGTAACGACGACACGACTCATGTGTTTTCCTCTCCGTTTCTACATACCCCGTACCTGAAAGCGGGTATCATACCACAAAGTAGGCAATTGCACAATCTGTCAACGTCGCGCATACTTGCCCGCTGCCGGGTTTGAGAGTAGAATGGACCTCTGTGTTTGGGTCAGGAGAGGAGGGTAGTAGCATGGGGCAAACAGAATCGGGCCGTGTGGCCCTGGTGACGGGCGCATCGCGCGGGATCGGTCGGGCCATCGCCGAGCGGTTGGCGGCGGGGGGGTACAGGGTCGCGATCAATTACCTGGCCCGCGCCGATGCGGCGCTGGATGGTGTGGCCTCCATCCGGGCAGGCGGCGGCACGGCGCTGGCGATCCAGGCCGATGTGCGTCTGGGCGATGCGGTACGGGCCATGGTCACCCAGGTCGAGGAGCAACTGGGGCCGATAGACGTGTTGGTCAACAACGCCGGGATCACCCGTGACGGGCTGTTCGTGCGCATGGCGGAGCAGGATTGGCGCGACGTGATCGACACGAACCTGAATGGCGCGTTCAACTGCACCCAGGCGGTGCTGCGCACGATGATGCGCCGGCGTTGGGGCCGGATCGTCAATGTGTCTTCCGTAGCCGGGCTGGCGGGCAATGCCGGACAGGCCAACTATGCGGCAGCCAAGGCGGGGTTGGTCGGGTTTACGCGCGCCCTGGCAAAAGAAGTCGGCGTTAGAAACATCACCGTCAATGCCGTGGCCCCCGGATTCATCGAGACCGACATGACTGCCGATCTGAAGCAAGAGTGGAAGCAGCAGGCGATCGCCATGACCCCGGTTGGCCGGTTTGGCCAGGCGCGAGACGTGGCGGCGGCGGTGGCGTTTCTCGTTTCCGATGAGGCGGCCTACGTGACCGGACAGGTCATCTCGGTGGACGGTGGCTTGGGCATGAGGTAAGGGCAAGGAGGGCGAATGGGCGGAAAGTCACCCCCTAAAGACTCGTATTTTGAGGATTTTGAGCTAGGGCATGAGATGACGACGCAGGGCCGGACGGTTACCGGGGCCGACATCGACGCGTTTGCCGGTCTGTCAGGCGATCGTCACCCCATCCATACCGATGAGGCGTATGCGTCGCAGCAGTTTTACGGTCGGCGCGTGGCCCATGGCCTGCTGGGGCTCTCGCTGGCGACGGGTCTGGCTATGGGTCTGGGCATTCTCGACCGGTCGATCATCGCCTTTCGTGACCTGACCTACAAGTTTTCCAACCCGATCTTTATCGGCGACACGATCCACGCTCATCTGCTGATCAACGGGCTCAAACCGCTCCCGCGCCTCGGCGGCGGGTTGGTGAAATTGACTGTCAAGGTGTACAACCAGGACGATGAGGTCGTGCAGACCGGCGTCTGGAGCTTTTTGTCGCGCAGCCGCGCCTCAGAGTCAGGAGCTGAGCGGTGACGAACGGACTCAAATCATTTCACCGGGGGATGTTGGCGCTCGGAGCGGACGATGTGGCGGGGCTGCGGCGTTCGCTCCAGGCCGCGCTGGCGGCGGTTCGTGCGGGGAATGACGCAAGGGAGAGCCCGACCGTAGACGGAGCCCGCTGGGCGAGCCGGGAGCGCCTGGTCATCGACTATGGCGACCGCGATGAGCTGCTGGAGCAGGGAAGCCGGGCGCTCGAGGTGTTGGCGGGCGATGCGGCTTCCGGCTGGAGGCGGCTGGCTGGACGGGGGATCTGTCGCGGCTATGGTCACAGCCACAACGCGCCGGGCAAGGTAGCTTTTTTGTTTACGGGCCAGGGCGCACAGCACGTTAACATGCTGCGCGAGCTGGTCGAATTGGACCCGGTCGTCGCCGGCGCCTTTGCCGAAGCTGACGAGGTGATGGCGCCGCTGCTGGGCCGCCCCTTGAGCAGCTTTATGTTCGTCGACGCCCAAGACGAGGCCGACCTGGATGCGGCCGAAGCAGCGCTGCGCGATACGCGGGTCACGCAGCCGGCCGTGTTGACCGTCGATGTGGCGCTGGCGCGGCTGCTGGCGCAGTATGGCATCGTGCCCGACGTGGCCATCGGGCACAGCCTGGGCGAATATGCGGCGCTGGTGGCGGCAGGGGTGTTTACTTTTGCCGAGGCGCTGCACGTGGTCAGCGTGCGCGGGCGCGAGATGAGCCGGGTGGCGCGGGCGGATAACGGTCGTATGGCAGCGGTGTGGGCCCCGTTAGGCGAGGTCGAGCGCATCCTGGCACAGGTCGAGGGCTATGTCGTCGTCTGTAATCACAACAGCCGCAGCCAGATCGTCGTGGGCGGGGAAAGCCCGGCGGTGGAGCGGGCCGTCGCGGCATTTACCGAGGCAGGGTACCGTACCCAGTTCCTCGCCGTGTCGCACGCCTTTCACACCCGGATCGTCGCCCCGGCAAGCGACCCGCTACGGCGGGCCATTGCCCAACAGAGCGTGCGCGCGGCGCGCCTGCCGGTTGTATCGAACGCCAGCGGCGAGGTTTATCCCGATGACCGGGAGGGGATCGTCGATCTGATCGGGCGGCAGGTTGACTCGCCGGTGCAGTTTGTCAAGGGCGTGGAGACGCTCTACCGCCTGGGGGCGCGGATTTTTGTCGAGCTGGGCCCCAGGCGGGTGCTGTCGGCGTTCGTCGAAGAGATCCTGGGCGATCACGACGATGTGGTGGTGGTCTGTGCCAACCACCCGCGGCGGAGCGTCAATGGGGTGACGAGTTTCAACCAGGCATTGTGCGCTCTCTATGCGGCGGGGCTGGGTGGCGCATAGGGATGGTGAGACGCAAAAATCTTGCGTCTCTACAAGCGCAGATGTGTCTATTGCCTCTCGCGGATGTAGGTCCAGTCGGCGGCAAAGTTGTCCTCTCCCTGACCGGCCGGCCCGGCCAGGCCCAACTGCCCTTTGCCGGTGACCGGCTCGACCCGTCCGTCGAAGGCGGGGTCGACGTAGCGGATGAACCACGATTCTAGGCCGGCTTTCATGTGCTGGGCCGTGGACTGGTGCGTGGGGCTGTCGATCAGGTTCTGGCGCTCATCAGGGTCGTGGACCAGGTCGTACAGTTCGTGCGGGCCATAGGGATAGCGGTGCACGTATTTCCATTCCCGGCTGCGGATCATGCGCACCGGGCCGTATTCGGCAAAGGCGGCGCCGTCATTGGCGACGACGATGCTCTCGCGCTTGGCTGCCGGGCCGCTCAGGCCTGCGCCCTGGAGCAAAGGGGCGAAACTAGCGCCGGGCAGACCGGCGGCCGCGGGGTTTTCGATGCCCAGGTAGTCGAGCAGGGTGGGCATGATGTCGTAATGGCTCAGCAGGTCCTGGTTGACCAGGCCCGCCGGCACGCGCGCGGGGTGTGCGATCAACGCGGGCACCTTGACCGAGGTATCGAACATGTTCTGGGGAAAGGTGCCGTTGCCTTTGCCAAAGATGCCGTGATGGCCCATGTTCATGCCGTTGTCGCCGGTAAAGATGACCAGGGTGTTTTCAATCAGCCCGTTTTCGCATAGCCAATCAAGCAAGCGGCCGACGCCGGCGTCCATAGCGGTGACGGCGGCAAAGTACCCGCTGAGCAAGGCGCGTCGGCCGTCGACGGTGTAGGCGTGGGGCGCGCTGTTCACCTGCCAGGGGTGCATGGGCTCAAACGGGATCGAGTCGAACGGGCAGGTGTCGAAATAGGCGCCGTACAGGTCGGCGGGGTGATCGTCGCGACCCCAGGGGCTGTGCGGCGCGGTATAGTGGACGCTGAGGTAAAAGGGCGCAGCGCAGCCGGCCTGGGCGCGCAAAAAGCGCAGCGCGTTGTCGGTGATCAAGTCGGTGACGTACTGCGGCGGCTCGACCACCTGGCCGTTTTGGATCATCGGCGCGCCGTAATAGGGGCCGCCGCCCTTGGCGTGCACCTCCCAAAAGGTAAAGCCCTTTTGGGCGTGATGCGCGTCGCCGAGGTGCCACTTGCCGCTGAGCCCGCACACGTAACCCTGGGCGGCGAGCAGCTCGGTGTAGGCGAGCTGGCCTTGCAGGTATTCGGTCAGCCGTCCGCCTTTTTCGGGTTCGCAGGTTGAATTGCCGGCGCGCAGCCAGTCGTGGATGCCGTGCTGCGAGGGGATCCGTCCGGTGAGGATTGAGGCCCGCGCCGGCGAGCAGACCGGCGAGGCACAAAAGAACTGGTCGAAGCGGATGCCGGCGTCGGCCAGGCGATCGAGGTTGGGCGTGCGCATCTCGTGGTTGCCGGCGCAGCCCATGGCCCAACAGCCCTGGTCGTCGGTAAGAACAAAAAGTATGTTGGGGCGGGTTGGATCTTGGCTTGGCATAGAATAGGCTTCCTTTCTGTGCATGGCGATGGAACAAGTTCGGTGATCTGGCATTCCGCCTTGGCCAGGATCCCCCAACTTGTTGAGGCCCTTCTGGATTCTCGGACGGGGCGAACCCGACAAGTTCGGTGATCTGGCATTCCGCCTTGGCCGGGATCCCCCAACTTGTTGGGGCCCTTCTGGATTCTCGGACGGGGCGAACCCGAATCGAGTCTTAGTATACCATATTGGGGAAAAGATGAAAAACCTGGTTTTGTTGACGATCATTGGCTTTATCATGTTTATGGGCGCAGGGGTGACCGGCCCGATCAGCTCGTTGTACTTCGAGTCGCTGGGGGCGAATTACGCCACGATCGGCGTGTTGGGCACGGTGATGTCGTTGAGCGCGATCGTGTTTAGCCACGTATGGGGACAGGCCTCCGACCATTTCCGGCGGCGCAAGGTTTTTCTGGCCGGCGGCCTGGCCGTGGTGGCGGTGTGTGATGCGCTGATCGCAGCCGCGCCCAGCTATCATTTTCTATTCCCGCTGCGGGTGGTGGCCGCAGCAGCCCAGACCGCTTACGGCACGTCGAGCCTGGCTTTGATGGGCGACATATTGGAGCAGCGCCCCCAGGCGCGCGGCCGCCGGATGGGCATCTACCGGGGGCTGGGATCGTTGGGCTTTGGCCTAGTGGCGTTTGTGTCGGGCAGCCTGGCCGACTGGTTTTCGCTGGCTTTTCCATATTACCTGGCGGCCATCTTTTGTGGGATCGCCTTTGTGCTCGCCTTGGGCATCCGTGAGCCCAGCACGGAAGCGCGGCCGATCACGCTGCGCAGCAGCAGCGGGTTTGTGCGTTCGTTGGGGGTCGGATTGGCAGCCTGGCTCAAAGCAAGGCTGCGCGACGGGGCAGCGCTGCTGCGTCAGGTGCGACATGGGCGGCCCGCTGCGGCTGGGGACAACGTCCCAGTGGCTAGTGTCGACACGTCACGGGCTGACATAGACAAACCAGTCACATCGTCCGGCGATGAAAGCCCGCGGCTGCCGCTGGCGCCGCTGTTGATCGCGGCGTTTCTTTGGTCGCTGGTAACCGGCGCGGTCTATGCGGTATGGGCCAACTATATGGTCAGCCAGATCGGATACAGCACGGCCGAGATGGCCCGGCTGTGGGCTATCGCCTCGCTGTCCGAGTTCCCGCTGATGATCGTGGCCGGATGGCTTTCGGACCGCATCGGGCGGCTGCCAATGTTGAGCCTGGGGTTCGTGGCCTGGACGATCGTCTTCCTGGGTTACGTGTTGGCCCCAAGTACGCCCTGGATTGTGGTTATCCAGCTCATCCGTGGGTTCGCCTATTCGGCTTTTACCGCCACGGCCATGACCTATGCCACCGAGGTGAGAGGTAAGGAAGCGCGAGGACGCATCTCGGGGTTGTACAGCTCGGTGAACGGGATCGGCGCCATCCTCGGCTCGCCGCTGGGCGGGGGGCTGACTCAACTGGCCGGTTTTGTGGTCATGATCCTGACCAACGCCGCGCTGATCGGCGGCGGCGCGGCCTACCTGGCCATCACCGCGGTTCGCCACCGGGTCAGGTTAGTTGCAGGACGGCGCCGATCGGCTTGAGTGAAGGAGACACCGGGTTTCGGGCACTGGTGTGCCTTGGGAAACCCGGTGTCTTCTGCAGCGATCAGGCTGAGGCTAGACCGCTGGTCCACCTTCGACCTCTTCTTCGGTCAGATAGGCCCACGGGTAGATCTCGGTGCCCTTGGCGGCCTCGCGGATCGCCGGATCGTCGGAATAGTGTCCGCGCTGCTCGGGTGGGATCAGCTCGGCGATCCGTTCCATGATCCGGTGGCCGATCTCTTCCAGCTGCAGACGCCGCTCGCGCCCGCGCCCGGTGGTTCGGAAGGGACCAAAAGGGCTGCCGATGCGCACGGTGACCCGGGCGCGTTTTCCTTTGCCCAGGGACGGGAAGACATCGGTCATGCCGTCCAAGCCAATGGGCAGGAGGGGCACGCCGGTTTGGGCGGCCAAAAAGGCGGTGCCAGGGCGGGCCGGGCGCAGCACGGCGGCCCAACTGCCGGCTTCGGGAAAGATGCCCACGATGCCCTTTTGTTTGAGCACGGCTTCGGCGCCGCGTAGCGCGTAACGCGAGCCGGTGCCACGGAAAACGGCGTAACGCCCCCATACGTTGGGTATCCACGACAGGATGGGGGGCGCATTCGGCGTGCGGAAGCCGCCGACAAACTCGATCGGCCAGGGCACGGCGCGGATCATGGCCGCCGGGTCGACAAAGCTAAAGTGGTTGCCGACGACCAGCAGCGGCCCGCCGTCGGGCAGGTTTTCGCGGCCAATGACCTTGAGGTCGGTCAACACGGCAAAGCCGAGATCGATCCCCCAGCGCAGCAGTTGGCGGATGACCCGGCGGCGTGGATAGCGGAACTCGGGATAGGGATCCCCGGCAGCGGGGCGGTTTTTCCTGGACATATCCATTCCTTGGGGCCACTAACCGGCGGCAGCTACCTCTCGGGCGCGCTTTTCGTTCACAAAGAGCAGCAGCACCAGGCCGATCACCAAAAAGGCGATAATGCTAAACAGCGAGAAACGGTGCCCGGCTTGTTCGGCGAGGACCGCCGTCTGTCCCTGCGCTGTGAACCACTTGGTGCTCCAGGCGACGAGCAGGCCGAAAAGGGTCGGGCCAATAAAGGAAGAGGTGCGCCCGGCGACGGCAAAAAAGCCATAGAACTCGGCGCTCTTGCCCTCGGGGCTGAAGGTGCCGACCATGGTGCGGCTGACGGACTGCGCGCCGGTCAGGGCAAAGCCGGCTAGGCCGCCGATGATGTAAAAGACCAGGCGCGAGTGGGTAAAATAGAGCCACAGTACCGGCACGATCATCAACAACAGGGAGATGATCAGGGAGCGCTTGCCACTAAAGTCGTTGGCGATCAGGCCGAACAGGTAGGCGCCGGCGACGCTGGTCACCTGAACGATGATCATAAAGATGATCAGCTCTTGCTGCTGCATGTTGAACAGCACCGCACCCAGGATCGAGGCAAAGTCCATGGTCATCAGGATGCCGTCGTTGTAAATCAGAAACGCGATCATGAACTTGATAAACTCTCTATAGGTCTTGATTGTCTGAAAGGTGCTGCCCAGCCGCTTGAAGGCCAGGGTGAGAACATTCTCACCGGGGGACAGCTTTTGCGGCCGAGCGCGCTCCGGCAGCCACAGAAAGAGGGGCAGGGCCGAGAGGGCGAAAAAGACGGCGGTGATCACCAATGACAGGCGCACGACCACCTCGCCGCCGATAAACATGATCAGCGGCAGGACCACGAGCAGGCAGACGATGCCCCCAACCGAACCGACCGCCCAGCCGTTCCCGGAGACACGGCCCATCTCTTCGGGGTGGGCGATCTCGGGCAAGAGGGCGTTGTAAAAGACCTGGGCGCTGCGATAGCCAACTTCGGCCAGGATGAAAAAGAGCATGCCCCAGAAAATGTCCCCTTTTTGCACAAAAAAGAGCAGGGCGGTGAACAGGCAAGCCATGGCGGTGTAAAAGCCGAGGAACCGTTTTTTGGCGCCGGTAAAGTCGGCCACGGTGCCCAGGAAGGGGGAGGTGACGGCGACGATCAACATGGCGATGCCCACGGCGATGCCCCACAATTGGGACCCCCTGGCCCCGCCGACGACCGAGCCCTTAAAATAGGCCGAGTAGACGGCCAGCAGCACGACGGCCGCGTAGGCCGAGTTGCCAAAGTCGTACAGGTACCAGGCCCACCGTTCGCGGGTGGTGGCTTTGGGTTGAAATGTCGCCATAGGGATCTCCTTTCTTTGGTACACGGATGAACACGGATCCAGATCCACGTTCATCTGTGTCCTATCCATAGGTTGCCAGATGACCGATCTTGCCAGTTATAAAACCGCAGCACGACCCAAGTTACTGGTTTATAGCATATTATTGTCCTTGATAAAGTCGATCAGGTCATCAACTGTGGTGAAAGCCAGGCCGGTAACCGTGTCGGCCCCGCCGTAATAGAGGGCCAGGCGCCCGGTGTCGGCGTCGCACAGCGCGGCGCAAGGAAAGACGACGTTGGGCACGTCGCCCACGCATTCGTACGGCGTCTGCGGCGAGATGATGTAGGGCCGGCCGCGGGCAATGACCTTCCACGGCTGGTCCAGGTCGAGCAGGGCGGCCCCGGCGCTGTAGACAAAGCCGTTGCACGAGGTGAGCACGCCGTGATAGATCATCAGCCAGCCTTCCGAGGTCTCGATCGGGATCGGCCCGGCGCCCACCTTGGTGCTCTGCCAGCCGCCGGCGGTGCCCATCACGTAACGGTGGCGGCCCCAGTAGACCAGGTCGGGGCTCTCGCTGTAAAAGATGTCGCCGAACGGGGTGTGGCCGTTGTCGCTGGGACGGTTGAGCATGGCAAAGTTGCCGTTGATCTTGCGCGGGAAGGGCACGCCGTTGCGGTTAAAGGGCAGGTAGGCGTTTTCGAGCTGGTAAAAAGTTTCAAAGTCGTGCGTATAGGCGACGCCGATGGTCGGGCCGTGGAACCAGTTGCACCACATCACATAATAGCGGTCCCCGATCCAGACCACACGCGGGTCGTAGCCATACTCAAAGTGGGCCAGGTCCTGGACGCGGGGGTCGGCTGGCTCGGGTGTAAAGCGGATCCTCTCGTGATCGATCTGCCAGTTGATGCCATCCTGGCTGCGCCCGGCGTGCAGGACCATCTCCCGGGCGGTGTTGTCGCAGCGGAACACGCCGGCGAACGCGCCCTTGAAGGGCACGACGGCGCTGTTAAAGATGCTGTTAGAAGAGGGGATCAGATCCCTGGGGATGATGGGGTTGTGGCTGTAGCGCCAGACGACCTTGTTGTAGCCGGCCGGTTTTTCTTCCCACGGGATGTTGGGCAGCGCCGGGCCTTTGATTTTGTATTTCATAGGATCCTTTCTGTTCACAGGACGAACGCGTAGCGGTTGGTTAAGCCGCTATCCCGTCTTTGCCGATGACGAGGATGCGGATCAGGTTGGTCGTGCCGGGGGCCGAACCGGCTGCGCCGGCGGTGATGACGACGGTATCGCCATAGCGAACCAGGCTGTTTTCCAGGGCGGCCTGGATGGCTTCGGCGATCATGGCGTCGGTGTCGGGCGCCCGCCGCTCCAGCAGTGGGGTGACGCCCCAATAGAGCGATAGGCGGCGCTGCACGGCCGGGTTGGAGGTGGTCGCCACGATCGGGCAGCGCGGACGGCTGCGCGACATCAGGCGAGCCGTGTAGCCGGAGGTGGTGGGGGTGATGATCGCCGAGGCGCCCAGGCTGTGGGCGATCTCTTTGGCCGCGCTGGTGACGGCGCTGGCGACGCCCACGCTGTGCGGCCGGGCCAGCGCCGCGACCTCGCGGTCCAGGAGGACCGGCTCTTGCTCAAAAGCCTCCGTGTCGTAAAAGGGGCCGCTGCGCTGCTTGTCCACCTGGCAGGCGATCCGCTCCATGATGCGCACCGCCTCGACCGGATAGGCGCCGACCGAGGTTTCACCGGAGAGCATGATCGCGTCGGTGCCGTCGAGGATGGCGTTGGCTACGTCGGACACCTCGGCGCGGGTGGGGCGCGGGTTGCGGATCATCGAGTCGAGCATTTGCGTGGCCGTAATCACCGGCACCCCGGCCAGGTTGCAGGCCTGGATGATCTGTTTTTGGGCCAATGGCACCTCTTCGGGCGGGATCTCGACCCCCAGGTCGCCCCTGGCGACCATGATCCCGTCGGCGGCGGCAATGATCTCGGTGATGGCCTGCAGCGCTTCGGGCTTTTCGATCTTGGCGATGACCGGGATGGGCTCGCGCCCGGGGGCCAGATCGTGGATCAACTGCTTGAGCTCAAAGACGTCGCCCGCGCTGCGCACAAAGGAGAGGGCGATCCAGTCGGCCTCCTGCTCGATGGCAAAGGCCAGATCCTCGCGGTCTTTGGCGGTGATGGCCTTGATGCCGGGCGGGGTGCGCGGCAGGTTCATCCCTTTGTTGGTTTTGAGCACGCCGCCGACGACCACCTCGCACAGGATCTGCTGGCCCGTGATGAGCAGGACGCTCAGTTCGATCAGCCCATCGTCGAGCAGGATGCGATCGCCGATCTGGACCACGTGCGGCAGCTCACCGTACTGTACCGGCAGCGGTTGGCCGCGCTGGCCGACGACCGGTTCGGTGGTGAGGTTGATCATCTCTCCCGCCTCCAGGGGCACGCCGTCGCCCTCCATCCGGCCGACGCGCAGCTTGGGGCCCTGCAGATCGACCAGGATGGCGATCGGCTTGTTCAGGTGCTGGGCCACCGCGCGGATGCGACGGATGGCCTCGGCGTGGGTTTGATGGTCATCGTGGGACAGGTTCAGGCGGGCGACATCCATCCCCGAGCGGACCATCTGTTCGAGGATGTCGGGTTCGTTGCTGACCGGGCCGATGGTGCACACGATTTTGGCTCTGCGCATGAGATACGCCCTCACATTTCTATCATCAAGTCGGATACGATGCGTTGCAGCCAGGGCAGCGCCCGAGAGAGGACCTCTGTGCCGCTCTCCTCATCCTGGCGATCGCCACCCTGGGTCAGGTTGTGGCGGATGGTGCACAACAGGTCGAGGATCTGCCGGGCCAGGATGGCCTGCGTTTTACCGTCGCCTCCCTGCCGGGTGTACTGCCGGTACAGCGGGGTCGAGAGTGGGCTCCACACCGGGTAGCGGGCGTCGACCGTTTGGCTGATATCGATGACCCCGTTGAGCCGCTGTCCAAAGCCATCGCTCTCCACGACGCTGCCCTGCCAGGTGGGTTTGCGCCCGGCAAAAAACGCGGTGCTGGGGTGCACGATCAGGCTGTGTCGCAGGCCGGCGTCCATGTGCTCAAAGGCCAGGTCGATCTGTTGGCGCTGCGAGGGCACATTGGTCCTGGCGACCTTGATCTTGCCCTCTTTGCGCGTTTCGAGCGTGCCGTTCTGGCGCAGGGCAAAAGAGGGACGCACCCCGGCGCGGGCGGCGAGCGCCGTGTAGATGACCTCGAAGGCCGCCCAATGGCGGATGAAGGCCCACGCGGGGTGTGGCTCGTCGGGGTGGAGCAGGATGGTAGCGACCGGGATATCGGCGCGATCCAGTTTCATGTTGTTCTGCCTGTCTTGGCTCGTTGCCAGAAACCAGGTTTTTGTCAAAAACCTGGTTTCTAAAACTCAACCCGCGATGACAAATTACCACATAAAGCCCAGATTGTCAAACGCAGAGGAAATAAGGTAAGGCGGGAAGGCGGTGGTTCGACAAGGGGCGAAAATGGGTGTAGAATGCAGCACAACAATCGGGCGAACGGAGAGGCTTTTGTAGAAAGGACGGAGGGGTATGTACAAGTTTGGCCAGGAAGAACTGGAAGCGATGGGCAAGGTGTTGGAGGCGGGCTGGCTGTTCCGGTACGGCGGCGAAAAGGTGAGCCTGCGCCAGGTGGAGCAGTTCGAGTCCAACCTGGCCGCGCGGATGGGCGTGCCCTACGCCGTGGCGGTGACCTCGGGCACGGCCGGGCTGGTGTGCGCGCTGGTGGGGCTGGGCATCGGGCCGGGCGACGAGGTGATCGTGCCCGGGTATACCTTTATCGCCACCGCGGCGGCGGTGGTCGACGTGCGCGCCGTGCCGGTGATCGTCGAGGTCGACGAGACGCTGACCATGGACGTGCGCGACGTGCGCGCCAAGATCACGCCGCACACCAAGGCGATCATCCCGGTGCACATGACCGGCATCCCGTGCAACCTCGGCCCGATCCTCGAACTGGCCCGCGAACACGGTTTGGCCGTGATCGAGGACGCCTGCCAGGCCGTCGGCGGGTCGTACCGCGGGCAGCCGTTGGGCAGCATGGGCGACGCCGGGGTGTTCAGCCTCAACTTTTACAAGATCATTGGCGTGGGCGAGGGCGGGGCGGCGATCACGCGCGACCGCACGGTCTATGACCGCATGCGCATGCACCACGACTGCGGGGTGAGTTTTTGGGGCAAGACCGACGACATCGCGAGCGAGTTTATCCCCGGGATCAACTATCGCATGAGCGAGCTGCTGGGCGCGTTTGCGCTGGTGCAGTTGGGGCGGCTCGATTCCTTCCTGGCCGGGATGCAGCCGATCAAAAAGGGGATCTACCGCGCGGTGCGCGACGTGCTGTCGCCCGCGCCGCAGAACGACGCCGACGGCGATTGCGGCACCACACTGCATTTCCAGTTTGGCACGGCCGAGCAGGCGGTGCGCTTTGAGACGCTGCTGAACGCGCGCGGGGTGGGCGCCTCGCGGCCGATCAACACCGGGCGGCACGTCTATTCGAACTGGGAATTTGTGATGAACAAGCGCAACGTGTGCCCGCAGTGGGACGTGTGGGGCGGGCCGCACTACCAGGGGGCGGTCGACTATGCCGCCGACATGTGCCCGCGCACGCTGGACATCCTGGCGCGCACGGTGGCGATCGGGACAAACCCCTTCTGGAGCGACGAGCAGGTCGAGGGCCTGGTGGAGACGCTGCGCGGGGCGGCAAAAGAGTTGTGAGCGCAGTTGCGCCCGGATCCCCGAACTTGTTCGGGTGCGGCGGAGGAGGTGGGAGCGGATGTTCCTGTTTGATTGTAACGTGTCGTTTGGGGTGGCGCCCAAGCCGGCCTTGAGCTATGCCGCGACGGCCGAGGCGCTGCTGGCGGAGATGGACCGCAACGGCGTCGACGAGGCGCTGGTCGTGTGCGCGGCGCAGCGTTTCGATTCGCCGCTGGTCGGCAACCCGCTGCTGATCGAGCAGACCGGCGGCCGGCCGCGCCTGCACCCGGCCTGGGCGATCCTGCCGGCGCAGACGGGCGAGATGGAGGTGGAGACGCTGCTGGCGGCGATGCGCGCGCACGCCGTGCGCGCGTTGTGGGCCTGGCCCGCGCAGCACCACTATCTGCTGGACGCGCTGACCATGGGCCCGCTGTTGGAGGAGCTGGTGGCGCGGCGCATCCCGCTCTTTGTGCCGCTGACCGAATACGGCGGGCGGGCGGCCGGCTGGGTCGCGGTGGGCAACTTGCTGCGCGACTATCCCGAGCTGGTCCTGGTGGCGACGGATCAATCGGTGTGGGGCGAGGACCGCTATTTCCGCCCGCTGCTGGCGCGCTATCCCAACCTGCACCTGGAGACGTCGCACTATGAGCTGGCCCACGGGCTGCGCGACGTGGTGGCCACATACGGCGCCGAGCGCTGGCTGTTTGGCAGCGGCTACCCGACGCGCACCATGGGCGGGGCGGCCATGCAGCTGCTGCACGCCGACATCCCGCCCGCGGCGGCGGAGGCGATCGCCGGCGGCAATCTGCGCCGCCTGCTCAAGGAGGTGCGGCTGTGAAACCGGTAGGGATGTCCAAGTTGGTGGCCGATTTCTGGGAGCACGGGCGTGTCGACGACTGCCCGATCCTGGACACGCACGCCCATTACGGCCCGTTCACCGGGATCTATTTCCCCGGCCGCGGCGAGGCCGAGGCGATGCTGGCGGTGATGGACCGGGTGGGCGTTCGCCTGGCGGTGGTCAGCGGGCACGCGGCGCTGGTCGACGCGGCGCGGGGCAACGCGATCGTCGCCGCGCTGGTGGCCGCGCACCCGGAGCGCTTTCGTGGTTACCTGGTGGCCAACCCCAACGACCCGGAGCAGATCGCCCGCGACCTGGACGATTTCCCGCAGTGGCAGGCGCGCGGGTTTGTCGGCTTTAAGCTCCATCCCAGCATGCACGAGGTCAGCCTGTGCGGGGAGGCCTACCGCCCGGTGTTCGCGTACGCCGAGGCCCACCGGCTGCCGCTGCTCTCGCACACCTGGGGCGCGGATGGGCTGTGCGGGACCAGGCAGGTGCGCGAGATCGTCGAGCGGTACCCGTCGCTGCCGTTCCTGGCCGGGCACGCCTGCTACGGCGACTGGGACGCGGCGATCGCCCTGGCCGCCGAGCACGAGAACCTGTACCTGGAGCTGACCGCGGCTTATGCTTACAACGGCCTGCTGGAGCGGATGGTGGGCGGGATGGGGGCGCAGCAGATCATGTTCGGCAACGACCTGCCCTGGTTCGACTCGATGGTGGCCGTGGGCTGCGTGCTGTCGGCGCGGATCGACGACGAGGCGCGGCGGGCCATTTTCTACGGCAACGCGGCGCGGGTGTTTGGGTTGTAAGAGGGTCACCGCCAAGGCGCAAAGGGCGCCAAGGGAAGAGAAAGAGGCGATGGACGAGGAACTGGTCTTTAACGGCGTGAACGGGGCGACGGGCGAGTATGGCCTGGCGCCCATGCGCAGCGAGGCGCTGGCCGGCCTGATCCGGGAGCCGGGGGCCAGGGAACCGGGGCTGGTTTCACGGCGCGACTATGGCGCCCCGCTCGCGGCGCTGGTCAGGCTGCTGGCCGAGGGCTGCCTGGAGGCGGGCGAGCGGGACGAGGCCTGGTTCGAGCGCTGGCTGGACCGGGTGGCGGCGGCGCTGGCCCGCGAGCTGCTCGAAGAGGGAGCCGCCTCTGGGGCCCCAGGGGAGGCGGCGCTCAAGGAGCGGATGCGCCATCACACCGTCGACAAGCTGGCCGACGTGGCCCGTTACCTGGCCCAGGGCAAGGAACAGGAGCTGGCGGCGCTGCTGCTGCGCGATCCGGATCGGGTTGGCGACGACGCCGGGACGCTGGTGGCCAAACTGCGCCAGGAACTGAACCGGCGGTTCAATGAGCTGCTAAAGGAGCTGGACGCCGCCGGCGCCGAGCCGGGGCTGGCCCACGATGTGGCCCTGCAGGGCGCCTGGCTCGAACGCTGGCTGGCGCGGCTGCGGCTGGTCCCGGTGCGGGCGTGGAACGCGGCCAACCGCAACAGCGCGGCGATGCAGGTGCGCGCGCTCAGGCCGCTGCTCGGGGCGCTGAACGGGCTGGGGGCGGAAAGCGGATCGTCGAGCCGGTGGCTGGGGACGCTGCGGGCCAGGCTGGCAGCGATCCAGGCAGGGGGTTCCCGGCCGGCGGCGTGGGACGAGGTGCTCGATGCCTTGGGCGACGGGCTGCGCGCGCGGGCGGCGGAGCCCGCGGCGGGGCAGACCGAGGCGGGACGGTGGCAGGCACTGCTGGCGGCGCTGCGCGCCTGGCTCGAGGCGGCGCGCCAGCCGCTGGTCCAGCGCGGGGTCCGGCCGGGCGTGGACGCGCAGAACCTGGCCGAGGCCGGGTGGGGGATCGTCTTTCCCTACGAGGACCCGGCTCACCCGACGCGGGCCGCCGCGATCCAGGAGGCGCTCGCGCCCTTGCTCGCGCTGCGCCGCGCCCAGGCCGGCGGGCGGTTCAAGGCCTATGAGGGCGGCCAGGGCGTGCGCTATAACGACACGGCGGCGTCGTTCCTGGCCCGGCAGGGGGTCGCGGCGAGCGACCCGGCCGACCCGGCCAGGGTGCCCTATTACCTGCTGCTGGTGGGCAGCCCGGAAGCGATCCCGTTTCATGTCCAGTACCAGCTCGACGTGCAGTATGCCGTGGGGCGGATCGATTTTGGCGACGACCTGGACGCCTACGGTTGTTACGCGCGCAGCGTGGTCGAGGCCGAGCGGCGCGGCGGTGAGCGGCGCGGCGACGAGGCCAGGCCCAAGGCCACGTTCTTTGGTCCGGCCAACCCGCGCGACCCGGCGACGGAGCTGAGCTGCGCGCACCTGGTAGAGCCGCTGGCCGCGCTGCTGCGCGAACGGCTGCCCGGCTGGCGGGTCGAGGCCGTGCTGCGCGAGCAGGCCACGCGCCCGCGGTTGATCGAGCTCATGGGCGGGGGTGAGACGCCGCAGGTGCTCTTTGTGGCCTGTCATGGCCTCGAGTTCGACCAGGAGGACGCGTCGGGATGGGCCCCGTCGCAGCGGCAGGAGACGCACCAGGGGGCGCTGCTGTGCCAGGAGTGGCGCGGCCCCGGGCAGGGCCAGGTGCCACGTCAGGCCTACCTGGCCGCCGAGGACCTGGGCGAAGAGAGCCGGATGGTGGGCACGATCGCCTTCTTTTTCGCCTGTTACGGCGCCGGGACGCCGCGCCTGGACGCGTTTTACCAGCGGGCCTTTCAGGAGACGGGGCGCACGATCGCCGCCCATCCTTTTGTCGCCGCGCTGCCCAAGGCGATGCTCAGCCTGGCGCGGGGCGGGGCGCTGGCCGTGGTCGGGCACGTCGAGCGGGTGTGGAGCAGCTCGTTCCTGGGCGCGCGCCTGGGGGCGAGGAGGAACGAGCAGGCGCTGGTGTTCGAGATCGCCCTGGAGCAGCTGCTCAAGGGGGCGCGTGTCGGCTCGGCCATGGAGTATTTTAACAGCCGTTATGCCGCGCTGTCGACCGAGCTGACGGCGGCGCTGAGCGCGTCTTTTGGCCGGGCGCCGGTGGACGCCTACGAGCTGGCCGAGATGTGGACGGCGAACAACGACGCGCGGGGGTACGTCGTGATCGGCGACCCGGCGGTGCGGGTGGCCCTCACCCCGACCCCTCTCCCGCCGGCAAAAACCGCCGCAGCGCAGACGCCGGGCGAGGGGAGGCTGTTGCAGTAGCCTGGGACATACTGGCCAGAACTGAGGCTTCAGCCAGTTGATAAGGGTTGCAGGACATTGCTAACCAGGCGGCCGGTGTTGCGCGCCTGGGACAAAGTGCTATAATTGTATTACCAAATCTGTTCGATATGGAGAATGTAAGAAATGTACTCGGCTACCATTTCATCCAAATACCAGGTGGTCATCCCGCGCGCCGCGCGCGAGCGCTTGGGGCTCAAACCGGGGCAAAAGGTGGTTTTTATCCCACTCGGCAACACCCTGCGACTGGTGGTCGTTCCGCCCATTGAACAAGCACAGGGGATGTTCCCCGGGATCGACACCGATGCTCGCCGCGAAGAAGAGGACGAGGAGCGATGAACGTTGTCGATTCGTCAGGTTGGCTAGAATACCTGGCCGACGGCAAGGCGGCAGCTTTCTTTGCTCCCGCCATACGCGACAGCGAGCGACTGATCGTGCCAACCATCTGTCTGTACGAGGTGTTCAAGCATCTATCCCGGCAGCGCGGTGAGGACGCAGCTCTGGAGGCGGTGGGAGTGTTGTACAACGGCGAGGTCGTGGATGTCACCGCACCGATCGCGCTCTATGCGGCGCAGCTATCAGTCGAGCACAGGCTTGCCATGGCCGACAGCCTCATCCTGGCCACCGCGCGTCTCCACCACGCCACCTTGTGGACGCAGGACAGGCACTTTGAGGGGCTGGAAGGTGTAGAGTACATCGAGAAACGATAATGCAGATGGATTCCTCCTTTTGGGACGCAGATGCACGCAGATGACAGGCGCAGATCAGCCAGATCCGCGTTCATCCGCGTCCCAACCTTTTCAAAACCCCAACTGCAGCCAATCGGTGCCGGTGATGACCCCAAACGCGAGCAGCACGAACAGGATGAGCAGGATGAGCCCGCAGCCGCAGCCGGTGCAGGAGACACCGCGGCCAAAGCCGAATTTCTCCTGCAGCCAGTCGAACAGCCAGTTGAGGAAGGCCAGCTTGAGCAGGCCGGATAGACAACCTGGTTTGTCACGCATTTTATGATTCACCTTTCTAGCGCTTTGCGCGCCGCCTCAAAGATGTCCGGGTAGGTCAGCTCGGGATGGAGGGCCAGGATCTGATCGTAGGTGTGCCCTCGGGCGATGAGCTTGAGGACGGTTACGGAGCGGGGGCTCAGGCTTTGGCACGGGCGAATCGCCGCTGCATCTGGCGGGGGACTCTCAGGGGCCGTGACGCGCTCAGAACGATAGAACAGGCGGATCGGGTTGTCCTGATAGGTGACCCAGGCCAGGCCGGCCAGGATGGCGGCGACGTAGGCGGTGTTCCTGGCCGAATGCCGCGCCTGGATCTCGGTCAGGGCGAGACCGCCCTCGCGTACGAGTTCGCGGAAGGCGCCCTCGATCTCGTCGCGCCGGGCGGCGCGTATCTTGTCCGTGCTCACCTTGAGTGAGACCTGGCTCTCCAGGACGTCGACAATGACAAAGGGCCGCAGCCGCTTGAGCGTGCGCAGCGTCTTGCCTTGCATGGTTTGGACCTGGGACCAGCAGTCCATGGGAAACCTCCTATGCTGCGGGGACCGTGGTGAGAGTGTGTTGGTTATCCCTCCTCAAATTCACAATGCATGACTAGTCCAGTTCTTCGCTGACGATCCGCCCTCCAATCTGCCGGATCGTCTCTTTGATCGTGTTCTCCAGGGTGGTCCGGGCGATCCCTTCTGCGTCCGACACGTCGATCGCGATCGTAAAGGCGAAATCGCCCACGGCGCGGCTGATCGGCAGCAAAATGCCCCGGTTCACGTCGGCGATGCGCCCGGCGGGAATACCTTCGACGACCAGCCTGACCCGCTTATAGTGGGTGACGGCAGGGGGGCGTTCTGTGCCCTCATCTGTTGTACCGGTTGTCCCGGTCTGAACACCCGGCTCGACGGTGGTCGTGGTGGTCGCAATCTGGGGCCCGCCTGGAACCGTCGTCTCCGGTGGCACTTTCCTCTGCACCTCCAATTCGGCCAGGATCGCCTCGGCGCGCCTGCGTTCGACCAGGACAAACGCCTCGTCGAACGAGATCGCCCCCAGCGGCACTTCTTGCCCGAGACGCAGCGAGTCAGGATCGACTTCACCATCTGCCAACGCCGCCAGGCCGAACGCCCCTTCCTGCACGCCGAGCTGCACCGCCCGTGCCAGGATCTCTTCCGAAGGCAGGGCCGGCAGGTCGGGTTCCTTGTAGAACTGGTCCAACACGGCCTGGGTCGACACCGCTTCGCTTCCGGCCAGGAACTTGTTCACCAGCATCCGATAGTGCAGCCGGGTGGCGATCTGCTCGCGGTCCTCCAGCTCGCGCCAGTACCAGGCGCTCAGGGCCTGGTTCCCGGCTGTTGGCTGGCCCAGGTCGATGCGCTGGCTGCCCACCTGCAGGGTGTGGTACATGCGCCGGACGTTGAACGAAAAGTCGCGAGTCAGGGCATGCATCCGCCGCTGCACCTCGCCAAGCCGGGTGGCCAGCGCGCCGCTCTGGCCGGCGTCGATCTCGGCCTTGATCTCTTCCAGGGCCATCAGTGTCTTGACGTCCTCGCGCAGCTTGACAAACGCGCCGGTGTCGGCCAGGGCAAAGACCAGCGTGTTCTTGTACACGCGGAACGTCTCGCCCTTGCGCTCGATCCATGCCGGAATATCCGCGCCGGAATCCTCGGGGCGCAGGATCACCAACTTGAGCGTGCGGTTGTCCGGGATGACCGCCGATACGTCGCCCCCGCCGCCGTCCTGTGGCCACAGGTAGGCAGTGAACCGGCCGCCCAACTCGGCGCGGACGATCTCCTTGAGCCGCTCCTCGTACGATTCGTTGAACAGCTCTTTTTTGTCCAGGATCATGCGGTTCAGGTTAGGGATGCGCGAAAAGTAATGTGCATCGGCGCGGCTGTTGAGGTACCACAGGGCATTCGACAGCCGGCCCAGCACCTCGGTGACCATCGAGGGCATCGTGTCGCTGCGCAGTGTAGCCAGCTTAACATAGGGCAGGCCGATCCCCTTTTCCGAATCGTCGGCGGAAAAGGAGTGGAAAAAGAGCGCCGTGGCCACCCGCTCGGCCAGGTGTTTCCAGGCGCGGTTCTCGCGGTCCATCGCCTGCGCCTTGGCCTCGTGCCCGGCGATGTCGGAGCCGATCACCCCTTCGTACTCGGGGCCGATGTGCTTGAGGAATTCCTGGCGGATCGACGGGCGATCCAGGTTCAGGTCGCCGGGCAGGATCAGGTCGATATTGCTCTCGCGCGCGTATAGATCCTCGACGACGCTGGCCAGCAGGCGCAGCACGCCGCGCGTGCGCTGGAAGGAGGAAAAGGTGCTCCACTTTTCATAGAGGATGTCGATCACGTCGGGATGGAAGGGGTAGGCCAGCTCCATCTTGTGCGTGAAATCGGCGCTGCGCACCTTGGGCGGCAGATCGCCGCTGTGCTGGCCGTAAGCCTGCACGTAACGGTAGATGACCTCGTTCATCTCGGCCCGACGCACGCTCTCCACGTCGAACAGGCGGCGGCGGATCACGGCATAGACCTCTTCGCCCTGCACCGGCGTCTCGATGCTCTCCACCCGGCCAAAGATCTTGTTTAACCGGGCCAGCGATTCCTCCTTGCGCTCGCCGTAATCCTCCAGGTAGCTGGAGGGCAGGGTGACGATCATCATCCCCCTGGGCAGCGCGGCGACGGTCTCGGTCAGTTCCTGGAAAAAGGCAAAGGACTGGCTGGCCAGGGTGGTGTCCTCGTAAGCCACGCCGGCGGCGCGGTTGACGTATTCGAGGATCTCGTCAAAGAGCAGGATAAAGGGCTGGCGCGCGGCCAGGAACGCCCTGAGCCCGGCCTTGCCCGGAGAGACGCGCTGCCGGTCGTTTTCCGCAAACGTTTGGTAGCCCGCCTTGCCGCCCAACTGGAAGGCCAGTTCGCCCCACAAGGTGCGGCGGGTGACGCCGTTTGACGTCTGGCCCTCGACGGGGTTGTGATGCGTGCCGACGATTGCGCAGATACCACCCTCTCCATCGCAGGGAGAGGGAGGAAGAGAATGCGGCAGCAGCTCGCGCACCCGCTCGCCGTGCTTGAGATAGTGATAGACGGTGACCAGCGAGTGGGTCTTGCCGCCGCCAAAGGGGGTCTGGATCTCGATCACCGACTGTCCCAGGCCGGTCGCCAGCTTGTCGTGCACGCGGACCAGCAGGTGCTGCAGGCCGCCGGTGAGATAGGTCTTGCGGAAAAAGAGGCCGGGGTCGAGGTAATCGGCCGGCGCGTCGCCGCTGACCACGTCACCCAGGTCGGCGGCAAAGATCGCCTCGTCAAAGTGCCCTTTGCGGATGTCTTCGTGCGGCTGGATGATGTCGAACCAGTTTCTCATGGCCGCCGCTCCTTTTTCCTTGGCCGGCGGCGGCGTTGTGGCCGGCGCGGATGGCAGCGTTGTCTGCCCGGTCGAGGCGCCTGGCGTCTGGAGGGCGGCGCCTAACACGACCGTGCTGTCGAGGTCGAGCACGTGCGTGGACTGGGCGCCCGGCGCGTCGTAGGGGCAACGCAGCAGCAGCCTGCCCTGCGGGTTCAGCTCGCTGTACAGGTAAAGCAGGTGCAGGTCGGCGTCGTAGAAAAAGAGAGGGTGCAGCGAGATCAGCTCGCCGCTCTCCAGGTGGTGCCAAAAGACGCGGTGCGGTTCGACCGGTGTGTCACGTTCCAGGCGCGCGCCGTCGAGGGTCGTGCCGACGTCCATGTTGGTGCCGGTGCAGACGAAATGCCCGCCCGACCATTCGACGTGGCCGATGTGCAGCAGCCGGTAGTCGCAAAAGGGCGCGATCTCGGCCAACCACTGCACCAGCCCGGCCTCCAACGGCCCGACCGCCTGTTTGGCCTCGGCAGAGGAAAGCACGCCGTGGCCGATCTTTTTGTTGCGGAACTGGACCAACGTGTCCAAAAAGTGGTGAAGCATGGGCTTTTTGGGCACGCTGGCCTCGACGAGACCGGCCAGCGTCTGCATCGCCTGGGCAATGGCATCCTCCTGGTAGACGCGCGTGGGCTGGGCGGTCAGCAGGATCACGTCTTTCTCCTTGCGCAGCGTGCCGCTCAATGCCTTGAGCAGGTCGACCCAATGCCCCAGGCTGGGCAGGGCCAGGCCGGGGCGCAGCGCCTCGACCTGGCCGTCCTGCAGCCCATGCAGCCTGTAAAGCGCCAGGCCGGCCAGGGCCAGGTACTGCGCCGTGCGCTCGTACAGGTCGATCAGCTTGCGCACGCGCTGGTGCGGCTCGTTCTCGATCCGTACCGCCTCGTAGAGTTTGGCGATGGGATAAGGAAAGGTCAGGCGGATCTGGTTTCTGTTGGTCATGACACTTCTCCCTCTCGTTTTTTTTACCATTGCCGTGTTTTCTGGTATAATGGCTGTATCACACTATGGTTTTGAAAGGATATGAATCAATGGAAGCCCCATCCTTTGTGCAAGCACGAGCCGTTTACCAGCAGGGTGTGCTCAAGTTGCTGGACGCCCTCCAGCTGCCCGAAGGCACACGGGTCCGGGTCACGATTCAGGCGGTTTCATCCGATGCACCTCCGGGTAAACTGACTTTTCCGACCCGGCTGGTGCCAGCTCAAGCTCTGGATCGGTTCACGGCGTTAGTCGCCCTCGGCGGCGACGCGCTGGCCGACAGCGAGGCGCTGTACGATGCAGATAGCCATTGACACCTCATTCCTGATCGGCCTTCTCGATCCACAGGATATCTGGCACGATCCGGCGGTGGCGGTCAAAGGCGCGCTGCAGGCGCTTGAGGCCGAGGTCGTCGTGTTCGACTGTGTCCTGTCCGAAGCGCTCAGCACGCTGGCCCGGCGCATTCACGAACAGCGTCGCCTGGCCGACCTGAACCGGCTGCTGGATCACGTGCTGGTCGCCTATCCAGCAGATGACATCATGTGGGCCCTGCCCGACGTGCCGGCGCTGTATGTCGAGATCGTCGCGTTGATGCGGGCGTCAGGCGGCGAACTGAATTTCAACGATGCCTTGATCGCCCTCTCGTGCCGTTACCGTGACATTCCGCTTATTGCCAGTTTCGACCGCGACTTTGACCGGGTGGATTGGCTCAAGCGGGTAGCCAGCCCCGGCGACCTGGTCTGAGCCGATGACTGAAACAGCCGTTTCTGTTTAGCCCTGATTCACCACGCATGCCTCCCAATCGAGCCCGCGCGCTTTCAGTTCGTTCAGGGCCGTGCTCCACGCCCAGCCGCCGAACGATTTGGTGTTCAGCGTGATCTCTTGGCCATCAGGCGCAGGCCGGTGGAAGCGAAACACGTTGCCCCATTCATAGCTGTACAGGAACTCGAGCTGCAAGGCCATGATGTACAGGGCAAAATCGGCGATGGTGACGATCCCGACAGAACCGAGCTGGTTCCGATACCGGCCCGCCCAGGGCCCATACAGTCCCTTGTTTTTGTAGACATCTGCCCAGGTTGTTTGATCTTGCAAGATCGGGTGATCCCAGTATTCCTGAGGCAGCAGATCGTGCAGCGCGTCTTTGTCGACCTGGACACGTGGTTGTGCGTCAACCAGGAATTCTCGCCAGTCAAAGCCCTTTTGCTCAAATCGCTGCAGAGCCACACTCCACGCCCAACGGCCAAAGGACCTGGTGTCCATAGCCACTTTGTCGCCCCCGGGCGCAGGGTCATGGAAACGGTATATGTTACTGTCGTTGGAGCCCTTCCACCATACCTCCAATTCGAGTGCCATCACGAGCAATGCCAGGTCCGCCACGGTTTTCACCCCGATTGAGGCCAGCGCTTTACGGTAGATGCCTGCCCACTGGGGGCCGCAGTGAGCCTCTATGTAGATCTGGTGCCAGGTCGTATTATCTTGCAGGACCGGATCGGCTTGTTGCTCCGGCGTCAACTGCTCCCGGAGGAGATCCACGTCGATCGCGGGCAGTGGTTGGGCAGCGACAGCTTCGGCTGGCGGCGTCTCAGACACCACCGGCGATGGAGGCGGCGGAACGAACACGGGATCGGGAATGGCCGAGCAGACCTTTTCGACGATCTTGGCCGCGCGCTCTTGCAGGAACGCGTCGAATTGAGCGATCTCCCACTTGGCCTCTTCCTCTGGGATCAGATGCCGGCACAGGTACTTGGCCTGCTTGCCGACCCCGCTGCTGTTGAGCCATTCAGCCAGCGACTTGGCTCGTTTCTCGCCGCGGTTCGTGCCTTCGTCCAGCAGCTGGAGATTGGCCAGTGAGTGGATCTGATGTGGGGCTACCCCGGCGGCATCCAGTTTGGACTTGGGATGAACGTGGTCGATGTCCCGCCCGGCCAATACCTTGCAGTCGTACATCAGATAGAAGGCAAAGTCTCGATCCCATCGATCGATCTGGCCGGGAGCGATCTCTGAGCTGAACGCGAGCGGGTGCTGGCGATAGACCTCGAACAAGGCCTCGGCGGGAAATACCTGGTTCTTGTATCCTTTGAGGGTATCCAGGATCTTGCGAATGCCGGTGCGGTAAGGAATCCAACCTACGCCCCGGCTGAACACGCCATTCAAGACAGAAAGGTAAACCCAGCGCTTCAAACTGAGAAAGTCGTCGTTTTTTACATCGAAGTTGTCATAGATGCTGCCCAGTTGCGCCGTCGGCACGTCCTTGTGAAAGATATGGTAAGCGACAAAGTAAAGCGGGATGACTGAACGGCCGCCGCTCTGATAGTATTTGGTGAGTTCTGCGTGCTCGAGAAAGGCGCATAGGACTTGTAAAGAGACAATGATCCGCTCTCGATTCTGGATCACAAACTCGGCGTCACTGGCCTCAATACCGGTCACTTCTTTGATGTGGTTGCCCTGAAGTAAGAATATCAGCTTGATCACCTCATCCTGGCCGATGCCGATATCATCGAACTGGCGCACTTCACGGAAAAAACGCTCCATCCGGTAATCAAAACCCTTGAACATAGAAGCGGCCAGATCGAACAAAGAGAGCCGTGTGCCGCCGTCATTCAGACGACGAAACAACTCGACAATACGCTGTCTTTCCTCGCTTTCGTGGGTCTTGTTGACAGTGACCGATGAGATGCCGATCGTATCTCGATGTGACACATACCTGTAGAACCGCGCAACGTTCGCTTTGACTGCATCTTTAGCGACATCACCTGTGACTCCTCTTGCTGCAATGATCTCATTGGCCACCTGAATATCGTCACCCACCTTGCGCAGGCGACTAAAGAGCGTTCTCACAGGATACCACAGCTTTTTGGCAGTGCCTTTTCCATCATCGGGTTCCTGCTGAGGAAGCTTGGACTCGTCATGTGCAAACCGAAACTCGTATTCCAACGGGGTGCCACAAAGGTTGAAATACATGGTTTTGCCAAGGTTTGCTCCTTCCAATCCCATGTAGAAGGCCTGCAATCGCTGTTGCCCATCGATCACCAGAGAGATCGACTGATCGAGCTTTTCCTGAACGACCGAATGCTGCTCCTCTCCTTCACGGGAAAACCTTCTGAACGCAAACAGCGGGCGTTCCCCTTTTTCCTCGTCCAGGACCATGATCCCGCCAAACGAGTTGTCCTTGAGCAGCGAGTCAAAGAGCAACTCCATCTTTTCCTCGTTCCAGACCAGGCTCCGTTGGATGACGGGTAGGACCAACTTGTCCTCGCGAATGCCCTGTACGACTTTCTCAACAGCCAGTGATTCCCATTTTGCCACGGTATGTCTCCTATTCGTCCAGAAAACTTGTCTGCTGTGGCCTGGTTTGTTCTTTCACGGTTACTGCGCTCTCGTGAATATAGCTCTCCTTGCCCATCAGCAGCCCTTCCAGCAACTGCTTTTCCTTACTTCCCTCCAGCAGGCACTCGGCGATGGCCTGGCAGAACTGCCAGAACGCGCCGCTGCCACCGTAGCCGGTCTGGGCGAGCAGCCCCGCTAGCTCGGCGCGCTGCCCCTTTTCCCACAACTGGCAGGCGCGGTGCATGGCGTCGACCATGTTCTCGACCTGCTTGCCCTCGCCGCGCCGCTGCGGCCCCAGCACCTCGATGTCGGCGCCGCGCTTGCGCACGAACCCCGCCTTGTCCCACACCCGTTCCAGGTCGACGCCCTCCGCGCTGGCGATCTTACGCGCGTCGTCGTAGGGCACGCGGTTCTCCAGGTAGGTCCAGCGGTAGGTGAGATAGAACTGCGCTTCCTTGTCGATGGCCTCGCTGGAGGCCTCCTTGAGCAGGCGGCGTACCAGGAAATCGGTCGAGACCTGGCGGATAGTCGCCAGCAGGTCGGCGGTGGTGACCGGCTCGCCCGAGTACCGTTCCACGCGCTCGTAGCGCGAGTATTCTTCCATGCCCGGGCCGATGGCGGAGATGAAAAAGTCGCCGCCAGCGATGCCCTCGCGCCAGAACTGGGCTAGCTTGGCCTCGACCCTTTCCTTGATCCTGGGCTGTAGTTCGTTCCAGAACCCCAGTGGTTCGTGCTCAACCTTGCGGCAAACCATATAGATGGAGGAGGCCAGCGCGGCGGAGGCAATCTCGCGCAAACGGCCTTTTTTCTCCGTATGCATTGGCCAGGAACCAGTGACGACCAATCCAGCCTGCATCAACGCATTGAGCATCGTCTCCCAGCCCTCAGTCGTTTTGTGGGCGTAGACGATGACGGCCACGCCGCCGGGTTTGAGCACGCGATGCATCTCGGCGAACGACTCGCCCAAAAGGCGCTCGAAAAAGGCTTTGGCTGCCTCGGCACTCTTGTGGCGAGTCGGCTCCATGATCGCCTCGCCCGTCGTGGGCACTACCGGCGTGGCGAACAGATCAGGAAAAAAGTCGCCAATTGCACGTTTGAGCCAGACATAGAAGAAATCAGAAAGGGCGGCATAAGGCACATTGTCGTAGTAGGGTGGATCAGTTAATATGGCATCAAGATAGTTGTCTGGAAAAGACATATTGCTAGCGGATTGTTGGGTGCAAAATGCTTGAATATCTTTTGTCGTAAAACTTGCATAGAGAACTCTGCTCGTTTGATTTATGGCTGCGTACCAACTGGCACCTGCAGGATTAAACACATTCGATTCTATATAGTCCCACGTTATTGGGAGAGCTTGCCTGCCAAACGTATGTACAACTCCCCTCCCACCAACACTATTCAATACACATAAAGTTGAGCTGAAATCTGCTATTCTGCTCAACATTATAGCCAAGTATCCCATCACAGCCTGTGCTAGGTCATTGACCTCGATTTGTGGTCCCATCCGTTTGCAGTCAGTGAACACGTGATTGTAGCTACCTTTGATTTTCTCCAAGAACGTGACTAAGGCTAGCTTCTGCCGGGCGTTGAACAGATCTTGCCAACGAGTCATTCCATAACCAGTTGGCGTCATATAGCGACTGTTACGGATCATCTTCTCCATTGGGAGTGGACTTTCCAGGTAAGGCCAGCGAGCCGCTTTTTCCTTCAGATAGGTTGCTGCTGACCCAAAGAGACGGATATCTTTTTCAGTCGCGAGACGATATCTCTTTCCTGTCTCGTCGGGATGATACAATACTACTGCAATCATGCGTTTGCCCATCTGCCCCTCACGAGCCAGACGGCGCACAATCTTGGCTTCAGTGACCTGTCCACATATCAAACAACGGGCATTAACGCGAGATACTGTGCCCAGATTTGGGTCAAAACTCGCAGATCTTATCTGCTCGTTTTCTAAAATCTCAAATTCAACTTTCCGTTCACCATAGTCTACAATGGGACGATATGCAATGTCCTGTCCTCTTTTCTTCGACAGCCAGAACTGCTTGATCAGCGGAATCTTGGCCCCGCAATCGGGATTCTGGCAGGGGATCGTCCGCGCCCACAGGTAGCCCACCGGGATCCAACCGTCGGGGTCGGGCGGGTAAAAGCGGCCGATCTCGGCGCGCGCTTCTTCCAGGATAATGTTGGCCCACTTTTCCACCAGGTAGGCCAGCAGGTTCACTTTGACCGTCTTTTGGGGCGCGTCCAGGAAAGAGGCCTGATCCGAAGATTGCGCAGATCCCACAGATTTCCTATCTGCGCCATCTGCGTCATCTGCGGATACCATTTCTTCCGGCAGTTCCACCTCGATGCCGAATTTCTGCGGCCATTCCAGCGTCGCCTTTTCGATGAACACCGCCACCGGGTTGTAATCGCTGGCATAGGTCTCGCAGCCCAGGCGC
>JAFGOG010000533.1 GCA_016926595.1 Anaerolineae bacterium
GCAGGCCGATCAAGCTTCCGGTCAGCAGGCCAACGCCGGTCCCGATGGGCCCCATGTCGCCTTCTTGTTTGATCGCCACCGCCCCGTCGGCACCTCGCGCGACCACAGCCTTGGCGTACAGATTGATGCTGCCTTCGTGCTGCAAGTCCTGAAGGGCCCTCGAGCCCTCATAGGCCTTGCTTTCACCATCGAACACAACCACCAGAACCTTGTCCATGTTTCTTTCCTTTCTTTTTCTTTGTCTGGCATTTCTTGCCAGCAGTGATGGCCCTATTGTAGCAGTTAGGGGCGCGGCTGTCACCACACTAGAGTGGGGCTCAGAGTGGGGATTGGGCCAGGAGATGTTCCCCCACTTTGGTGTGGAGGCGAGTGGGGGTCTACCTTGGTGGGTCACTGCCACCGCGGTGGGTGGCGCAAAAACGCCCGGCCCCCTGTGCCGTCGCCCACGAGGCGTAACACAGGGGGCCGGGTTTCCAGGCTTGGCCTGTCGGGTCAGGGTGGGTCGCGGCCGAGCAATCCCAGCTCCTGCGCTTTGCGCACCGCCAGAGTACGGTTGCGGACCTCGAGCTTGCCAAAGATGTTTTCGTTGTGCCACTTGATTGTGTCGAGGGCCAGGAACAACTGGTCGGCAATCTGTTGGTTGGTGTGGCCCCGGGCGATCAGCGCCAGTATCTCCAGCTCGCGGTCGCTGAGGGGCTCCACCAGGGGCTGGCTCCTGGGTATCGATGGGCGGGAGGCAACGAGGACGGATCGTGCGGCGGGATCGCCGCGGCCCACCTGGCGCACCAGGGCCGCGAGCGGCTCGCCCTCATCCAACATGGTGCGGACGTAGCCTGCCGCCTGCGCTGTTGCCAGAACCTCTTTCAGGCGGGCAGCAAAATCGGTGGGCGGTTGCTCCTGGGCGTCCAGTTGGGCCAGCAACAAGTTGGTGGTGATCCAATCGCCCAGGCGTTGGTCCTCGGCCGCAAGGGCTGACATCGCTTCGAGCCAGCGCCGGGCCGCCGTCCGCTCCTCGGAGCGGCCCCCGGCCATCCAGGTGCGCACCTGGGCCAGGTAGCGGGCGTGGTGAGCATATCGATGGCCAACGTCCGGAGCCTCATCCTCGGGCAGCGGATGCTGCGCAAACCAGGCACGCGCCCGGGCCAGGTCGCCCTGCGCCAGCCAGAAGGTGACGCGCTGCGCTTCGATCTGTTCCATGCCCGGCCGGTCGCCAAACCGGTAGGCTGCCTGGACGGCCCGGTCGAGCACCGCAAAGGCCTGCTCCTGGTGGCCCTGCGCCCACAGAAATCGGGCATAGGCGGTGTGCAGCTCGGCATAAACGTCGCGCCGGAACGGCTGGTCCGACGCGCTGAAAGCGCGAGTCCACCATGTGCCTGCTTCTTCCAGCTCGTCCAGCTCGTAGAGCAGGCTGGCGGTGTGGCCCCACAACGTGGCCGGCAATTCGCGGGCAGCCGAGTATCCCGTCACGTCGAGCGCCCACCGGTACGATTCTCTGGCTTCGCGTAGCTGGCCGAGCATCGCCTGCACCCTTCCCAGCCAGTTGCCGACCATCAGCTCGAACAAGTCGCCCAACGTCTCCACAGGCCACACCTCGAGCAGGGCCTGGTAAGCCCGCCCGGCGTGGCCCTGATCGGCCAGGCCCATGGCGAGCGACAGGGACGCGAGCTGGCGTTCCATTGTCTCTGCCCGTCCCAGACGGGCGAGGGCGGCCTCGGCGACCGCGATCTCGGCCGACGTGTCGCCGGCCGCATTCTTGACGAAAGCCCAGATCAGGTACGTGACACCCAATCCCTGCTCGTCGCCGACCGCCTCATACAGGCTCTCTGCCCGGCGCAGCCACTCCTCGCTTTCCGGCAGCTCGTCGTCGCCCAACAGCACGATGGCTTGCCGAACGCACAACGCTGCATCCCCTTCCACGTTCGCAGTGGGCACGGCTTCCAGCCGCTTGCGCCAGAGCGAACGGCGATCAAGCAGACGCGAGAACGTGACCGGTCGCTTGAGCAGACGCACGGCGGTGAGCCAGTCCTCTGCTTTCAGAGCGTGATCGATCGCATCACCCGGGTAACCATTGTTTTCATACCACTCGCTTGCCCGGCGGTGCAGGGCGGCACGAGTGCCAATGGTCAGGGAATGAGCGGCGTGTGTCTCCAGGAACGCCGCAAAGAGCTGGTGGTAGCGGTACCAGTCACCCGGCCCACCCAAAGGAACCAGGAACAGGTCGTTGTCCGCCAGGTGATCGAGGATTCGGCGGCTCGCCTCCCACTGATTCAACGCATCGCACAGCTCGACGTTGAAGCGGGTGAGGATCGAGGTGTGCAGCAGGAACGCCTGCACCTGTTCCGATTCGCGCTCAAACACTTCTTCGCGCAGGTAATCGGCGATGTGACGCCGGCCGGTCGCTATCGTTCGCAGAATCCGCTCGGTCGCGCCAGCCGAGGAACGCCGCAGGGAAATGGCCGCGATCTGCAGGCCCGAGATCCAGCCCTCCGTGCCCTCGATGAGGGCCGCCATCTGCTCCGATGATAGGGCGAGGCCGGCCATCTGTTCGAGGACCCGAGTCGCCTCGTCGGGCGTAAAGAGGAGATCGTCGACCCGCAGCTCGGTCATCAGCCGCCGGGCACGCAGCCTGGCCAACGGGATGGGCGGATCGCTGCGGCTGACCAGCACCATGTGCATCTGGGGCGGCCCGCGCTCCAGCCAATAGGCAATGGCGGCGTGGATCGACTGAGTGCGGATGAGGTGATAGTCGTCGAGAAC
>JAFGOG010000534.1 GCA_016926595.1 Anaerolineae bacterium
GGAGGTGTGGGATGGAACAACTGGTCAAGGTCACGCGAGGGGGACAGGTCACGATCCCCGCCGACCTGCGTCGTCAGGCCGGCATCGAGATCGGCGACTATGTGGAGATGCGCATGGTGGAAGGCCGCCTGGTGCTCGTGCCCAAGCAGTTGATCGACAAGGATCAGACCTGGTTCTGGACTGAGGAGTGGCAGGCCGTCGAACGCGAAGCGGAGGACGATCTGCGCGCCGGACGGCTGAAGGCGTTTGACACCCTGGACGAACTGATCGCCGACCTGGACTCCGACGAAGCGGAGGGCTGACGTGCAGCTCCTCCGCACCGAACGCTTCCGGCGCGCCTACCGCAAGCTGGATGAGTCGTACCAGGAGCTGGTCAAAAAGGCTCTGGCGCAGTTCCTGGCCGACCGCACTCATCCCGGTTTGCGCGTCAAGCGCATCCAGGGCACGGATAGGATCTGGGAGATGCGTACGGGGCGGGACATCCGCATCACCTTCGAGTTCCAGCAGAATGACGATGGCACACGCGCCGTCGTGCTACGTAACGTAGGCCACCACGATCCCACTCTCAAGAATCCTTGAACGAACATAAACCTGACCTCAAACCGGGTCGCTCTGAACGAGCGGCCCGGTTTTTTTGTTTGCCAATGAAAGCGATCATCGTATGCGGCTTTATAACCCGAACATCGCGGAGGAGTAAAGACATGGAACCAACAACCGCCCGGCCCAGGAAGTCGGCCTGGAAGTACATCCTTACCGCGCTTTTGGCGCTGTTCATCCTGGCCGCCTGCGCGTGGGGCGCGTTGGCGCTGTGGAGCCAGGCGCAGCAGCAGTTCAGCCCCTCGCCGATCGACCTGGCCCGGCAAGCCAACCGCCTGCGCTGGCTCGAACTCTGGGGCAGGCTCTGGCCGCCGCTCAGCGTGATTCTGATCGCATTGAGCGTGCTCTTTCTGATCGTCCTGGCCTGGACGCTGCTGCGTTGGCTGGCTGAGAGGGCCACCGCCCAGTATGCCGACGGGCGCGGCCTGTTCCCGATCAAGGCCCTGCGCGCCTGGCAGTGGATCCGCATCGCTCGCTGGCTGTGGCTACCTGCCCAGGCCGTCGTCTATCACGACGCCAACCGCGCCGCCGGGCCGACCACCATCTACACACCTACCCTCGATGGCAGCGCGGTCGCCGTGCGCCAGGTCGGCGCGGAGGGGATTTCGCCGGAGCAGCTGCGCGTCACCCAGGGCGCGCAGCTGGCCCAGATCGCCGCCGCCGTCGCCTCCGGTCCGGGCTCCACGCCGGCACTGCGCCAGCAGGTCGGCCAGCGGCTGCCGGCGGTCAACATCTACAACGACCTGGACCGTCCCCTGCTGGCTCCAAACCTGCCCGCAATTAGCCAGATCGAGGGCAGCCACATCGAGCGATTGCTGCGCGAGCAGGGAGAGCTGTCGGCCACCGCCCGCCGTGCCGATCCGGGCGACGAGGCCATCTGAGATACTGGCGTGAACGACACCGCAAAGGATGAGAGGATGGAAACAACCAACGCGCGACCGCCAATCGATGAACTCGAGCGCGAGGTGCAGATCATCGGGCACGAAACGATGCGCACCCTGGCGCGCCTGGGCTTCTGCCGTGAGCTGCCCACCGGCGAACTCGACCACATCAAGTTCAGCCGTATCTTTCTCTCCACCGATGCCATCTGGGCCGCCTACGAAGTGGACTCGGCCCGTGTACCGCGCGGCGTTCGCCTAGCCAGGGTCATTTCCGACGATACCTTGCACGAATTGACGATCGCGCTCAAGCATCACGTCCACCGGCTCAACACGACCGGCGCGACGCTGGCCGTCGAACTCGACGCTGGGCACCGCCGCCCACTGCCCAGGCGCGTTGCCCTGGACGTCGCCGGCTGGCCTGACACGCCCTACCTGATCCCGGTTGGCCTGGGCCACGGCGGCCCCGAACTGCGCTCCCTGCTTGAGACCAGCCACATCCTGGTCGGCGGCGAGTCTCGCTCCGGCAAATCGACCTGGCTCAATACGATGCTTGTGGCCCTACTGCTGCACAACAGACCCAGCACACTGCAATTGGCACTCGTCGACCCCAAGGGCGTCGAGTTTGTGCTCTACCGTGACATCCCGCACCTCTACCGGCCGGTTGCCGTAGAGCAGGATGCCGTCATCGCCACGGTAGAAGCACTGGTCGCCGAGATGGACCACCGCCAGAAGGTCTTTCATGCTGCACTGACCAAGAATCTCTCGGCCTACAATGCGCGTGCCGCCGCCCTGAGATTGAGTACGCTACCGTTGGTTGTGGCCGTTATCGACGAGGTGACCGACCTGGCCATGCTGGCCGGCAAGGCGTTCACCGACCCGCTGACTCGATTGGCCTCGAAAGCGGCCTCGTTCGGCATCGTGCTGGTGCTGTCCACCCAGAACCCCAAGGCGGAAGTGCTCAACACGCTGATCAAGGGCAACATGAGCGTGCGTGTTGCCTTTCGAGTGGCTACGCCGGAGCACTCGCGAGTCATCCTGGGCGTGTCTGGCGCGGAGGGCCTGCCGCGCACCGCGCGCGGGCGGATGATGGCCCGTCTCGACGCCGACTTGGTGGAACTGCAAGGCTACTTTGTCCGCGATGAGTGGGTGGCGATGTTAACCAATCGCCTGCGTGGTTATCGCCTCGATCCGCAGATGGATGCAACGGTGTCACCGGCTGCGACGCCGGTCGACGAGCCACATCAACCACAACTGACTGACCTGCAGCGCCGGTTGGTGCAGTATGCCATCGAGGAACTGGATGGGGCGTTTTCGATTGGCCGGCTCTTTAAAGCTTTCCGAAACGAGATCAGCAAGCCCGATCTGAGCGCGCTGGCTCAGACGTGGGAGCGGCACGACTGGCTCTCGGCACCGGCCTATCAGGGTGCACCGAGGCTGTTGACGCCCGCACTATGCGAGCTATCCACTGTCTGCCATCCAGAGATGCCCCTGCAAATCAATCTGGACAGATAGTGGACAGCGTGGACAGGACAGACAGTGGACGGTGCAAATATTCGTTCGAGGAGCAGACCAAATGTTTCAAGTCTTTTTTGTCAATGACAGAACAGCCACCATCAAGACACACGAACGTAGCATCACCATCGAACAGGCGTGCGTGCTGATCAAAAAGGTCCGCGGACGATGGCAGAAGGTATTGGCCGGTGTGTATCAGTCGGTCATCGCCGGGCGGCTGCGTTTTTGGCCGGTCGAGATTGTCCTGGGCGCGATCTCGACCGGCGAGCGACTGTTGATGATCGCCCAAACTTTTTTCAAGTCTGTCTGCCCGGTGCATTTCCTGTTCCGGCTCAAGATCGGTGCGGGGCTGGATGTGGCCCTGGCCTGGTAATCGCTTGATTCAACGAAAGGACAACACAATGACCCAAGAATCCAAGCAAGCCTTGCGGGGCGAGATTACTGGTGTCGATTTCGGCGCCGGCGCGCTCAAAATCTACAGCCGCTGCGGTGGCATCGAACTGCCTTCTCACGTCGCCCTGGGCCGCCGCCAGCGCCAGGCACGCGTCTCCGGCCTGCGCGCGATGAAGCCGCCGATGCAGATCGTCACGGCGCTGGGCCGCTTTTACCTCGGCCTGAATGCCCACGACTGGGGAAGGCCGGTCGAGAACCTGGCCGACGACCGCTTCCTGGGCGCGCCGGAAGTGGCTGCCCTGTTCTACGGTGGGATGACCGCCTATGCCCGGCAGTACAGCCTGATCCTACACTCCATCCAGGCCGTCGTTGGCCTGACCCAGTCTGCCTTCACCGAGGATGCGGCCAGCAATGTCGTCGCTGGCGTGCGCGGCTGGCTGCTGGGATCGCACGGCTGGCAGGTCGAGGATGCGGAAAAGGACACACCCAGCAGTGAGGCGTTTCAACTGGCCGTCGAGAGCGTCGATGTCACCTCCCAGGCGGCTGGCACGATGTTCGACTATTTCCTCGACGACCAGGGTGAGTTCATCCCATCACGCAAGCCGGCCTACAAGCAAGAGATCGGCATTGTCAGTGTCGGGATGAACACGCTGGAGCTGCTGGTCATCCGCAACGGTGCACCGGTGGAACGGTTCCTGGCCAGCGAGACGGCCGGCGTGCGCCGGTTGCTGGAGATCATCGACCCATCGGGGATGTACTCGCGTGGCGAGTTGGACACCCAACTGCGCCTGGGCAAACTGAACTATGCCGATGCGCTCCCGGCCTGGACCAGCGAGATCGGTGGACATATTGAGCGTCGCTGGGGCAATGCCTTCCGACGCTTCGCCACGACGATCGTCGTCGGTGGTGGCGCGTTGATCCTCAAGGACGCACTGACCACCCGCTTCAATGGCAAGGCGTTCGTCACCGACGCGCCGATTATGGCCGTGGCACGCGGCCTGTACAAGCTGGGGATGATGCAGCAAAAACGCAAGCGGAGACGGAGCCAGAGTGAGAGATGAGCAATGCGTCGAATCGTGGCGGCCGGCCTCGGCGGGAGACAGTCACGGTGTGGCTCAAACTACGTCTGCACCCGGGTGAGGATGATGATCTGATCAATTTCTTTGCATCTCTGCCGGAGCGAGGTAGAGCCAGGTCGGTGATGGCAGCCCTGCGTACAGGCAACATTGCCCAGGCACTGGCCGATGAGGGATTGGACGATGACCAGATGGCTGAGGATATGCTGGGGAGCTTTTTGCGGTAAAATGCACCGTCGAGGTAAATGGTGTCCATTAACCAGCTGAGGGTTTTCGGTGTCCATTTACTTCCCTGCATTGGGGATGCCTTTTTGTGGCGGCTTTTTGTGAAAATCGGTTTTGTTGAGACAAAAGAGGGACATGGCATCAACGAAAAGGTTTTGTCAAAACGGTCCGACATAAACAAAACGCCGCGCAGCGCCGTGGCGGAGGGCACAGCGCCATTTGGCAGGAGCGCGGCGTCCCACCGGCGCCTTATTCGTCAGGCACGCGTCCGACTGCTGGAGCCGCTATCACTCGGATGTCCTTCATCCGCTGTCGATGCGACGGGCTTGACTGGCTGGTTGCTGGGGCAAGTAAATCGCGGTGCAGGCGGGCAAACCCTGCCCGCTCACCGTCACAGAAAGGAGGAAGAGCAAAGATGATGGGGAAACATGGCCGTCCCGGTTCGGTCAAGCAGTGCTGTGCACTGCCATTAACCGGGTGGTGAGCCGGACCTGCGGCCCGAACCTGCGGAAAAATGAAAGCGCCGTGTCTGCCGGCAAATCGCCGGTGGACACGGCACCGGCGGTGGAAATCCCACCGCAGAATGTGCTCTGCGCCCTTGAGTAGATGCAGAGCCATCTGAATGAAATTGTACACCCAACCGATGCAAAGAGCAAGCCGGCGCGCTGGGCGTTGTGCCGCTGCGGCAGAGAAACGTGCCGATCTGGCGGGCTACCTTGTGGTAAAGTGGAGAACCGAATGGATGCAGACAAACCGTGAACACACGCGAACCGAATCGACGACAAACCGATGGGCCGCAAGGTCAAACCTCCCTTTATCCAGCAAACGACCGGTAACCCGTACCTGGACTTTTTCGCCGCTGCCGTCGCCCTGGCCATCCAGGACGTCGAGCATCCTAATGCCGCGCGGCCGCACGACGCCTACAGCGCCCTGGCCTTCCTGATCGAAAACCCCGCCGCCGCCGGCTTGCTCCGCCGGGCTGACTACCCGCTGCCCAGCCTGCGGGAGCTCAACCGGGTGATGGGATATGCCTGGGACGCCAACAGCGATGATTGGGGATGATCGCACAGCCACAGGCACTTGCTGCAGTGATTGGGTTGCGCGAACTGTGCCGGAACGGCGAGTGTGCGCCGGTCAGGGGGAGGTGAACGATGCCAGACGAGGCTATCCTCGAAATCAAACAGGTCAACGGCCTGAGCCTGTCCGCCGACAAGGCCTGGCAGGGCGACAGCAATGTCTACCTGGAGCTGTAC
>JAFGOG010000077.1 GCA_016926595.1 Anaerolineae bacterium
CAGCGGCTCGCCCTTGGCCGGGTCGCGCTGCAACGAGAGGGCTTCCTGCGGGCAGTGGGCCACGCAAACGCCACAGCCCATGCAGGCCGCAGCATCGATGCGAGCGAATCCATCATCCACAGAAATCGCCGCAACCTGGCAAACGTCGGCACACTCGCCACACCCGGCGCACAGCCCTTCATTCACCACCGCCACGTACCCCGAAGATGCGATCATGGGCGTGCCGTTGCGCTGGGCCTCCATCGCCCCGCAACAGCACGAGCAGCAGTTGCAGATGGCGTAGAAGCGCCCCAACATCGCATCTTTAATCGTGGCGCCCGGCACGGGCATGGCAGCTCCCTAGAAGGTGCGGTATAACCTCTCGTAGGTTATGTACTGCTCATAGACCCGCTGTAAATAGATGCGCGACTGGCTGGCGGTGATTACCTCGACAAACAGGTCCAGGTCATCGCCCGCCGCTTCCAGCCAGCGCAGGGTGTTGCCCGGCCCGCCGTTGTAGGCGGCCAGGGCCACCAGGATCTGGTCGTCGAAACGGTTGAGCTGCACCGACAGGTAATAAGCCCCGAACCGGACGCTGACCCACGGCCGGTACAGGTCGTCCAGGACGAAATCGGCCATCTCCAGGCTGCGGGCGATCCCCTCGCCCGTGGCCGGCATGACCTGGCCCAGACCCCGCGCCCCGGCGTACGATTCGGCGGCCGGCTCGAACAGGCTCTCCTGGCGGATGAGGGCGGCCAGGAGCAGCGGGTCTAGGTCGCGCGCCCCGGCCTCGATCGACAGCAGTTCGGCGTAGGCCAGCGGGTAGGACAGGCGCTGGATGGCCGGCGGCGCGGTATGGATCGAGCCGTCCGGCCACAGGCTCGCCAGGCGAGAAGCGCCGCGGGCCGCCAGCCCGTACAAGCCCTGGTCGTGCCAATAGAGGGTCAGGGGGGCCAGCGACGGCGGATCGCTCCAGGCCGCCGCCCGCACTGTGTCAAAGGCAGCCAACGCCTCGCGCCGCATGCCCACACCCAGGAGGGCCTCGGCCCGCCGAAAATCGGCGCGCTGCGTCATCGTGACCGGCAGGGTGGCCGCCAGACCGTCGCCTTGGGCGCCCACAGGCAGCTTGGCCCAACCGGCCAGCCAGGTCCCGATCTCGGCCTGGACCTCGGCCGCGTCCCAGGCCGGCGGCTCGACCGGCCCGGTGATCATCCGGCTGGCGGTCACCGTACCGCCGCTGCGGATCTGGGCTATGCGCAGGGCATAGTAGCCGTTGGGATCGGCCTCGACGACCTGGTCCCAGTAGCCGGCATCCCCCTCAGGCTTGGCGCCGAGCTTGCCCAGCCAGTACAAAGTCTTGAGCCGGTAGGCCGACTGGGGGTATTTGGCCAGCAGCGCGCCCCAGACGAAAGCCGCCTGCTGCGGGTCGCCGGCCCGGTAATGGGCCAGGCCGGCCTGCCACAAGGCTTCGTCGGCGCTCTCAAAGGCGGGAAAGCGGCTCTGCAGATCCTGGTACTGGGCGGCGGCCAGGGCAAAAGCCCCGCCGTTCTCGTGGAGCTTGGCCACGCGCAGCAGGGCCTGGGGCGCCAGGCTGCTTGCCGGGAAAAGGGCGGCCAGGTCCTGGTAGGCCTTGACGGCGCGGCCTGTGTCGCCCTGCGCCGCGTAGGCGGCGCCCTGCTCCAGCCAGGCGTCGTCCACATATTGGCTGTTGGGATAGCCGTCGACAAGCGCCTGCAATGTTTTGAGCGCAGCGCCGGGCTCCTCGACGGCCCGCTGCGACAGGGCTTTGAGATAGAGCGCTTGATCGGCTTTGGGCGCCGGCGTGGCCGCCAGGTAACGGTCAAAAGCGCGGATCGCCGCGCCGTAGGCGTCGGCGTGGCCCTTGCCGGCGTAATAATCGACGATGCCGCGCTGAAGGTCGTCCACCTCGACGCCGGCGCCCACCAGCTCGACCAGGGACTGGTAGGCGTACTCGGCCTTGGGGTAACTGTTCACGGCGCGCAGGTAGCGCGCGTGAGCCTCTTCGATCTGGCCGGCGGCTCCCAGCGCCTGACCGGCCAGATAGTCGATCTTGGCCCGATAGTCCTCGATCTTGGCCACCGCCAGGATGGCATCGTATTCGGCTACGGCGCCGGCGTAATCAGCGCGGGCCAGGTAGATACCGGCGATCTTTTCCCGCAGGCCAACCTGGACGCTGCGGTCGCCGGTCGTGGCCAGCGCCAGGCGGTACTCGGCGATCGCTTTTTCCCAGGCCGCCGGGTCGAGATCGGCGGCGTAGCAGTCGCCGATCCACTCGTGGGCCATGTCGGCCAGAACCTTCTCGCGGGCCAGGTAAGCCTGGTAGCTGGGCACTGCCCGGGCGCAGTCGTTGGCCTTATGGTAGGCCCGGGCCAGCATCAGGCTGGCGTGAGCGAGGCGGCTGTCGGTGGGATAGGTCGGCAGGAACGCCTCCCACGCCGCCGCCGCGGCGGCATAGTCCCCGGACAGGAGATAGCTCTCGGCCAGGTGGTAGTGGGCCTCGCGAGCCTGTTCGGGCGCAGGCGCGCCGTCGAGCACGGCCTGGTAGAGGGGGATGGCGGCTTCATAGTCGCCATAGTGTTGGAGGCGAATCGCCTCCGACAAAAGGCCGCCCGGCTGTTGCGCTGCGGTCTCCACCGGCGGCCGCGCCGTCGGCGTGGGGCTGGGCGTCGCCGTCGGCGTGGGGCTGGGCGTCGCCGTCGGCGTGGGGCTGGGCGTCGCCGTCGGCGTGGGGCTGGGTGTCGCCGTCGGCGACCGCGTCGGGGATGGGGAAGGGCTCGCCGGCTGAGCGACGGCGACCGGAGTCGCGCTCTGCCGCGCTTCGGGGATTGGCGTCGGCGTAGGCGGGGCGCTGGCGCAGCCGGCGAAAAGCCACAAGGCGCCCAGCAGGAACCCCGCCAGGATTAACCGCCAGCACGACTTCACAAGCCCGCCTTGACCTGTTCCGCCGCCTTGCGGTTCATGCCCGGCGCTGCCGCCAGCTCGTCGACGCTTGCCTCGCGGATCGCCTCGACCGATCCGAAATGCTTCAGCAGCGCCGAGCGCCGCTTGGGCCCTATGCCCGGTATCTCGTCCAACTGCGAGGCGATCGTCTGCTTGTCCCGCACCTGGCGATGGTGGGTGATCGCAAAGCGGTGGGCCTCGTCACGGATGCGCTGCATCAGGTACAACCCTTCCGAGGTCCTGGGCAACCGCAGCGGCTCGGATCGGTCGGGCAGGTAGATCTCCTCCTCCTGCTTGGCCAGGCCGATCGCCGGGACCTGGTCGCGCAGGCCGTATTCGTCCAGCGCCTCCAGCGCCGCGCTGAGCTGGCCCTTGCCGCCATCCACCACCAGCAGGTCGGGCAGCAGCCGCCACGAGGCATCGCCCTTTTTCCCCGCCAGCTTGCTGCCGGGGTCGGATGGCGGCGGCTCGGTGGCGTGGCGCAGGCGGCGGCGCAGCATCTCTTTCATGCTGGCATAGTCGTCGGTCCCCTCGACCGTCCGGATGCGAAAACGGCGATAGTCGCTCTTGTGGGGCACCCCTTTGACAAAGACCACCATCGACCCGACGGTCGCCTGGCCGTGCAGCGTCGAGATATCGTAACACTCGATGCGGGCCGGCGCCGATTCGAGCCCCAGCCCTTCCTGCAGGTCGGTCAGCGCCCTGGTCTGTTTTCCCTCGTCCAACAGCCACTGCGCCCGGAGGTGGGCCAGCGTTTCGGCGGCGTTCTCGGCTGCCATCTCTACCAGCGCCCGGTCCTGGCCCTGGGAGGGAGCCTCGATCACCACCTTGTCGCCGCGCCGGGTGCGCAGCCACTCCTGGATCACCAGCGCCTCGTCGATCTCGCCGGGGAGCAGGATGTGGGGCGGGACAAATGCCGCCTCGCCGTAGAACTGCTTGACAAAGGAGGTGACGATCGCCGCGTCGTTTTCGTCGGCGGCGCCGTCGAGGACAAAATACTCGCGGCCGATCAGCCGGCCGCTGCGGATGAAAAAGACCTGGGCGCAGGCGTCGCCGTTGGCCCGGGCAAAGGCGATCACGTCCTGGTCGGCCATCGCCGGCGAGATGATCTTCTGGCGCTCGATCACTCGCTGGATGGCGGACAGTTGGTCGCGATAGGCCGCCGCCTGCTCAAAATCGAGCCGATCCGCGGCGGCCCTCATCTTGGCTTCCAGGCCGGCCACCACCTCGTCCGACCTGCCTTCCAAAAAGCGGCACAGGCTGTCGATCATGGCCCGGTACTCGTCCTGGTCGGCGGCGCCGACGCACGGCCCCAAGCACAGCCCGATGTCCAGGTAGAGGCAGGCCCGCTTGTCCTGCCCGGTAATCGTCCGGTTGCAGGTGAGGTAGGGAAAGACCCGCCGCAGCGTCTGCAGCGTCTGCTGCACCGCCCACGACGCGGTAAAGGGGCCAAAGTAACGGGCGCCGTCGTGCTCCATGCGGCGCACGATCAACACCCTGGGATAGTCCTCCTGCCAGGTCACTTTGAGATACGGGTAATGCTTGTCGTCTTTGAGGCGGATGTTGTAGCGCGGCTGGTGGCGCTTGATCAGGTTGCTTTCGAGGATCAGCGC
>JAFGOG010000535.1 GCA_016926595.1 Anaerolineae bacterium
ATTCTGAGCGACTTTGACGTTCTGTTGTCCTCTTTGCGGGGACGCGAGGTCCCGGTCAGCCAGACCTATCAACTGATCACAGGCAACGTGCTGGCCGAGATCAACGCCCGGCTGATGAACCCCATCGAGGTGAGACTCGAACGTCCGGTTCTCAAATCGTATCCAAATCTCCATGGATTATACCTGTTGCTCCGGGCAACCGGCCTGGGCCGCATCGTTGGCAAGTCATACAAGCCGGTGTTGACTATAGACGAAGCTCTGCGCGATTCGTGGTCGAGCCTGAACCTCACCGAGCGCTACTTTACCCTGTTGGAAACCTGGCTGCTGCGGGGACGCCCCGAGATCATTGGCCGGCGAGGCGCGAGACGGCGGTTCTCCAACGATTATTTGCAGTATTGCACGCAGGTACTCCACTTTGCCCAGGGAGACGGACTGCCGATTGCCGGCAATTCCAAGGCCAATTGGTACGTGAGTGAGTATCCGGGTCTCCATGGCCTGGCGCTAATGGAGATGTTTGGCTTTTTGTGGATCGAGCACGGCCAATCCAGGGCGGATGAAGGCTGGCAGATCGAACGTGTGTACAGCATGCCCCTGGGAGAGGCAATCCTGGCCCTGCTGCACGAAGAGACGGACGGCGACCTGGAACAGTTTTTGGATTTGTATGGCCTTTCATCCACCTCCAACGGCTTGCTGCAGCCCCTGTTTCAACCCTATGTGCCTGCCTGGCGCAACAACCTGCCTCGGGTCAGCATGTGGACCTTTCAACCGGGAGTATACGTGTTCCGGGTCTCGCTCGGGCGCCACCTCTGGCGGCGGATTGCCGCATCGGCCAACGTGCATCTGACCACCCTGGGCTATGCCATTCTGAGCGCTTTCGAGGTCGATTCGGATCCCACTTTCGAATTTGAGTACCGGGATCGGTACGGCGTCGAAATGCGACTCCCAGATTCCGACCTCCCTCCTGAGGCGATCCTGGCGCGCAACCAGTACGTGGGGGATATCCCTTTCGAAGAAGGACGGATGACGTTCCAAGTGCGCCAGGGTTGGGATGAGCAGACGTTCAACCTGGTCCTGGAGCGCATCGAACCGCAGGAGGAGGGAAGTTCTACACTGGCCGTGTTGGCCGGGAGCGGCGATGCCCTGGCACGGAAGGCCATCGGGAACGAGGGGGAAAATGGATAAGAGACGCCTCATCGAAGTCGCCTTCCCGTTGAAACAAGCCTCGTTGGACTCGGTCCACGAGAAGAACGTGCGCCACGGCCACATCTCGACACTGCATATCTGGCCGGCGCGGCGTCCTCTGGCCGCCTGCCGCGCCGCGCTGATCGCCACCCTACTGCCCGACCCCGACGACCCCGAGGAACGGCGCGAAATCCTCAAGCGGCTGGGCGGCACGGTGAAAGAAAAGGTCACGGCCAAACGGTTGCCCGATGGGCAGATCGAAGAGACCGTGGAGGAGTACACCGAGGGCGGCATCCTGCACTGGGGGCGAGAGTCCGACGCGGACCTGGACTGGTTCCGCCAGCGCATCCGCGAGGCGTACGATGGCCGCCCGCCCCGCGTGCTCGACCCCTTCGCCGGGGGCGGGGCCATCCCTTTGGAGGCGATGCGCCTGGGCTGCGAGGCCACGGCGGTGGACATCAATCCCGTGGCCTGGTTCCTGCTCAAATGCACGCTAGAATACCCCCAGCGACTCGCGGGCCAGACTCATCCCCTGCCCGACTTTGTGCTCCGGGATCGTGACTTTGTGGCATCTTTCTTCAAGGCCCAGGGCTTCAGCGGGGTCGGCCTGGCGGCAGAGTTGAAAAAACTGGGCCTGGACGACGAGGCTTCCACCCTGCGGCTGCCGGGCATGGAGCCGGACGCCAGCCTGGAAGCCGATCTGGCCTGGCACGTGCGCGTCTGGGGCTGGTGGGTGCTGCAGCGTACCCGCGCCGACCTGGAGCGATTCTACCCTACCGTAGACGGCAAGCCCACGGTGGCCTACCTCTGGGCGCGGACGGTGACCTGCAAGAACTGCCGGACGACGATCCCGCTACTCAAGACGAGCTGGTTGGTGAAGAAGGGCAAGAAACGCGTTGTACTGACGATGGAGCCCAAGGCCGATGGGTCAGATGTGATCTTTGGCATCGACCAAAAGCCACCCAAGGGTAAGGATGTAGGCAAGGGTACCATGTCTCGTGCAGGAGCGATTTGTCCCTGCTGTAGTGCGATCATGACTATGGCCGACATCCGATTGGAGGGAAAAGCTGGACGGCTAAGTGCGAGAATGACTGCCGTGGTGGTGGATGGTGAAAATGGCAAAGAGTACCGTCTACCGACGGAATCTGAGCTTCAGGCAGTGGAAGAAGCCGATGGGGCCTTGCTTGAGACGTTCGCAGAGATTCCCTTTGGGATTCCTGACGAACCATTACCTGGTAAGGAGGCATTGGGATTTCGAGTGCCCCTTTACGGTTTTGACGAGTGGCAAAAGCTCTTTACAGCCCGTCAACTGCTAGCGCTGGGAGTTTTCGTAAAGCACACGCGTGATTTGCGCGAAACGATAAGAGATTCAGGGTACCCATCAGGATGGATTGAGGCCATCAGCGGATATCTAGCCTTGGCTGTAGACAGACTGGCCGATGCTGGTTCTTCCATAGCACATTGGCAACCCGGCGGGGAGTTCAACGTCAACACCTTCCAACGCTTTGCACTGCCAATCTCGTGGGATTTCTCAGAGGTAAACTTCATATCGGGGTTGACTGGAAGCTATGAAGGTGCAATCAACTGGATCGCTCTGGCATGTGAGCATTTCTTGGATGCTACGCTAGGAGTCCCTTTCCCCAGAGTCGTCTGCAAATCCTCGATCCAACTGCAAGATGCAAGAGATATAGACCTTATTATCACAGATCCTCCATATTATGATGCAATTCCATACTCTGATCTGATGGACTTCTTTTACGTGTGGCTGCGGCGCACCTTGTACGGGCTCTCCGAAAAAATAGACACCGTCTACGAGGAACCATTGTCACCAAAGTGGGATCACGAGACAGTCGATGGAGAGCTTATTGATGAATCAAGCCGTTTTGACGGCAATAAAGAACAGTCGAAGGCAGCCTATGAAGATGGCATGGTACGAGTCTTCAAGAACTGCTACGATGCCCTCAGATCTGACGGACGGATGGTAGTGGTCTTTGCCAACAAACAGCCCGATGCATGGGAAACTCTGGTCTCAGCTATCATTCGCGCTGGATTTGTAGTAGATGGCTCCTGGCCCATCCAGACTGAACGTGCTGTCCGTACGCGCTCACTCTCTTCTGCTGCGTTGGCCTCCTCCGTCTGGCTCGTCTGCAAGAAACGCCCGGTCACAGCCCGTCCCGGCTGGGATAATCGCGTGCTGGCCGAGATGCGGACCAACATCATCGACCGCCTGCGCGATTTTTGGGACGCCGGCATCCGCGGGCCGGATTTTGTGTGGGCCGCCACCGGCCCGGCGCTGGAAGCCTACAGCCGGTATCCCGCCGTCAAAAAGGCCAACGAGCCGGGCGAGCTGCTCACCGTCTCCGAGTTCCTGGGACACGCGCGGCGCATGGTCGTCGATTTCGTCGTGGGCCGCGTGCTGTCGGGCAACGGCGGCACCGAAGCAGTCAGCGGCCTGGACGACGTGACCTCCTACTACCTGCTCCACCGCCACGATTTCGGCCTGGAGGATGCGCCCGCCGGGGCGGCCATCCTCTACACATTGTCCTGCAACCTCTCGGACCGGGAGCTGGCCGACCGCTACCAGATCCTGGAACACAAAGGCAGCACGTTGAAGCTTCTGCCCTGGTCGCGCCGCAAAAAGGCCGGCTACGACCCGGTGCTGGAAGCAGCCGAGGCCCACGGCGCCGAG
>JAFGOG010000536.1 GCA_016926595.1 Anaerolineae bacterium
GTTCTATAATCGTCAACGGCTTCACTCTACCCTGGGGTATCGTTCCCCAGTCGTCTTTGAACAGCAGTATCCTGTTCTTTATGTCTGTCAAGGGCAACCTCACTGGCACTAGAGAACGAGTAGTAACCGTTAACAAGGACCGCCCACGGCAAGTCAAGTATGGAGGAAAGCAGGAGGGTTATAAGGATGGATTTACCTTCAAGTCATCCTGTCGGCCCCTGTGTTCGCGGCGTTGCCATTCCACCTAACAAAGATCTCCCAATCCCCCGCCCCGACCTTCCAAACGCCTGACAATCTGCTGTGCTTGTCTTGGCTTGTGCATTTCCCTACATTGTTAAACACTGGAGCAGGTTCCTGAAAAGAGAAGCCCCTGGGCGACGGAAGCGCCTTAGGGGCTGGGGACCCGGGCGCAGCACCGCCCAGGGTGATGCCAGTGGCAGCCTCTGCCCGCCGGTGCAAGTCCGTGCCCGGCGGGCTTGGTTGTCTTGCGCAGTCGCTCTCACACGGAGTCGTCTATGGAGCTGCATCCCGGAGCGTATCGCCGCCCCCTTCCTCCCGGTCCCCGCCAAGGTGAAGACCTTCACGCTGAACGGCACGTCTTGGCAGGCCGTGGCCGAGAGCTTGATCGTGGGGAACGAGGAGAAGCAGCTCCTGGAGGGGCTGTTGATGGGCAAGGACGGGTATATCCGCGAGAGTGCGGAGATTGCGCCTCGGACAGCGGCGCCGCGCGCCAAACAGGATGAGGGGCCGGAGCAGTTGAGCATGGACCTGGAGGGGTAAGGTGCCATCAGCGATGAGCGTGCGAATGTTTCTGTTCGAGGGTATGATAGGGGCAAACGTAGGAGGCGTTAGCGCAGAACGGTGTTGGCTCAAGACGTGGGTCTGGTTGGCTCTGACAGAGACACCCTGAACGAGCTTCTGGTCATTGAACTCGACGAGTTAGGGGTGCATTTCCTGAGAAGAGCAGGGGCAGCATCTGCGCTGCCTGCGGCGCAGTCGCAGTCGTCAATGCCGTCTGGTCCATCGACGCCAGCCCGGCTTCTGACCCTGCTCGCATCCAGTCAGGAAGCGCGCTTACGCCTGGCGATCATCCCGCTTCTGTTCCACCGGCCCGATTTCGCCGAACATCTAGGGGATGCCATGCCGTTGGCTGCGCCGGCGCGGCTCACGCTCAAATGCTATGCCACGGCTGCCTTCTACTTGCAGCGGAAATGCCGGGCGCGTTTGGCCCGGCTGGGGGAATCCCGCGCCCGTCTCCCCGATCTCTTTTCAGCGGATCTGGGACTGACGATGTGTTCGGACCCGGATGCCGGCCTTTCGAGACTGGCGCGGCGGCATGCGGAACTGAGCGGCAAGCCCATCAACTGGCTGGGGACTTACGAGCGCGCCGCCCGGCAGTGGGTGGCAATCCTGGAGCGCAGACAGCGATGGGTAGCTTAGCATCCGAGACCATTATCGCTTTTCTCGAAGCCTTGGGGGAGCGCTATTCCCAGCCTGCGACCCTGTATCTGCTGGGCGGCAGTGCTCTGTCTTTGTTGGGCAGCCCGCGCCCCACGTTGGACATCGATTACGTCGGAAGTGATCGGGAGCCTGATACCCTTCAGCGTGAGATTGCCCGCCTTCCAGACGAAATGCAGCTTGACGTGGAACCGGTCCCTATCGGAGAGTTTATCCCGGTGCAGGTAAATGCACGCGATCGAGCCGTATATGTAGGTCAGTTCAGTGCAGTGCGTTGAGCGTGTACATCTTCGATCCATACAGTATCGCGCTCAGCAAGCTGGATCGAGGATTCGATACGGACATTGAAGACATCGTCTTTTTGCTGGAGCGTGATTATGTAGGGCTTGGACAACTCGAAGAGATCATGCGAGATGCGATTGAGCATGCATATGAGTTTAACCTCTATCCGTCCGCGATGCGTGCTCATCTGCGTGTTGTGTGTGAGCAGTTATGATCAGCGGGACGGGGCGAAACTTTGACAATGCTGACTAAACACTGAATTCAGCGTTTATCGTCATCTTTTGTGAGGTAGACTAGATATGACCGTGGCTCAAAACACAAAAGCACAGGAATCTAGCGCGAGCCGCAAGCCGAAGAAGTGGCGAAAGTTTCTGCTGATCATTGGAATCGCGGTTGCTGCCTGTTTCTGCCTGCCCATAGTGTACATTTTCTCTGACCTTACGATCCGTGAGATGGGTTTCTTGCCCACTTGGACACCCCGCCCTACCGACACCCCTACGCTGACCCCGACGGTCACGCCGAGCCGGACTCCGGTACCTACGGAGACGCCAACTTCGCCGTCGACCGAGACTCCAACACCAACATCAGTTCCCACAGTTGATGTCTCGGCGTGTCGCTTGAATGCGGCTTTTGTCGAGGATGTGACGGTGCCAGACAATATGCAGGTAGTGTTGGGAAAGAGCGTTGTCAAGACGTGGCGAGTGCGGAACACTGGTACATGCAAGTGGGGACCCGGCTATCAACTGGTCTTTGCCGATGGCAATGATCTTGGGGCCCATCAGCCTGTTGACATTCCGGCCACAGAACCCAATGAAGAGGCGGAGTTGTCTGTCCAGCTGACCGCTCCAGAGCAGCCCGGCACATACCGTGGTGAATGGAGACTCTGCATCAACCAGACCGACTGCTTCGGCACTGTTCTTTACGTGCAGATCATTGCGGTTTCACCGCCGACTCCGACGTCTACGCTCACACGAGCACCAACCCCGACCCCGTTTCCCAGAACAGCGGGAGTTACCAGGTGGTTGACCTACGAGGGGACAATGGTTGGTGTACGGGAGATCTCGTGGAGTTATCGTATCGGGTATTACCGACCAGAGTCCGGCAAAGTATTCGTCTCATTGTACATACTCGCTGTCAACAACAGCGATAGCGAACAGCGATACTTCTCCGATGACTTTGGTCTGGTGGATGGTGGGGGCGAGATCCATGGGGAGTTGTTCCTACCGGAGAAAGAGCCCAGCTTCGATTTCTGTACCATCAAGCCTGGAGGAATGTGCGAGGGCTGGTGGACAACGTCCATCTGGGATCGGGAAGAAGTTAAGCAGGATCTACTTTTCAGATGGGATCCAGGTTTCTTCGCATCTATTCAGGAGACTCCAATCAATCAGGACTGATAGCCGGAAGCGATCCAGGGCGTCTGGGAGGCAATATGCAAAGCTCGTTCTACATCATCCCACCCCACAAGGACATCCGCAAGGGCCAGTTCGACGAAGCTGTCTTCGCCGCCGACCTGGGCGATATCGCCGCGGGATGCAGGGCCAGAGTAGTTGAGGATGGAGCGCTAGACTTGCGTCCGATCTGCCAGTCGACGGCGCCGCGCATTCAGCCGGATTGGGACGATGTGCCTGTGACGTGCTTGGATCTGCTTGGCTAGAATGCGAAGTCTTCCGGCTTCGCCAGGCGCTTCAACCAGTCGATGGTATCGAAGTCACGATCGAAGCTGGCGATGAACGGGATGCCGGACTCGCGGCATTCCAGGGCTATGAGTGCATCGTTGAAGTTGAGTTCGCCGCCCGATGTCCCGACCAATCCAAGGATATCGGTATAAAGGTTCGGGACATCGGGGAGAATCCAATGGATGTCCTGTTGGGGATAGTCGCTGAATACGCGCGTTAGGAGACTATCGAGATCATCCCCACGACGCTGTTCGTGGATGCGGCGCGCCATTGTGCTCACGGCTTCGGCCAAGACGCAGTCGAAGATAACGATGCTAGCCCGCTTCTCAACCAGTGTTGCTTCCAGATCGCAAGCAGCTTCGTGCCAAATGTCTCTAGGATCGAGCAAGCCAATGATGACCGAGGTGTCAATCCCGACCTCAGTCATACAAAGCCTCGCTATCCTCCAGGGCATCGCCGCCGATTGCGATTCTGGCCTTGAAATGGCTCAGACGCTCCGCCGGCACGGAGGGGACTGTAGTGCGCCGGCTTGTGTCGGGTAAGCGTGTTTCGTCTATCGTCTTGTCGAAGACAACTACGCTCACCTGGGTGCCCTCGGGTAGGGGGAGTTCAGTAAGTAGACGAAGTACACCTTTGTGATGCACGGCACGGACGAGTGTTCCTGTTTCCATAATGTACACCTCCCTCGGTGTTCTTTTCCGCCTGAATGTATTATAGCAGGAATGCAGCGATACGTCTGACGAGGTACAATATATGCAAAACTGGTTCGATATCATCCCGCTCCACGAGGACATCCGCAAGGGGCAGTTCGACGAAGCCGTCTTCGCCGCCGACCTGGGCGACGTCGCCGCCGGCGGGGCCACGCCGGCTGGCGCTTTCGGCATTCCCATTTGCAGTTGACATCGTGTGTGATATCATATGCGATATCAAGAGGCGAAAGGGAGGCCGACATGGGACGCTATCCGTTGAGTTTACCGGCGCAGTTGAAACAGGAGGCCGAGACGCTGGCAGCGGCGCAGGGCGTGTCGCTGAACCAGTTCATTATGTGGGCCGTGGCCGAAAAGGTGGGCGAACTCCGGCAGGCCCTGGATGATCCCGCGTTCCCGCAGATCACCTACCGGCGCGGCGCCACCGGTGTTCCGACGCCTGTGATTCGTGGAACCGGGGTGCGGGTACAAACGGTCGTCATCGCAGCGGAACGATGGGACACGACGCCGCCTGAGATTGCTGAAGCTTACGACCTCTCCGATGCGCAAGTCGCCGAGGCGCTGGCTTTCTACCGTGCGCACACCGAGGAGATCGACCAGGCGATTCAGGCCGAAGGCGTGCTGGAGCAGGCGCGTGGTTGATCCATCGCGCCGCCCGCGCCTGCATCTAGACGCGGATGCGTCCATCAAGGTGCTACAAGCCGCCCTAATCGCACGTGGGCATGATGTGACTCGCACGCCGAATGTGTGGATGGCGCTGGATGCCAGTGGCGAGCTCCAACTTCTGGGCGCGCTGGCCCAGGCGCGCTGTCTGTTCACATTCAACATTCGCGACTTTCTCGCGCTGGCGCGCCGTTATCCTCGCCACCACGGCATCATCCTGGCAGCGCAGGCGAGTTGGACGCTGTTTGCGCTCATTGCGACCCTGGACCGGCTTCTGTGTGAGACGGAAGACAGCGAGTGGATAGGGCAGGTCCGCTGGCTCAATGACTGGCGCTAAATAGAAAGAGATCCAATGACCCGCAAACTCATCGAATACGCCATCCCCCTCGCCGAGATCTCCGGCGCCTCGGCGCGCGAAAAGTCCATCCGCTTCCCCTCGTCCGCCCTCCACATCTGGTGGGCGCGACGCCCGCTGGCTGTTTCCCGCACCACCGCCTTTGCCGCCCTCATCAACGGCCCCGGTGAGGACCATCCCGAAGAGCGCGAGCACCTCCAGGAACTGATCAAGGACATAGTGCCCTGGGAAGCCGTCAAGGACGGCAATAGCGACGCCATTGAGGAAGCCCGCCGCCTGATCTTGGCACAGTCCCACGGAGGCCCTGTGCTTGGGCTACGAGGCCTACGTCACCGACTGGCTGGTCTACCGCCTACTCCACAACGCTGCCGGCGGCACCATCCCAGAATAGGGTTTCAGTGTACGGATCATTGTGCGCAATAGAGGAGTCCTTACAGTGGTGAAATCGCGGAGGCGGCTGACAGCAGTGTTATAGGCGTAGCCACTCCTGCAATAGGGCTTCCAGCGCAATGAGCACCTCGGCATAGGTGTGTGGCTCCGGCGCAAGGTGTGCTATGGAACGATCCCAGGCCACATCCATACCCGGACGTCGCGCCAGGCGTAAAAGCGACGCAACACTGTCCAGCGTGTAGCCTTTGTGTTGAAACTTCGCCGTGACGATGGTCTGGAATCGCGTCTGATCTAACTGTGCCCGCTGCACGCTGAGCAAATACCAGACATCGTACAAATCGCGGGGATAGCTGCGCCGGAGTAGGGCGCGTAGCTTTTCAGCCAGCATTTCTTCCAGACAGTAGGTACGAACAGCAAGAGGTTCGGTCGGGGCATCGGAATAGGAATGTATGACAGGCCGTGGATCGGCTGGTAGGATGACGGTCTCGTAACAAGTCAAGTCGAGAGTAATACGGGCCGGATCGGTGCCGGGCTGACCTAACGGGCCGATATAACTGACACGCGCACGATAGGCTTCCTCACCAGGAAGGTCACGGCTTTGCTTCCATAAAGCGATCTGCATCGGCACACCAAAATCAGCTGTCACACGACGACAGACTTCGTTGACCTGCTTTTGCATCACATCCTCGGATACCGGCTGTAGGAGAGTGAAATCCAGGTCTTCGGAAAGACGAAACGCCGGGAAGTAGATTTTTCGCAGTGCAGTTCCCCCTTTGAAGGCCAACACTTCCGCCAGTGTGGACGTGCGCGCCAATGCCAGCAGAAAACAGCCCAAAGCGTAATCGCGCTCTTGGAGTTCGACCCGTACACCAGCCTGCGCTGCCAACCGTTGAATCTCAGCTCTGGTAATCATTCATCCTCCCCGCCAATCCTGGATTTCGGCCTCGGAGACGTTTACACGCAATCGCCAGCGCGTTTCTATCGGACCATCGGCGGGGCGGCCTGGGTCCAACAGCGCGTGACCCCCTGTAAGTGCAGTCTGCCACTGTTCTGCACAATTTCCTACCGGCAGTGGCAAGCGCTCGACCAGGTAACCTAACCGCTTGAGCAGCGCGCCGTTCTGCATCCGCAATGCGTAATCGGTGAGCCGGTTAAGATCCACTTCATGCTCTTCCAGCGCCGCCGCCAGCGCCTTAGCGACTTCGGTGATGCCGCCGCAGTATTCGGGATGGTCCAACGCATCCACAACGCTCTTTTCCAGGTCGGCAATGGCGACCGCCTGGCCTTCGATCCACACCGTCTGTGCGCCAAAGAGCTTATGTGGGCGCAGAGTGACAAAGATATACTCGACACCTAACAAAGTAATCGGCTGCCGCCGCCGCGCGGTAGCAATCCACACATTACGGGGAATCTGCTCGGTGAGGCCGTGATGGTGCAAAGCCGTCCAATAAGCGACGTAGCCTTCGGGGGCCAGATGGTGGGCCAGACGAAATTCGTGGATAGTGAAACGGCGCCCCGGCCCGGCCTCAAGGGGGATGATGAGGTAACGGCCTTTGTCCAACGCGTGCAGCCAGCCGCCTTGCACTAGGTCGTGTAGCAGCTTATAGGTAGCCGTCCTCGAGCCGCCAAGGATAGCGTGTGCCTCGGCGGTGGTGAAGACGTTGCGCCCTTCGCCTGCAAGAGTAGTGAGCAAGTTGGTTGCTTTGATACCTAGCCCTGCAAGGTCTGTATTAGTTTGTGTATTCATCCTTACCTCTGATGTAGGGATGGTAACATAAAATAACAGAAAAGGCAAATCCTATGGACGAGCAAAGGGCAAGTGAAAAATGGCAAAGAATCCAATCTGTCATTCTGAAAAACACGCCGATGAGGCCAAAGGGTTCATCTCCTGGCAAATCTTGAGTACCATCCTGATTTTGGTATGCAATAGACCATTTCGGGATGATTATCCGTACCAAAAGCCAGAGAAATATCAATACCGGACGTTCCCAAAGTACCTAGCGTAAGATTTGTGCAGCCAGAGGCCCAACTGCTGTAAATGGCCAAAACATGAACTTTCTGCGAAAGGCAGTGGCAGTTGCACCGCCCAGCGCCTTTCCAGTTGAAGGGAACGTCCAGCAAAGAGGCTGGCGTTCGTGAACCTTAACAAGCAACCCTGTTCCTGCCAGTTGACCCAAGCCGACGTGTGTGCGCCGACCTTGACCTGCTCTTTCACCTTCGGCAGTCCAGAAACACTCCAACGCCACATCGAGCGGGTAGGAAAAGTCAGGTAACACTTCGGCCTTCCATGCAACCATCTCGGCGTTCTTGCCCACCCGTGTCCAGTCACGGCGACTGATGGCGCGGCGCCTAAAGCGTGGTGTCGTGTCAACCGAAATGATAATAAGTCCTAATGGCCCACCGATGGGAGTCTGTGGACAGTGTGGATAGCCGAAAATCACGCCTACCCACACTGCTCACAGACCTACGACTACGACGTTTCCTGTTTTTCTTCAACTGCAGTTTGATGTAGCGGCAGATCCGGTTCGTACTCGGTGAGTAGGGTGATGTATTGCTCAACTACACCGGATGACAAGCCAGTGAGTGCCGGTATCTCGGCTTTGGAGACTTTTTGCGTGAGTAGGCGCACCTTCTGATAGTCGGCGATGTAACGATCCACGGATGCCTGAGAATGCCGAGTTTCTCGAGCGATCTGGGCCGGAGAGTCATGGCGCAGCCAGCGACGTACGATTTCGGCCTTGTGCGTGACTGCAGGCCCCAGATCGTGGACAGTACCGCGTGTCGGGACGATCTCGCCAGTCTCCGTCTCGTACTCACGTAGCACTTTGCTGATGTAATGCTCAGATAGGCCGCTCAACAACCCCAGGTCCAGTTCGGTCAGTACGCCACCTTGCTCATAGGCCTCGAAACACCAACGTGCGAAGCGCGCTCGGTTGAAGGCCCGTCGTGCATTTCGCCGTTTGCGCAAAGCCGTATCCGTCAACAGACCAACTTCGGATTCAGTGTACATCTTCAAGTGAACCGGTACCAAGTCACTGACATCAATCCCCTTGTGCTGTCCACGCTTCTCACGCCGCACGGCCAACCACACAACGGTTTTCGGAGACACCCGCTCCGGATAGCATCGCTCAATCGTGCTGAGAATATCCACGACAATTGCTCGGGCGATCACGGGACCATGGTCATACCCATACTCCGTGAGGAACTTGTGTACCAAGAGATCCGGGAGGCTGCGTTTCTGGATCCGCGTCGCGGTATTGTTCTTGGGAGCAGTCATTTCAACAAGTTCCCCCTTTTTGCCTCGACCGGGACATCGGTAGCGGGGCTAGGGCTCATCAGTAGCTGCTCGATCTGAGCAGTAGTAGTCCCGGCATCTGCATAGAGATCCAGATACTCCTGAATCAGGCGCTCTGACAACCCGGTGCTGATGCGAATCTCCGCTATCGCCAATCCCCGAGCATGGAGGCGGATCACCCTGAGGAAATCGCTACAGTAACGCTCAATCGAACCAATGCTGTGCCAGCGCCGTCTTTGGATCCTGCTAAACGTATACCCAGCCAGCCAATCCTCGACGATATGGGCTTTGTGACTCACGCCGCGCCCGATATCTTTGATCTGCCCTCGCGTCGGCACCGCTATGTCTTGTGCCCGTAGCTCAGCGATGTCCCGTTTGATCGTGGACCGACTGGTGCATAGCAAACGCGCCAGATCCTCCTGGGTCAGCAGTGCTCCCTGCTCTTGGGCTTCGACGGTGAGGCGCTGGATCTTGCTGCGGCGTAGGGCGGCTACGCCTGTACGCAAAGCCTCCAAATCATCGGGGCTGTCAAGCGTCAGGGTGACAGCTATCCGTGGACAGTCCGTAACCGCAGATCCAGGTGGCGTATCCGCACTGACTGCCAGGAAAGTCATCTGCCCTACATCACGCTGAAGTCCCAGATACCGCTCAAAGTAACGCTGCATTTGCTCAAACTGCGTCCTGGCCATAAAGGGGGCCAGGTTGAAGTCACGACTGATCTGCTCAATGATGGCTTCCTCTGGTGACTTCGCCTGCAAACGTTCAATAGCATCTTGTTCCATGTTCCCTCCGTGATTGCTTCGATCATCCTATCACGGTGGGTCATTTGAACCAATAGGTAATGTTACCCAGAGGCGTTCGTTCACCAAGAAGATAATGTTACCGGGGGACCACGCCTCCTTGGTCAGACTTAAGATTCGGACAGGGTCTTGAAGACATCTTCGGGATCCTCTGAGGACTTGGTCGGGAGCTGGAAGAGCACCGCCAGCTGGTCTTGTATCTGCTGGTGCAGAGTGCGGGGGTTGGTCACATCGCTGCGGAGTTGGGGCATGGCGTGCTGCTCAGGCTCCAGCACGTCGGCCTCGCAGATGCGACGCCAGGGCGTCAGCGCGGCGTAACGCCGCCGAATGCGTCCCGGATGATCGTCGGTGTCGGGGAGGATCTCCTTGCGGCTGAGGCGTAGGGTGGGCTGGAAGCAGTTGTTGAACAGCCACAGCTGTTGGTAGAGGCGCTCCAGGGCCTGCGTTTGGGCCACGGTATCCAGCCGGATGTCGCCAACATAGTCGCGTACCAGGGAGCTGTTCTTCTGCTCCACAAAGCGATTGTCATTCTTCTGGTAGGGACGGCTACGGGAGATCTCGATCTGCGGATAGGCCGCCCAGAAGCGGGCCATATGGTTGTTGAAGAACTCACTGCCATTGTCGGGGTGAAGACCGAGGATCGGGAACGGCAGGCGCGCCAGGATGCGCCGGAAGCCGTCTTCCATGACCCGATAGCTGCGCCCCAGGAGCGCCACGCGTTCACTCCAACCACTGGCCACGTCGATCATCTGCAGCGTGTGCACGTATTCACCGTGGCTACTGGGACCGCAGTGATGCACCAGGTCCACTTCAAAGTAGCCGGGGGTGCTGATGTCCCACGGCAGACGGCGCATAGGAATGTCTTGCAGGAAGGGGTTGGGGGTCCGTGGGGTACGTCGCGGGCGCTGCGGTTCGTCCTGGCGGAACTGGCGCAAGCGCTCACGGACCGTCGTCAGCCCGACCGTGGCTAACTGGGCCTGCAGCGATTCCGTGAGGTCTATTTCGCCGTGAGCCGCGAGTTGCGTGGCGAGATCGACCAGATTGGGGTGGAGGCGCTCAGCACAGACGCGCCCATAGCTTTCGTAGATCCGGCGCAAGGCATCATCAAACTCGGCTTGGTAGGTGCGGCCGCGTTGTCGCTGTCGCGGATGGCGCTCCAGGGGACTGTGCAGGAGCCGGATCAGGCTCTTACGGTGGCGGCCGGTGACGCGTTCCATATCGTCCAACATGCGTCCCTTCTCAGTCTGATTCGCTTGTTCATAGGCCGGGCGCATCTTGCGCAGGTACTTGTACGCTTCATCGATGGTCATCTTGTCGTCTGTGGTCATCATTCCTCCGGGTAACATTATCATTCCGCGGAACGATGTCCTCTGGGTAACATTTTAGACCGGTGAA
>JAFGOG010000078.1 GCA_016926595.1 Anaerolineae bacterium
GAACCGACAGGGCTGATCGACGCTTCGGTGGGGGGGATGGCGGCGCTGGGGGCCGGCGATCTCTCCCGCCAGCCGCGCATCCGCACCAGGGCGAGCACGTCTGTGACACGGCTGCAAGCCAGTGTTTCGCCGGACTGCTCTTACCGGCTGGTGAAGGAGGCCGTGGACGGCGCCCGGCGCGAGGTGTGCTTTTACATCTATAATATCAGCGCTCCCTATCTGCTCGACCTGCTGCGCAGCGCCAAGGAGCGCGGCGTGCAGGTGCGGGTGATGTACGACGTGCACGACTCGGGCCGCGACGAGCAGCAGGCCCTGGCCGACCTGGGCGTGGAGGTCAGGACGGCGCCGTCGACCGGCGGGCGCAGTGTGTTTACTGTCTGCCACCAGAAGTACGCGGTTATCGACGACGCCACGCTGTTGATCGGCAGCGCCAACTGGGCCAAAAGCGCGATCCCGCTCGTCACCGAGCCGGGCAAGTTCCTGAAGGCGAACCGCGAGTGGATCATTCGCATCGACCACGGCTCGCTGGCGCGCTGCTTCAAGCGGCTGTTCGACGCCGACTGGAATATCCCCGACATGGGGGCATTCGCGGCGCTGATGGAAGCGCCGCCGATCGAGAGGGCGCTGTTCCCGGCGTTCCTGGCCGCGCCGCCGCCGCAGGTGTTTGATATCCAGAGGTTCGACCTGGCCCAGCGGGCCAAGGTCACGCCGATTTTGTCGCCGAACAATTATTACCGCTTTGTCCGCCACCTGATCCTGAACGCCCAGGCCAGCATCGACGTCGAGCAGCAGTATATTCTCGAAGGCGGCCCCAAGACCACGGGGCTGCTCGAGGCTCTACGGCGGCGGAAGGCGGACGGCATCCAGATCCGAGCCATCGCCAGCCCGGCCTTTCGCAAGGTCGGCAAGAAGGATAATTGGGAAAAGACGGCAGAGGCGTTCGACAGGTATGGCCTGCTCGACTGCCTGCGGGCGATGAACCTCGGCTTTTTCGGCCACCTGCACAACAAGGGGATCATCGTCGACCGCCGCCAGGTGCTGGTCTCGTCCACCAATTGGAGCGAGAACTCGATCGCCCGTGCCCGCGAGGCCGGGGTTTTGATCGACTCGCCCGAGGTCGCCGGCTATTACGCGCAGGTCTTTGACCTGGATTGGAGCCTGGCCTGGCCGGCCGCGGACACGCCGGCCAACCTGACGCAGTTGTTCATGGGCGCCCTGAGCACATTCGACGGGTTCGAGGAGATCCACCCGGCCGATCTGGCGTGAGCGAGGGCGGGGAAACCCCGCCCCTACGGTGTCACCAGGCAGTAGACCCCCCGCCCGTCGATCAACTCCCGGCGCAATGTGGCATGGTCGTAGAAAAAGGGGCGGATGATGTCGCTCACCTCACGCCCGGCGCAGCGCCGGCCCGGGCGGGCGGCAGATGGGGTTTGTTCGCAGGCGGCGCTACAGCTCGGCGGCAGGCCGCGGCACGCCGGCCTGGAGGCGCCAGGTCTCGACGTGGGTGGCGGTGTCGCCGGGCGCGAGCCGGAGGAGCGGGCCGAGGGTTTCGATCTCGACAAAGCGGTCGTTGAGGTAGCACTCGACGTTGCAGCCCAGGTCGGGATAGGAGGTCCGGGAGCTGCGCTTGAAGCTCTTGGTAAAGAGGGCGCCATCGAGCCAGTAGGCCAGCCAACCGTCCCGGTTGAAATAGCCGAGCTTGAAGGGAGGGGCGGGCTGGGCCTCGACGCGGATCATGAGGTCGCCGAGGATCAGGCGCGGGTCGGCCAGGTCGGCGTAGGGCCAGAAGACGAGGCGGCGATTGGGCAGCAGGCCAGCCGGGTCGACGGGGCCGTGGGGTTGGGGCAGGAGGGCGACGCCGCCCAGGCGGCACATGGACAGCGCCCAGGCGGCGCGCCGGCCGGTGGGAGCGCTGCCGGCGTTGCGCAGCCGGTGGGTGACGGTGACCTCGGGCCGGCCGGCGGCCAGGGCGAGCTCGATCTCTTTGACGATGCCCAGGCCGTCGGGCGGGGGGGTGAAAACCGCGCCCTGATCGGTGGCGCGGACCTGCACCGGCTGGTCGTCAGGCCAATAGGTAGCGGCCAGCGTCTCGGGGCCGTGCCACAGCCGGTGGCCGCCCAGGAAATGGAAGGGGCCGGCGGGGCTGTCAACGACGAAATCGGGCAGCTCGGCGAACAGGTTGGGGCCACCCTCCCAGCCCCAGAACAGGACGCGCGGCCCGCGGCTGGTGGTGACCGCCAGCCGGACCTGACCGTTGCTCAGCCAGGCGCAGGGGATGTCGTTGAACGCAGCAAAGGTGATGGTCATAATCCTCTCCTCCCCAAACTCGAGCCATTATAAGCGGAAAAGGGGATTATGTCAAAGAAGACCCCGGGTTGTTTTGCGGAAGAGAAGCCTGGATGGTTTCCGCAAAGATGGGTTTTGACATTTGGCCGAAATGGGCTACAATCGGGTGCTGAACTCTGGATAAGGAAGATGCGATGAAAGCACGGGATTACACTCCATTGCTGGCCGAGCTGGCCGAGATTTACGCCGGGCGCTCGCCCCGGTCCAAGGCGATGCACGATAAGGCGGTCAACTACCTGGTCGACGGCGGCAGCCACACGCTGCGGCTGATCAAGCCGTTCCCGCCGCGGATCGCCGCCGCCCACGGGGCGTGGCTGACCGACGAGGACGGCCACCAGATCATGGACCTGTGGCAGGGGCATATGGCTAATATCCTGGGCCACAACCCGCCGGCGATCACAGGGCCGGTGGCCGAGGCGCTGGCCGGAGGCTTTGGCCTGCAGACGGGCTTTACCGACGCGCTGCAGATCGATACGGCCCGCATCCTGTGCGAGCGGACGGGCGCTGAGCGGGTGCGGTTCACGACCAGCGGCTCGCTGGCGACGATGTACGCCATTATGCTCGGCCGGGCCTTTACCGGGCGGGAGCTGGTGCTGAAGGTCGGCGGCGGCTGGCACGGCAGCCAGCCGTGGGCGCTGAAAGGGATCGACTATCACGGCGGCGCCGGCAACGGCTACCAGGCGGTGGAAAGCAATGGGGTGCCGACGGCGGTCACCGACCAGGTGCTGGTCACTCCGTTCAACGATCCGGAGCGGCTGCGCGACCTGTTCCGGGCCAATGGCGATCAGATGGCTTGTTTTATCACAGAGCCGTTCATCGGCGTCGGCGGCTATATGCCGGCCTCGGCCGAGTTTATGCAGGCGGCGCGGGAGCTGACGCAGCAGTACGGCGTGGTGCTGATCCTGGACGAGGTGATCGCCGGGTTCCGGTTCCGGGCGGGCAATATGGGCGCGCTGTACGGCATCCAGCCGGACCTGGCCACTTTTGGCAAGGTGATCGGCGGCGGCATGCCGGTGGCGGCGGTGGCGGGGCGGGCGGAGATCATGGAGCTGGCGGGCGTGTCGAGGGGCGGATCGCGGGCCTACAAGGCGGCGCAGGTCAAGTTCTCGGGCGGGACCTACTCGGCCCACCCGGCGTCGATGCTGGCGGCCCGGACGATGATGACCTATCTGACCGAGCACGAAGCCGAGATCTATCCCCGCCTGGGCGAGCTGGGGGAGCTGGCGCGCCGGACGGTGCGCGACGCATTTGCCGCCGAGGGGATTTACGTTTACGTGACCGGCAGCGGCGCTCCGGCCGCCACAGGCAGCTCGATGTTCATGCTCCACTTTCCGTTCGATCCCGACCAGCCGATCGTCAGCCCGTCGGACTGTTTCGATCCGACGCGGTGCGACATTCCGCTGTGCCACGCCGTGCTCGACCTGGCGATGCTGGTGGAGGATGTGTTCATGCTGCACAGTCACGCCGGGATATCGACGGAGCACACCGAGGCCGACATCGCCTTCCTGGGCGAGGCGTGCCGGCGGGCGGCGCGGCGGGTCAAGCCATATTTGTGATTCTGGAGGAGACTTGATGTCCGAGAAGATCCGGGTGATACAGTACGGGTTGGGGCCGATCGGCAGCGCGGTGGCGCGGCACGTGACCGAGCGGGAGGGGCTGGAGCTGGTCGGGGGGGTGGACATCGACCCGGCCAAGGTTGGCCGCGACGTGGGGGAGGCGATCGGGCTGGGCCGGCCGCTGGGCTTTCGGGTGTCGGCCAGGCTGTCGGATCTGCTGGCGCGCACCACGGCCGACGCGGCGATCCACACCACCAGCTCTTATTTTGACCTGTTCAAGGGCCAGATCGTGGAGATCCTGGAGGCCGGGCTGGACGTGGTGACTACCGCGGAGGAGCTGTCGTTTCCGTGGCTGGCGCACCCGGCCGAGGCGGCCGAGATCGACGCCGCGGCCAGGCGGGCCGGCAAGACGGCGCTGGGCACGGGGGTCAACCCCGGGTTTCTGATGGACGCCCTGCCGCTGTTCCTGACCGGCATCTGCCAGCGGGTGGACCGGATCGCGGTGACCCGGGTGATCGACGCCTCTACCCGCCGCGGGCCGTTCCAGGCCAAGATAGGGTCAGGGCTGACGGTCGAGGCGTTCCAGGCCAGGATGGCGGCCGGACGGATGGGCCACGTCGGCCTGCCCGAGTCGGTGGGGATGGTGTTCGACACGCTGGGCAAGAAGCTGGACCGCTATGAATCGGCGGTCGAGCCGGTGGTCGCCAGCCGGACGGTGGTGACCAAGTATTTCGCCGTCCAGCCCGGCCAGGTGATGGGCCTGAAGCAGGTGGCCAGGGGCTATACCGCCGATGGCGAGTTTATGACGCTGACTTTTCTCGCCGCGCTGGAGACGGGCGAGGAGGGCGACACGGTGCAGATTTGGGGCAAGCCCGACCTGGAGGTCAAGCTAAAGGGGACCAACGGCGATATTGCCACGGTCGCCATCGCCGTCAACGCCGTGCGCCGCGTCCGCGAGGCGCCGCCCGGCCTGACGACTATGCGCGACCTGCCGCCGGCGGCTGTTACGGCCTGATGCAGATCGCCAGGCCGCGGGGGCTGGCTTAGACTTCCATCACGACGGGCAGGATCATCGGGCGCCGCCTGGTCCGGCTGTATAGGAACGAGGCCAGGCTGTCTTTGATCTTGCCGCTGGCCGCCGGCCCAGGACGACCGCTCGGGGTCGTCCCGACAAGGGCGGCGACGACGGTCCGGGCCGCCTCGTCCATCAGCTCGCCCGCGTCTGGGAGGTAGACAAAGCCGCGGGTGATGATGTCGGGCCCCTCGACCACTTCGCCGGTGTCGGCGTCGACGGCAACCACGGCGACGACGAAACCGTCCTCGGCCAGGAGGTGCCGGTCACGCAGGACGACGCTGCCCACGTCGCCCACGCCCAGGCCGTCCACCAGGACGTGCCCCTCGCTCACCCGGCCATTCACCCGGCCATAGTCGGGGCCAAACTCCAGCACCTGGCCGCTATCGACGACGAAGATATTGTCGCGGGGGATGCCCAGCTCCTCGGCCATGCGGGCGTGGAGCACCAGGTGGCGATACTCGCCGTGGACCGGCACGAAAAAGCGGGGGCGGATGAGGTTGAGCAGCAGCTTGTGCTCTTCGCGGCTGGCGTGCCCCGAGACGTGGACCTTGGCCCGGTCGTGGTAATAGACCTCGGCGCCGGCGCGGAATAGATTATCCACGGTGCGGTTGACCAGCTCTTCGTTGCCGGGGATCGGCGTGGCCGAGACGATGACCGAGTCGCCGGGGCGGATGTTCACCTGGCGCTGCTCCCCCATCGCCATGCGGACCAGCGCCGACGTCGGCTCGCCCTGGCTGCCGGTGCAGGCGATGGCCACCTCTTCGGGGGGCAGGTGGTTCATCTGGTCGGCTGTGAGCAGCGCGTCGGCGCCTTCGGGGCCGAGGTCCAGGTAGCCCAACTGGACGGCCATCTTGGCGTTGGCGAGCATCGACCGGCCGACGATGCCCACCCGCCGGCGATGCCTGTAGGCCGTGGTCACCACTTGCTGCACCCGGGAGATGTTGGAGGCAAAGGTGGCGACGATAACCCGGCCCGGGGCGGCAGCAAAGATGCGGTCAAAGGTGTCCGACACCTCGCGCTCGGAGGGGGTTTGGCCGTCGCGGTCGGCGTTGGTAGAGTCGGAGAGCAGGACGTGGACGCCGCGCGCCCCCAGCTCGGCCAGCATGCCATAGTCGGTCACCTGGCCGTCTATCGGCGTTTGGTCGAACTTGAAATCGCCCGAATGGACGACCAAGCCGACCGGCGTGGTGATGGCCAGCCCCACGGCGTCGGGGATGGAGTGGCAGACGTGGAAGAACTCGACGGTAAAAGGGGCCAGGTCCAGCAGGTCGTGGGGCGCAACAGTGCGCAACTCTGCGTCTTCGATGCGGTGATACTCCCGCAGCTTGACCTCGATCAGGCCCCGCGTCAGGCGGGTGGTATAGAGCGGCGCCTTGACCTTTTGCAGGAGGTAGGGCAGACCGCCGACGTGGTCCTCGTGGCCGTGGGTGACGACGATGGCCCGCACCCGGTCGGCGCGGTCAAAGACGTAGCTCATGTCGGGGATGACAATGTCGATGCCCAACATGTCGCTTTCGGGGAACATCAGGCCGCAGTCGACGATCAGTAGTTGGTCGTCGTATTCGACGACGAGCATGTTCTTGCCGATGTGGCCCAAGCCACCGAGGGGGATGATTTTCAGGCTCTTGTCTTGGCTCAAAGTGACACCTCAATATCGCCATCCTGAGCGGGACGCAGGGTCTCGGTTGGCCAGGACGCCGCCGGGCGGAAGGAGAGGTCCTTCGCTTCGCTCAGGATGACAGGATGTTAAAACAGGCTCAACTGCTCGGCCTGGGGCGGTCGAGGCTGGTCCTCCTGTTCCTCGACCTGCTCCAACTGTTCCAACAGGCCGGGGATACGGGCAAAATCCTCGTCGAGAAGGCTCTTCCAGCGCGGCTGGTGGAGCGCGGCCGCCGGATGGAAGATCGGGTAGTAGATGACGCTGCCCACCCGCTTGGGCTGGCCGTGGATGCGCGAGATGGAGGCGCCAGGAAAATAGCGCTCCATCGAAAAACGTCCCAGGGTGACGATCAGGCGCGGGCGGATGAGGTCGATCTGGCGGTCGAGGTAAACGCGGCAGGCGGCGATCTCTTCGGGCTTGGGGTCGCGGTTGCCAGGCGGCCGGCATTTGACAACGTTGGCGATGTACACCTCTTCGCGCTTGAGGCCGATCCTGGCGAGCAGCTCGGTCAGGTATTGGCCGGCGGCCCCGACAAAGGGCCGGCCCTGACGGTCTTCGTGAAAGCCGGGGGCTTCGCCGATGAACAGGATGCGGGCGTCTTCGGGCCCTTCGCCCGGCACGGCCAGCGTCCGCGACTGGGATAACTGGCACTTGTCGCACGCCCTAATCTCTTCATAAAGCTCAGTGAGTTGAGACAATGACTTGCTCCTTAAAAGAACCCGAATTGGAAACCATGCTCGGCGCCTTCGTCGTTGTAGTTGCGTACGAATTGGATCATCGTCGTTCCCTCTCTGGCAGGGCTAGCCCAACTGGGGAGGGCTGTCCAGCCGGTAGGCCCGGAGCTGCGCCGCACCGGCCTGAAACCGGGCAAGCAGCTCGGCCCGGCGACGCCGCAGGTTGTCATGGAACCCTGGCGCGTCGAACAGCGGCGTGACCATGATAAAGGCATCCTCGTTGTTGTCCGAGTAGTAGCGCTTTTGCCGGCCGGCGGTCTCGAAGCCGAGCTTGTGATAGAGCCCTTGAGCCGCTTCGTTCGAGACGCGAACCTCGAGGGTGGCGCGCTGCATCCCCCGCCTGGCCGCCTGCTCCAGGAGCGACAGCAGGAGCAGCTCGCCCAGGCCCCTGCCACGCCAGCGGGGGTGCACGGCGATGGTGCTGATGTGGGCCTCATCCACCAGCAGCCACAGCCCGGCATAGCCCAACACCGGCGAACTCACCCCGGCCCTGCCCCTGATCCTATCCCACAGCGACAGGGGAAAGGCCGGCCGCACGACCAGCATGAGGCTGTTCTTGTTCTTTTCGATCTCGAACCGGTAGGCCTGCTCCGACCAGGGGGAGGAAAAGGACAGCCGCTCGATGGCCATGACGTCGCCGAGGTCGGAGACGGCCATCGGCTCGACGACGAATTTCCGGGCAGGGGTTTCGGCAGGCAAGCGATCAGCCATCGCTGGAATCCGCCGGAATGGGGTA
>JAFGOG010000537.1 GCA_016926595.1 Anaerolineae bacterium
AGTGGCGATCTGTACCTCATTTTCCACCCGATTGCTGCGCGAAACCGTGTCTCCATCTGCGGGCTGGTGAGCAGTCGCCGCTGTGAGACGGGATCTACGGGAAGCAGCTCAAGTTGCCGCAGAGGAATAGGTGGGGTATAATCGGCTTGATGCGGACCTATCGACTGCTCAGACGCCTGCGGCCCTTGGTACAGGGCGCTGTCCTGCTCCTGTTCCTGTACCTTCTCCTGGCGACCCACCGGGATTCGAGCCCCTTTCTGCCTGTCCAGCTCTTTTTTTGCCTCGATCCGCTGCTGGGCCTGGCGAGCATGATCGCCGCCCGGGCGTGGATCGGCCCGTTGGCGTTGTCCCTCCTGATCCTGGCCGTGACCCTTGTCCTGGGCAGGGTGTGGTGCGGATGGCTGTGCCCGTTGGGCACCGTGCTCGACCTCTTTCCGCTTGGCAAGGGCAAGCGGGAAGATCCATCCCCGACCACGCCCTGGCGGCAGGTAAAGCACTTTATCCTGCTGGCGATCCTGTTTGGAGCGCTGCTGGGCGGCCTGGGGTTGGCCTTTCTCGATCCGATTACCCTGCTCACCCGGACACTGGCGGTTGGCGTGCTGCCAGCGCTCAATATCGGCATAGGCGCGCTGGAAAAGCTGCTCTACTCGGCGCCCTTTCTCCAGGCCCCGGTGGAATGGTTTGAGGCGCACATCCGGGCGCCGTGGCTGCCCGCAGATCAGCCTTTCTATTGGCCGAACCTGCTGCTGATCGCCGCCCTGGTCGCCATCATCGCCCTCAACCGCGTCGCAGAGCGCTTCTGGTGCCGCTACCTGTGCCCTCTAGGGGCCATGCTGGCGCTGGTGTCCAAATTGGCCTTGGTGCGCCGGACCGTAGGCTCTGCCTGCACCGGCTGCCAGCGCTGCGCCCGATCCTGTCCTACCGGCACGATCGATCCGGCGCGCGGCTTTGCCAGCGACCCGGCGGAATGCACAGTATGCCTTGATTGCGTCGTAGGCTGTCCCAGGGACGACGTGCGTTTTGCCGTGCGCGCGCAGCCGGCCGCCTGGCAGCGATACGATCCATCGCGGCGCCAGACGCTTGCTTCGCTGGTGGTGGGAGCAGGGGGTGTCGCGCTGGTCCGGCTGGCGCCTCGTAGCTGGCAGGTGACCGATACCCTGATCCGGCCGCCAGGCGCCCAGCAGGACCAGTTCTGGGCCAGGTGCATTCGCTGCGGGGAGTGTATGAAGGTGTGCCCCACCTCGGGGCTGCAGCCGGCGCTGTGGCAGGCTGGCCTCGAGGGGTTGTGGACGCCGGTGCTTGTGCCGCGGACCGGCTACTGTGACTATTCGTGCCACAGTTGCGGCCAGGTGTGCCCAACCGGCGCCATTCCGCCGCTGACGCTGGAGGACAAGCGGCTGGCGGTGATCGGCGTGGCGGCGGTGGATCGCGATCTCTGCCTCCCCTGGGCCCAGGCCACGCCGTGCATCATCTGCGAAGAGATGTGCCCCGTGCCCCAGAAGGCCATCGAGCTGGAAGAAGCTGAGGTGATCGACGCTGTGGGCCAGTTGCTGGTCGTGCAGCGACCTCGCGTCATCGCCGAACGGTGCATCGGCTGTGGCATCTGTGAGTTCAAATGCCCTGTGGACGGAGCGGCGGCGATCCGCGTGACGCGTCACGGAGTGTAGGAAATCACAAACCCTTGGCTCGGGCTCCGTTTCGCACCAGTTCTACGAAATCGGGCTTGAGGCTGGCGCCGCCCACCAGCGCGCCGTCTATGTCAGGATGGGCCATGAACTCGGCGATGTTGTCGGGCGTGACACTGCCGCCGTATTGGATGCGCACTGCCTGCGCGGCCGCCTCGCCATACATCTCGGCGACGGCGCCGCGTATCGTCAGTCCAACCACTGCCCCGGCGCCAGCTGCCGTGGCCGCCTTGCCGGTGCCGATGGCCCACACCGGCTCGTAAGCGATCACCAGGCCAGCCGCCTGCTCGGCCGTCAGGCCGGCCAGGCAGCCTCGCACCTGTCCGCCGACCAATATGTTGGTCTGGCCGGCGTCGTATTGAGCCTCGGTCTCGCCGACGCAGACGATCGGCGTCAGGCCGTGGGCCAGGGCAGCCTTGACCTTGCGGTTGACCCCTTCGTCGGTCTCGCCAAAATAGGCCCGCCGCTCCGAGTGGCCGAGGATGACATACTGGCACAGCTCCTTGAGCATGAGCGGCGACACCTCACCGGTATAAGCACCCTTGTCCTGCCAGTACATGTCCTGCGCGCCCAAACCGATTTCGGTGGCTCGCAAAAGCTCCCTCACAGCGGCCAGGGCGGTGAAAGGCGGGCACAGGACCCGGTCGGCGACTTTGACCTCGTTCAGGCCGCGGCGGATCGATCGCACCAGGTCTACAGCCTCCGCGATCGTCTTGTTCATTTTCCAGTTGCCGGCGATGATCGGTCGACGCATGATTTCACCTCAACGATAGATTGGATTCATCATAGCACCAGGGGCGGCTTTTGTCAACAACGCTGCTTTCTACCCTCCAGCAGCCCTTCGACATACTCGTCTGTCGCCCGGCGCGCCGCCTGGATGGTCCGCCGCTTGCCCATCATCCGCGGCCAGCCGAGAAGCCCGGCAAGCTGGCCGCGCAGCCTGGCACGTGCCGCACGGCCGCGCCATGCCCGTGCGGCGTCACAGCTCACTGCCCACTGGGCGCGCACGATGCGCGTCCAATACTTGCGCAGCAGGGCGCCCGGATAGTTTTTGGCGATCACCCAGACCGTGTTGCGACCGGTGTAATAGCTGGCGATGGGGCCGCCGCCGGTGGCGCTCAGCTTGTGATAGACCACCGCCTCGGGCGTGTACCAGCATTTCCAGCCGGCGAGCTGGGAGCGCCAGTTGAGGTCCACGTCTTCGCAGTACATAAAGAACGACTCGTCGAACAGGCCCACCTGGTCGAGCATGGCCCGCTGGTAAGCGATCGCACCTCCGCAGCCGCCAAAGATCCAGCCCGGCTCGTCGAACTGACCCTCGTCGCGCTGCCACACCCCGCGGTTAAAGGGGATGCCGTCCACCCCATAGCCGTCGCCGGCCGAGTGGAGCGTATTGCGCCGGTCAAAGAGGCGCATCTTGGCCGCAGCCATCCCCGCCTCTGGGCGATCGAGCAGCGCCGTCACCAACGACTCGACAAAGCCGGGCTCGGCCTCGGTGTCGTTGTTGAGCGAGATGAGAATCTCACCTTTGGCCGCATGGAAGCCCCGGTTGTTGCCGCCGGTCAGGCCCAGGTTCCGGTCGAGGGCCAGCAGCCGCGCTTCCGGGTACTCACGGGTTATGTAATCCTGCGAGCCGTCGCCCGAAGCGTTGTCCACCACAATGACTTCTAGGTGGGGGTAGGTCTGCGCCCGGAGCGCCTCCAGGCAGGTGGGGAGATGGGCCAGTCCATTCCAATTTGGAATGACCACCGAGGCCAGGGGCTTGCTAGTCACCGGCAAAGTACTCCTCCAGCGCTTCCTGCCAGGGCCGGAGGGTGATGCCCAACGCCGCTCCGAACAGGTTCACCAGGGGCGCGTACAGGGGCGGCGGCGCTGGGCGCGGCCATTGGTCGGTCGTGATCGGCTCGACCGGCAGGTAGCCGTGGCCTGCCAGCTTGAGGATCTCGCAAGCCCAGTCGTAGCGAGAGCAAAAGCCGCTGTTGGTGAAATGATAGATTCCATAATGCCCGGTCGGCATCAGCCGGACGATCGCCTGGGCCAGGTCGGGGGCGTACGTCGGCGAGCTGACCTCGTCCGTCACCACCCGCAGCGCCCCGAGCCGGTCGGCTACGGCCAATATCTTGGTCACAAAATTGTTGCCCCCCCGAGCGTAAAGCCAGGCGGTGCGCACGATGTAGAAACGGTTGAGCAGGGTCCGCACATAGAACTCGGCCGCGGCCTTGGAACGGGCGTACACGCTCTTGGGCCCTGGCGTGTCCCACTCATAGTAGGGCCGGCCCAGCGTCCCGTCGAAAACGTCGTTCGTACTGACGTGGACCATGGCCGCCCCGCTTTGCCCGCAAGCCAAGGCTATGTGGTAGCTACCCACGACGTTGACCCGGAACGCGGTCTCTGGATTCTGCTCACAGGCGTCGACGTTGGTCATGGCCGCAGTGTGGATCACGACGTCGGGTTGAAACCGGACCACCGTTTGAACGCAGGCCGGTTCGGTCATATCCCATTCGGGCAGGTCGAGGCCAAGAATCTGCTCTTCGGCCAGCGCGCGCTCCAGCGCCTGGCCCAGTTGGCCCTTGTAGCCCGTGATTACGATCCGCATGAAAGGCTCCTGTTCTTCGTCTAGCGAGTCCACGACAGGCGCTCGCTCACGGCGTCCGGGTAAGCGTCGCCGGTGGTGAGCACCTTCTGAACCTGGCCGGATTGGAGATCCATGACATAGATCGCCCACCTGCCTTCCCGGTTGGAGAGAAAGGCCAACTGCTTGCCGTCGGGCGACCAGGTTGGAGCTACGTCCACGGCGCGGTTGTCGGTC
>JAFGOG010000538.1 GCA_016926595.1 Anaerolineae bacterium
CGGGGATGCCCACAGCCATCATCCCGCCGACAACCGGCAGCTTTTCGAACACAGTCACCCAGTAGCCCAACCGCGCCAGCCGGTCGGCTACGGCCATGCCCGCCGGCCCAGCGCCGATCACCGCCACCTGTTTGGATTTTCGATTTTCGATTTTGTCCCCTGACGGGGATCTGCGTGATTTTGGATTGGGGACAGGCTCCGGATCCAAGACTCCTGGCCCTGCTGCGCCCTGGCTGAGTTCCCAGTCCGATACGAACCGCTTCAGCGCCCGGATGCTCACCGCTGAATCTATCTCGGCGCGGCGGCAGTTCACCTCACAGGGATGGGTGCAGATCCGGCCACAGATGCCGGGGAACGGGATCGCCTCCCGGATCAGGTCCAGCGCCTCCTGGAACCGCCCCTGAGCGATCAGGGCAACATAGCCCTGGACGTGGATGCCCCCCGGGCAGGTGTTCGAACAGGGTGGCTTGCCCAGTTTGTCGATCGCCACGCAGCCCGGCTGGGCCCCTTCCAGGTAATAAATGGCTTTGTGATTGGTGCCCGGCACAGTCACGGGGCAAACCTCGATGCAGTCTCCGCAGGCGGTGCATTTACTCAGGTCCACGTAGCGAGGGTGCTGGCGCAGCTCCACCTGAAAGCGTCCGGCCTGTCCCGTCCCCTGAAGGGGATCTCCGTCAACCGCCTCGGCGCGGTTGACACGGGTGTTGGTCCACACGGTGACGTTGGGATGCTTCGCCACCTCCAGCATCCGGGCATTCAACAGATGCTGGGGCACAACGGTTGCACCCTCGTTGCCACGGAGATCACGCAGATCACGCAGATCCCCGTCAAGGGACCCACTAGGGGACCCTTCAGGGGAAAGGAAGGGCGACTCTTCCACCAGGTGGACGTGGATCCCCGACTCGGCCAGGTCCAATGCCGCCTGTAGGCCGGCCACACTTCCGCCGATAACGAGTGCGCTTTTGGTCATGATCCGATCAAGTCCCCAAAAGGGGATCTCCGTAGGCCTGCTGATCCTCTCTGTTCTTTTCGGCCATTTGCCTCTTGCCCTCTTCATAGCCGGTATCGAACGCTTTTAGATTCAAGTCCACCGTCTTGGCAGGGACCGACTCGGCCACGGAATGACGCATCGCCTCCCAGCTGATGGCGCCAACGATCGCCGCCCAAAAGCCGAGCATGACGCTATTGGCGGCGCGGTTCGTGCCCAACTGCTCGGCGATGTGGGTCGCCGCCAGGCTAAATGTGGCGATATCCTGACGGTGACCGGCAGGCAGCGCAACCAGGCCCTCGTCGATCATCAACGCGCCGCCGGGTGCCAGCTCGGCCACATACCTGTCATACGCGCCCTGGGACATGATGATCATACTGGTCGGCTGGATCAGGTGTGGATGGTGGATCGGATCGCTGGCGAAAACGACCTGTGAGCCCGCCGCGCCGCCGCGTGCCTCGGGGCCATAGCTCTGGGTAAAGCACGCTTCCAGCTTGTCGTACAGGGCTGCTGCCTGGCCGATGATCCGGCCAGCGCTGATAATGCCCTGCCCGCCAAAGCCGCCCAACTGCACTTCGGTGCGCGGCACGCAATCGGTCCGTTTAGGTATCTGGGGCCGGTTGTCCAACGCCTTTTTCTCGGCCAGCCACCACTTTTCGGCCTGGATAGCCCGCTGGCGGATCGCGACCTGGAGATCAGGCTTGGCGTCGTCCAGGAACTTGCCTTCCGCGATCTCGGTGACCTCGCCCTTTTCGTTACAAGCGATCTGGGCATCCTTGGGATGGGTGCCACTGCCGATCTTGCCCACCTTCTGGTAGAACTTGAGCACCTCCAGGCCGCGCCGCCCCAAACCCTCAGGATCCAGCCCTTTGCCCTCCAGGTTCCAGCGAGCGTAGGCGGTGGAGCAGGGGGCAATGATCTCGACAAAGCTAAAGCCGGGGTGGGCCAGTGCCTCGCGCAGAGTCCACTCTAACCGGCGGGCGTGCAGCACGGTCCAGCGGGCCACAAACGAGGCGCCGGCAGCCGCGGCCAGGTAAGGCAGATTGAAGGGATACTCAAAGTTGCCGTATTGCGTCGTCACCGAGCGGCCCTCGTGCGGCGTGGTTGGGCCGACCTGGCCGCCGGTCATGCCATAATTAAAGTTGTTGACGCAGACAACCGCCAATTCCAGGTTGCGCCGGGCAGCGTGGATGAAATGGTTGCCGCCGATGCCGGCGATGTCGCCGTCGCCCGAGATGACGATTACCTTGAGCTCCGGATTGGCGAGCTTGAGGCCGGTGGCAAAGGGGATGGCCCGCCCGTGGGTAGTGTGAAACGAGTCGAGCCGGACATAGCCGGCGATGCGCCCGGTGCAGCCGATGCCCGATACCACCGCCACCTTGTCCAGGTCCCAGCCCTTGTTCTTTTCCAACCACTGCAGGGCGCCGATGAAAGTAGTCAAGGCTGTGCCCAACCCACAGCCCTGGCACCAGATGTGGGGCAGCCGCTCTCCGCGCAACAGCTCGTCCATCGGGTGCAAGCCGGTCACCCAGTCGCTCTCGTCTGGCAGCTCGTAGCCCAACAGCTTTAACCGCTCGCTGCGGCCCATCATCTCCGATGACGCCGTCCGCTCTTCAGGCATCGGCTATTCCTCCGCTTTCTCGCTGCTGGGTAGATTCTTCGCCTCGGTCAGAATGACAGGTGGACGGCCGGCTGCCTGGCGGATGGCGTTCAGCACGTGGTGCGGCTCCAGGATGTCACCCCCGGCCCGGTTGGCGCCCAACACCAGGGCCTGACCGGCGGCACACCGCTCCACCTCGCGGGCGATCTGCCCCAGGTTAATCTCAGGCACCACAAACGCCCGGATGCCTTTTGCTAACCGCCGGATCGCCTCGTCGGGGAAGGGCCAGACGGTGATTAACCGCAGATAGCCCACCCGGATCCCCTCCCGTCGCGCCTGCTCGATGGGCCATAGCGACGTTCGGGCCGATATACCGTACGACACTACCACCACCTCCGCATCCTCGGTGTCCCGCTCCTTGAACTGGATGATCTCGTCGCGGTGGGCGCGGATCTTGTTCACCAGCCGGGTCACGTTCCACTCGTGCGCATTGGCATTCATCACCGGGTAGCCTCGCTCGTCGTGGGTCAGGCCGGTGACGTGGATGCGGTATCCCTCGCCGGCAGCGACCATCGGCGAGACATGACCGTCTCCACCCGATGGGCTGTCGCGAAAGATGCGGAAATGGTCCGGCTCCACGTCGCCCTTGCGCACCTGGGGACGGGTGACGATCTCGACCGCTTCAGGCGGGGGGATGATCACCTTCTCCGTCATGTGGCCCACCTCGGCGTCGGTCATGACCAGTACCGGGGTGCGGTACCTCTCCGCCAGGTTAAAAGCGCGGATAGTCAGGTCAAAAAGCTCCTGGGGCGAGTTCGGCGACAGGGCAATGATCTCATAGTCGCCGTGCGAGCCCCATCGGGCCTGCATCATGTCCTGCTGGCCAACCAGCGTCGGCAGGCCGGTCGATGGTCCGCCGCGCTGGACGTTGACCAGGACGCAGGGCGTTTCTAGCATCACGCCCAGGCCCAGGTTCTCCATCATCAGCGAAAAGCCCGGCCCGCTGGTGGCGGTCATCGACTTGAGCCCGGCCCACGATGCGCCCAAAATGGCGTTCATCGACGCCAGCTCATCCTCCATCTGGATATACACCCCGCCCACCTGCGGCATGCGCACCGACATCCGTTCGGCGATCTCGGTGGCAGGAGTGATCGGGTAGCCGGCAAAAAAACGACAGCCGGCCAGGAGCGCCCCCTCGGCGCAGGCGTGATCGCCCAACATAAAGTGCTCGCCGGTCAACAGGCCTCGCTGCTCGCTTGTCGTCGTCAAAGGTGGCATCGCTTCATCTCTCTCTGTGGATCGGTACTATCTTGTCTGGCGTGCACGCGCCGGCGTCCTCCACATAGATGGCAAAATCGGGGCAGAGCAGCGCGCACAGCCCGCAATCGACGCAGTACGAGTCGTCGATGATCTTGGGCGGGTGGTAGCCCTTGCTGTTGGTCTCCTTGGACATGACCAGCACGTTTTGCGGGCAGAACTCGACGCAGAAACCGCACCCCTTGCACCGCTCCTCGATGATGTGGATAACGCCGCAGGGTACCTTGACCCGATCTCGATCCAAGGGCTGTCGCCAATAGGTCATAGATCCTCCTATCTTGCGCGCTGGGCCACCAGGTCGGCGATCTCGGCGGGATGGCTCGCCACCTGCACCCCCACGGCCTTGAAGGCAGCGATCTTTTCAGCGGCCGTTCCCTCCCCGCCCTCGATGATCGCCCCGGCGTGGCCCATCCGCTTGCCGGGCGGGGCCGTCTGGCCGGCAATAAAGGCGGTCACCGGCTTGGACATGTGATGGGCGATAAACTGCGCCGCCCGCTCCTCGTCACTGCCGCCGATCTCGCCGATCAACACCACCTGCTCGGTGCGCGGGTCATCCTCAAAGAGGGTGAGCACGTCGATAAACCCGGTACCGATGATCGGATCGCCGCCGATGCCGATGGCCGTCGACTGGCCAAGCTTTCTTTGCGTCAACGCATAGACTACCTCGTAGGTCAGCGTGCCGCTGCGCGACACCACACCAACCGGCCCTCGTGTGTGAATGTGACCGGGCATGATGCCCACCTTGGCCTCACCAGGGGTGATGACCCCCGGGCAGTTTGGCCCGACCAGGCGGGTACCCACGCAGTCCAGGTGGGCCCGCACCCGGATCATGTCCAGCACCGGGATGCCCTCGGTGATGCATACCACCAGCTTGATGCCGGCGTCGGCTGCCTCGAGGATAGCGTCGGCGGCAAAGCGGGCCGGGACGTAAATGATCGACGTATTGGCGCCGGTGGCCTCGACCGCCTCGCGTACCGTGTCAAAGACCGGCACGCCAGCAGCCCACTCCCCCCCCTTACCCGGAGAGGTGCCGGCCACGACGTTCGTCCCATATTCGATCATCTGCCGGGTATGGAACTCGCCCTCCCGCCCGGTAATGCCCTGTACCACCAGCCGCGTGTCTTTGTTGACCAAGACGCTCATATCTACATCCCTCCCTGCGCTGCCCGCTCTGATTGCGCTTTGGAGCTCGCCTTGCTCGCAGCGACCGCCTTTTGCGCAGCCTCAGCCAGCGTAGCGGCCGTGATCATGTTGGCGCTGGCCAGCAACGCCCGGCCCTCTTCTTCATTAGTCCCAACCAGTCGGGCCACCATCGGCACCTTCGTCGGCACTTCTTGCAGCGCCTCCAAGATACCTTTGGCCACCTCGTCGCAGCGGGTAATGCCGCCAAAGATGTTGAAAAGCACCGCCTTGACATTTGGATCGGACAGGATAATGCGCAGTGCAGCGGCCACCTTGTCAGCCTGTGCTCCACCGCCGATGTCCAAAAAGTTGGCAGGGGCACCGCCATACAGCTTGGTGATGTCCATAGTGGCCATAGCCAGCCCTGCGCCGTTCACCATGCAGCCGATCTCGCCGTCCAGCTTGACGTAGCTCAGGCCGTGGCGGCGGGCCTCCTGCTCCTCTGGGGTTTCCTCGTCGGCGTCGCGCATCTCGGCCAGCTCAAAGTGGCGGAACAGCGCGTTGTCGTCGAGCAGGATCTTGCCGTCCACCGCCAACAGCTTGCCGCTGCCCGTCACCACCAGTGGATTGATCTCGGCCAGCGAGGCGTCGCATCCGACAAAGGCGTTGTATAGCCCCTCGGCGATCTTGCAGAAATCACGTGACAGGTCCTTGGGCAGCCCAATACCGAACGCCAGCTCCCGGCCCTGATACTGCTGCAAGCCTAGGAAAG
>JAFGOG010000539.1 GCA_016926595.1 Anaerolineae bacterium
GAGCGAGGCAGTCCCCTCGCTCGGATTCGGCAGATTTCGACGGCTCCGCGCCGGCGCGCGGAACCGGACGGCAAGGGACTAGGCTGGATCCATCATTGTCACCTGGGGGCGAGCCCCCATGAAGCCCTTGGCCGCCGAAGCTTGACGGGTGATATGCGGTTGCCGGAATCGAATACTGGCGAACATGACCCACCTCACACAGCCATACTACCACAAAGTGGCGAAAAAGGCAAGTATGCCGGCCAATCTTGGTAGCTTTTGACAGGCGGACTGTGGTATAGTATTCTAGCATAGGCGTGTAGGGAGGGCTCTATCAGAGCCCTCCTGTGCTGAGTGGGGTTTGAAGCCTGACCGGTAGTATCTGACCGGGCTCCCGCGCCTGGCGAATGAATAGAACCCGATGGATGTAGATGTTACTCAAACCGATCCGTGAGGTGGGCATTGCCGGTTACGGCGCCTATGTGCCGCGTTACCGGCTGCCCGGAAGTGAAATAGACCACGTTTGGCGGGACGGACAGGCAGAGGCCCCAGTCAAGGAGAAGGCCGTGCCCGGTCCAGACGAAGACACGGCCACCATGTCGATCGAGGCGGCCCGCAACGCCCTGGCGCGGGCCGGCATTCAAGCCACTGCAATTCGGGCAGTGTGGGTCGGCAGCGAGTCCCATCCCTATGCCGTCAAGCCCACCTCCACTATCGTCGCCGAGGCAATTGGCGCCGTGCCGGCGACGCTGGCTGGCGATTTTGAGTTCGCCTGCAAGGCGGGCACCGAGGCGTTCCAGGCAGCTATCAGTTTCGTCGGCTCGGGTATGGCCGATTACGCCCTGGCTATCGGCATGGACACAGCACAGGGCCGTCCGGGCGACGCGCTGGAATATACCACCGGGGCGGGCGGCGCCGCCTATATCCTCAGCCCGGCTGAGGACAGCCTTGCGGTCATCGAGGCTTCGTTTTCGTACGTTACCGATACCCCCGACTTTTTCCGGCGGCCTTATGAGCACTATCCTCAGCATGGTAGCCGCTTCACCGGCGATCCGGCCTATTTCAAGCACGTGCTGGCTGCTGCCGAGCAGTTGATGGGTGAGCTGGGCACGACGGCCCAGGACTATGCGGCGGCAGTATTTCACCAACCAAACCCCAAATTCCCGGAGCGAGCGGCCAAGACGCTTGGCTTCAAGACAGCACAGACCCGCACCGGCCTGCTTTGCCCGATGGTCGGCAACACCTATGCCGGATCGGCGATGCTGGGGCTGACCGCCATCCTGGACGAGGCCAAGCCGGGGGATCGGGTGCTGATGGTGTCGTACGGATCGGGCGCGGGCAGCGACGCTGTTTCCTTGCGGATAACAGACAGGATCGCCGAGCGCCGTGATCGTGCCCCGCGCACCCAGGTTTATGTTGAGCGGCGCAAGACGATAGATTACGGGACCTATGTGCGCTATCGCCGAAAGCTGCACATGCACTGACAGATGAGAGACGTCAGTATCATTGGCATCGGCCAAACGAAGGTAGATGAACATTGGGACCGGTCACTGCGGCACCTGGCGGCTGACGCGGTGCTGGCGGCATTGCAGGATGCCGGCGTCGAGAGGGTCGATGCTTTGTACGTGGGCAACATGCTGTCGGGCCTGCTCACCGGGCAGGAACACCTGGGGGCGCTGATCGCCGATTTCGTCGGCCTGCGGGGGATCGAGGCTGTCAAGGTCGAGGCCGCCTGCGGGTCAGGTGCAGCCGCTCTGCGCCAGGGCTATGCCGCCGTAGCCGGTGGCCTGCACGATCTAGTCCTGGTGTGTGGGGTTGAGAAGATGACCGACACGGTCAACGCCGAGACGACGACCGGTCTGGTGATGGCCGCCGACGCCGATTATGAATCGATCCACGGCGTTACTTTTGTCGGAATCAATGCCCTGCTGATGCGCCGCTATATGTACGAGTATGGCGTCAAGCACGCTGACTTTGCCAACTTTGCCATCGTCGCCCATCAGAACGCAACGGCCAATCCAAACGCCATGTTCTCCAGCCGGATCACGGCCGAACAGTTCAGCTCGGCGCGGATGATCGCCGATCCGATCAACCTGCTCGATTCATCCGGTATTGCCGACGGGGCGGCGGCGGTGGTGCTCTGTCCCAGCAGCATGGCGCGCGGTGGCAACGGGCGGCCGGTGCAGATCCGGGCTTCGAGTGTGGCAACCGACGCGGTTGCCGTGCACGACCGGCGCGATCCGCTGTGGCTGTCGGCGGTCGAGGTGTCTACTAACAGGGCCTACCAGCAGGCGCACATAGGGCCGCGGGAGATCGACCTGTTCGAGCTGCACGACGCGTTTACGATCATGTCGGCGTTGAGCCTGGAAGCGGCAGGCTTTGCCGAGCGGGGCAAGGGGGTGTGGCTGGCCGAGGCCGGCGAGATTGCGCTGACCGGCAAGATCCCGATGGCGACGATGGGCGGGCTAAAGGCGCGCGGGCACCCGGTTGGCGCGACGGGCGTCTACCAGGTTGTCGAGGTAGCCCAGCAGTTGCGCGGCCAAGCCGGGCCGAACCAGGTGCCCAACGCCCGGCTGGGCATGGCCCAGAATATCGGGGGGAGCGGAGCCACCGCCATCACCCATATACTGGAAGCTTTTGACTAATAGGACCTTTGGGGGATTGAAAAAGATCACCCGACTAAGTATAATGGACTTGTCAGGAGGAAATGAATGAATATTCCGCGATATTGGCGTCTGCAGAACCAGCGGTACGCCATGGTTGGTGAAGTGTGCAACAAGTGCGGGGCCAAGCTGTTCCCACCGCGCGACGTGTGCCCAGAGTGCAGCAAGCCGGCTTATGAGCCATACCAGTTCAGTGGTCAGGGGACGATCTATTCCTATTCGACGCTGTACCAGGCGCCAGCCGGTTATGAGCAGTTTATCCCCTACACGGTGGCCCTGATCCGGTTGGAAGAGGGACCGCTGGTGACGGCTCAACTGGCCGACATCGACCCGAGCGAGGTGGAGATCGGCATGCAGGTGGAGATGGTCACCCGCAAGCTGCGCGAAGAGGGCGACGATGGGCTGATTGTGTATGGGTACAAATTTAGGAAGAGGGACGCAGAAGCAGCATAATATCGGTAGATATAGACAGATACGTCTGATCCTCAAGTTGTGACAGGTTCGACCTATTAGCAAGCCGGTGTCGTGCGACACCGGCTTGCTGTGTTTTCTCGCTCCGTTGCCTGGATCACCGTGCCGCCGGCGCAACCCCTGTAGATCGGTTGCACTAGGGGTTCACTCATTGCCTGCCCACCACCTGTGCGATGGCTGTGGTAGGAGGATTCTTTTTTCCAGGGACAATGCAACAATCCCCGTCTTGACTTGTCCATATGTTGTGGTAAGATAAAGCAAGAACTTGACTCCTACTTGGTTGTTTTTGTCAACTGAAAACAGGGCCATTTGATCACCGAAAAGAGGGCCACTTGGGCCATCTTGCCTACACTTTGATCATCGAAA
>JAFGOG010000540.1 GCA_016926595.1 Anaerolineae bacterium
AGGAGCGAAGCTGGGGGCGAAGGTCGGCCGTCTGGTAGATCGTCTCAAACCTCTTGGTAAAGGTCAGGCCAGGCTGGCCAACATCCGTGAAATTCAGCCCATCCCAGAGAACCGGGGCGTGCGCCGGGTCGGTCAGGACGATCCCCGGGCCGGCGAATACCCGCCCATATGGATTGCCCGACACGCGCTGTGTGATCTCACGGTCTTCCAGGGCATAGTACGGAAAGTTGGTTCCCAGGTTAAAAGTGACTAGGCTGCGGAAGGCCTTTACCCATCGGTCGTGATCGCGGAGCGGAAGAAGGTGGGGCGCGATGAGGAACAGCCCTCCCCAAAAGATGACGAGGCTGGGCAGGGTGATGGTCAGGAATCCCAGTGCGCCTCCTGCCCAATAGCCTACTGCGCAGCTTGCACAGAACCCCAGCCACAGCGCGGGGACAGAGATCGATCCCCTTTCTTTGCCAAAGCTATTGCCAACACGGTAGCCCAGGAATGTGACCAGGAGGATCGCAGCCAGCAGCCCGATCCAGCCGCCGAGCACAACGCCGGCAAGGCACAGCAGGCAGGCGATCATAGTGGCGCCGACCAGCATGCCGGCGCCAAGCAGGTCCCTCTCGGAGAGGTAGCCGAGCACCAGGGCTACACAGGGGGTCATTATGGCGAGGATGCGTATTGCGCTTTCCAGGTCGGGCTCCATGACCCTTCACTTTCTTGATGGCGAGCGCTGCCGTCCAAGCAATCCCGGCTTGGGCTGCGGGCTGCCTCGTCGATCTGAAGCCTTGCGTCAACGGTTTGCGACAGGATTGAGGCCAGGCCAGTCCTTTCGCAAGGCGCTAGAGAACCCTCTAGATCCAGGTTCTCAGCCATATGGTATCATATTTGATAGAAAAGGTCAAGCTGGGCCTGCATCCCCAAGAGCTCTACAGCCCCACCCGGAAATCCTGCAAGATCGACCCCCCGACAAACTCGCGCAGGATCGAGTTGTCCGGCACCAGGTCGGGGATCAGCGGCTCGAACCAGTCCAGGAAGGCGAGCAGGCGCTTGGCCTCGAGGTGCGGCCTGGTGCGCGGCTTGACCTGCAGCAGCAGCGGCTCGGCCAGCGGCTTGAGCACGGCCAGCTCGTATACCAACGCCGAGTTGAACATGACGTCGGCGTGTTCCTGGAAGGGAAAGATCCAGCGTTTTTCGCCGTTACGCACCGCCTCCCACCGCTCGATCGTCTGGTAGGCCGAGTACCCCCGCTGCGCTGCGTCGCGCACGGTGCGGCGGATGAGACGTGTATCGGTGGTCGGTATCCGGTTGTGCTTGTCGATATTCAATTGCGTCAGCGCCGAGACATAGATGCGGTATAGGAACTCGGACGGAACGTCGGGCACGAGGGCCGGGTTCAGACCGTGGATCCCTTCGATCAGGATGATATGATCGGGCCGCAGGCGAACCTCTGGCCCCACCTCGCGCAAGCCGGTCTTGAAGTTATAGTGGGGCAGGGTAACGGCTTCCCCGTCGAGCAGCCGCAGCAGGTGCTCGTTGAACAGGCTCACGTCCAATGCCCCCAGAGACTCATAGTCATACCGCCCCTGCTCGTCGTGCGGCGTTTTGACCCGATCCACGAAATAGTTGTCCATCTCGAGTGGAAATGGGCGCAGCCCGTTGGCCAGCAGTTGGATGCTCAGCCTCTTGGAGAAGGTTGTTTTGCCCGACGACGACGGTCCGGCGATGAGCGCCAGGCGGACCCGCCCCTGGCGCTCGGTGATCTCGGCGGCGATGCGGGCGATGCGCTGCTCGTGGAGTGCCTCGGAGACGAGCACGACCTCGCGCATCCGTGCGCCCGCGATCGCTTCATTCAACGTGCCCACGTCGGGGACGCCTATAAGATCCAGCCACTCGCCATATTCGCGAAAGACGTTGACCAGCTTGCGGGCGTCTATGAACGCTTGGAGCTGCATCGGCGGGCTGCTGCGCGGAAAACGCAGGATGAAACCTGGCGGATATCTCAGCAGAGAAAAGACGCCAAGGTAGCCGGTCGAGGGAACCATATAGCCGTGAAAGTAATCGCAAAAGCCGCGCAGTTGGTACAGCGTTAAATAGTCTTTGCGCCGGCGGCTCTGGAGCCGCACCTTGTCCTCGTCGCCCCTGGCCTGGAACAGGGCGATGGCGTCATTCAGCGGCACCCGCTCCTTGAGGATCGGCTCGTCGGCGTCCACGATCTCCCGCATCCGGGCTTCGATCTGGGCCAGCTCCTCGTTGGTGAACGGTTCGCGGCCCCTTACTTCACAGAAATAGCCGCCGAAGGTCAGTGAGTGGTCGACATAAACACTGGCCTGGGGAAACAGCTCGTGAATGGCGGTGATGAGCAGAAAAGACAGCGAACGGCGATAAATACGAAAACCGTCACTGTGAGCCATGGTGATTGGCGCCACCTCGATGTCGCCTTCGACCCGGTAGGTGAGCTCGCGCAATTCGTTGTTTACCAGGGCTGCCACTGTGGGCGCGTCTGGATCTGAGCCAGCTATCCCGATGAACTCTTCCAGCGGGGCGCCAATTGGCCCCTCAAAGATGCGCCCGTCGTTGAGCCAAACCTGTGCGGTATCGCGGGGTTGGGCCGGGCGGATCGAGCCGGTGTGATTCATTTCTGTTTTTCTTCCTGTCTCAGCCAGGCGGCTACCACCAACAGGGTGACTGCTGCGAGCGTTGCCTCGATGATGTGCACTTGGCCGATAGTCCAAGGTATGGTGTCGAGTATCTGGCCGGCGACTTGACCGGCGGCAAAACCGATGGCCGATGCCAGCCAGAAGAAGAACAGGTCGCGCAGGCGCCGGCCCCGCCATAGGTAAAAGGCCGCGGCGTAGGCCGAGGCCAAGGCGACGGACAAGGCCAATGCTGGCGCCTGGAGCATCTAACCCTCTCTAACCCTCCGTCCCATTATATCACAGTTTTGCTTTGGCCAGGTAACGCAGCCAGCATGCCAGTAGGTGGGCGGCTGCCGGGCTGCGGCTGATGCCGGTTGGCTGGTCGCCAAGGCCGCCCTGCAGGCGCAGGGTTGTGGCGATCAGCCGCCCCTGCCCCCATTTCAGGACGACGGCATACTCGTGCATGTCCAGGCTGCGGGTGTCCAGGCGTCGAAGGAGCGGGTAGACGCCTTTGTGGCTTGGGCTTGAGCCAGGGAGCCGAGAAGCATCCAGGGCGCAGTCAGGCGCCAGCGCGTAGAGCTGTAGGTCGCAGGCTGTTTTTCCCATATACCCCCAGGCCGGGTGCGGCTCAGCCAGCTTGAGCGCTTCGCGCCAGTAGGGGCAGGCGACGACCGGTAGTGGTCCCGGCGGACCATCCCTCTGTTGAAGGAGGATCGCCCGGCCGCCCGCTGCGACGAACGTGTCGAGCTTTGTATCCCAGGCGGTGCAGACCACAATGGCATCCCTGCCCAGTACCTCTTGGCCAGGACCGCAGACTCGGCACATCCCTGGCGCAAAATCTGGCAGATCGGCCAACGCGCCCGGCGGGTCGATCAGTAGAAAAGGAGCCACGCCTGCCCAAGTGTTCGACGGGTAGATCCACAGCGGCCAGGTGTTGGCTGAAGAGTGATCGCCAGCCGCGATTCTGGCTTGGAGCGTCATCTGGCGGGGATGGGTGACCTGCGGGGCCAGAAACTCGGCCACGGCCAGCTCCTGTACGTGGCCGGGAGCCAGCTCGTTGACGGTCTCACCTTTGGCGACCGGCGCCCTGCCTGCGAAAGCAGCCTTCCAGGCTAACCGGGCTGGGCCGCGCCAGGCGGTATAGTTCGAGGCGATCAGGTGGGCTCGCACCGTTGCCCCTGAATGGTAACTATACTGATCCCAAAAGACCGGCCGGTCGCCGCCTGCGTCCCATGTGCGCCGTCGATCCCAACCGGTCAACAGGACCAGGTCGTCGTTAAAGGCGCAAAAGGCGCCGGGCTCGAATTTAGACCGGCCCAGGTCGTCCCACATACCGGGGGTGCTGATCGGAGTGTCAGCTTCGCCGGTCACCACGTAACCCGACAGGTTGGGCCGGACGCGCACCGCTTCGAGGGTTGCTTTGCGGTGTACAAGACCCTGGCGATAAGAGGCATCGACAAGCTCACAGAGATCCCCTTTGCCAGGATCTTCCCTTCCCACAAACAGAGAAGGGGCTTGGTTGCGCTTCAACAGTCCATTCTGACGCAGCTTGTCGAGGTGCCAGATGGAGCGGTATTCCCAGCGGGCGCCCTGCGGGTTGACCTGAGGGTCGGCGCGCAGCCACCAGGGCAGGGCGCCGCCGCCCGCCTCGAGGATCGCCGGCAGGTCGCGCACTGTGTCATAATCGCAGAATTCGCCCATCAGCCACGGTTTGACGGCGCGCCAGGCAGGGGCGAAAGCGTTGAGCAGTGGATGCAGAAACTGCAAGTCGCAATAAAAGTGGTTGTCATAAAAATCAGCCGATTCTGCCGGCCAGCCGCCGTACGCTTCGCCCGAGCCGCTGTTGTCGCGCACCAGGACATCCCCGGCCAGCGACTTGACCTGGGCATACAGCTCGGCCAGGAAAGCGGCGTCCACGGCCCGGTTGAGCTCGCAGCCCAGGGTATAGAACAGCACCGAAGGGTGGTTGCGCGCCAGTCGTACCAGGCGCTCGTACTCGAGCGGAACCTGCTGCCGGAAGAAGGTGGTGGGATCGGGCAGCCACATCGGCAGCTCGACCCACAGGATCATGCCCAGCTCGTCGGCCAGGTCAAAATAGTAGGGCGGCGGGAACCACAGGCACAGCTTGACGCCGTTGTAGCCCATTTGGCGCAAGCGGAGCAGATCGGCGCGGACCCGCTCCGGTCCGGGGTTGGGGCAGCGCCGGTCTGGATACCAGCCCCACGACAGGGCTAGGCGAGGATAGATCGGCTGGCCGTTCAGCAGGATGGTCGCGCCCTGTGCTTCCAATGTACGCAGGCCAAAGCGCCTGCTGTAGGAGCAGGGCACGCCACACCCGTCTTCCGGCAGGCTCAGCAGGACGTCATAGAGCGCCGGGCTGGCCGGTGACCAGGGTTGGGGGTTGGGCACGCGTCCCGACCACTCCAGGCGTGGTCCGGCCTCGACGGTCTCCTTGACTAGCGATTTGCCATCCGGGTCAAAAACCTCTACGGTGACTGGCCCTGGAGCTGAACACTTGCCGCTGGTGCCCACTCTGCCGTCGGCTGTGCCGTGGACATGGAGGTCGACCAGGCGGCGCGGCCCGGTGGCGAGCGCCTGTACCTCCTGCCACAGACCGCCAAAGGCGTGACCCCACACGTAGGGTAAAAAGCCGCTGAGCGTCTGCCGCAGCGGAAAGCGGCCCGGCACGGCCGGCGAGTCAGGTCCGGCGGTCAAGCTGGCAGGCTTTTCGACCTGCACCAGCACTTTGGCCTGCTTGGCTGGCGCAAGGGCGCCGGGAACCTCGACCTCGAACGGGTCCCACATCCCGATGTGAGAGCCGATCTCATGCCCGTCGACCGAAACGGTACAGTGATAGCTCACTGCCCCAAAGCGGAGCCAGAGGCGTTGCCCAACAGCCCTGTGGGTCGGAATGGTGGTGCGATACCAGTACGGGCCAGGATCGGTCACAGGAAAACCGGCGTCCTCCCAACAGCCCGGCACAGAGACCGGCTGCCAGCGAGGCTGGCCGTCGCGGCGGATCTGCCAACGTAACATGCCCTACTTCGAATCTGCTGGCATGTAACGAGCCAGCGAATTGTCGATGAACCGCTGCCACGTGGCGTCCGGTTCCCAGATCCTCGACAACGCCTCCTTGGCAGTTTCCAACGGCGCGCCCTGGCGGATGACGCGGTAGAGCAGGACAAAAGCCGACACCCGCATATTCATGGCGCAGTGGACAAAGACTTTGTGGCCCCGGTAGCGGTTCATGGCCGCAAAGAAACACTCCAGATCGACTGGCGTTGGGTTCTCCCAGGCGACGGGGATGTGGACATAGTCCATATCCAAGCCTGCGACAATCTCGGCCTCGTTTGGCAGCGCGTTGGTGGAAGTGGGCATCGCCAGGTTGATCACGACTTGATACCCGGCGTCTCTGATCGCGGCGAATTGCTCTGGCGCCGGCTGGCCGGCAGTGGCGAGTGTGTCACAGATGCGCAGGTAGCTGCTTATTTCCTGAAGCGGATCGCCTGTAGCTGGGGTCTCGTGCTGGGTGATCGGTTCCTGGCTGAGGTTGATCTCTAGATCGGCCAGGGCGCCTCTCCAAGGCCCCGGATGTTCCTGTTTCAACGTTGTGACGGCGGCGGCGACGCGCGCAGCCTCTGCGGGAGAAGCTCTCAGCCGCCAACCCAGGTAGCTGGCAAAGCAGGTATCCCCCCGGCCCGTCCGGCCGGCGAGGGAGCGGGGGGTGAACGGCGCCTGGTAGACCTGGCCGTTGGCCCACACCGTCACCCCTGCCGACTGGGTCAGCACAATCTCCTGCGGACCATAGCTGGACAGTTGGCGGGCGGCAGCCTGGAGATCGGTCTCCCCGGTCAGCAGCTCGGCCTCTGCCCGGTCTACCTTCAGATAGGTCACCAGCGACAGCCCTTGCTCCATCTCGGCCCAACGGCGAAATACCAGGTCGCCTCCGTCGCGGACGCGGACAAAACCCTGAACGTCGAGCGCCACCGGGCCACGCTGGGCCAGCAGCTCGAGCAGTGACAGATCGACCTCCCCGGCGATGATCGAGACGATCGCATAGATGCGGGCTGGCAGGTCGGGGATCTCGCCGGCCGTGAACGGGCCGGCAAAGCCAAGCGGCCGGCAGACGCGCCGCTCCATATCGTTCGATCTGTAATAGTTGGCAATGCCCGAGGTCTCTGCCGCAGGCGTGGCAAAAACCCGGACCCCTTCCTGTTTTAGCTCATCCAACAGGGGAAAATCGTCGGGGTGCAGCCGGGTGACGACTGCCACGCTGGCGCCCAGGCGGCGCAGGGCTACACTGCCGTAATACACACCCCCGCCTGGCACCGTTTGTCCTTGGCCGTCGACGATCACCTGATCCTTGGCCAGGTGACCGATCATCATGACGTCGATTTGCCTGTCTACTGGATTTTGCGCCCGTGTATTTGTGTGGTTCACGCTTCAGGCAGCACGTACAGGCAGTCTTCCAGGAAGTGGAGCTTGACGCGCTCTCCCTCGGGGTGGATCGTAATGTGGCGCGGATCGTGCTCCACCACGGCCAGGAGCTGCCCCCCGACCTCGACGTCGTATTCGACCACGTTGCCCAGGTAGGCGGCGCGGCGGATAATGCCGTCCACCTGGCCTTGCGCTGGGTCGAGCTGGATCATCTCTGGCCGGGCGACCAGCGTTGCTCTGCTGCCCAGCGGCAGGTCCCGATCCGGCGCCAGGGCAGTCAGTGCCGCTCCCAACGCCTCCAATTCCAGCCTCCCGTCCTGCCGATTTCGCACCGTGCCCTCGACAAAGTTGGCCCGCCCGATGAAATCGGCCACAAAGCGGGTCTGAGGAAAGCGATAGACGTCGGTGGGGGTGCCGATCTGCTCCACCCGGCCCTCGTTGATGATCACGATCTGGTCGGACAGGGTCATGGCCTCCACCTGGTCGTGGGTGACGTACACACTAGTAATGCCCATTTTTTGCTGGATACGCCGGATCTCGGTCCGCATCTGCTCGCGCAGCTTGGCGTCGAGGTTTGACAGCGGCTCGTCCATCAACAACACCTTGGGCTCCATGACCAGCGCCCGGGCCAGGGCTACCCTCTGCTGCTGCCCGCCTGACAACTGGTTGGGCGCCCGGTTCTCCAGCCCGGTCAGCTCCACCAGGTCCAGCACCCGCGCCACCCGTTCGCGCACCTCCCCCTTGGGTCGCCGCTGTACATTCAGGCCATAGGCCGTATTCTCGTATACGGTCAGATGGGGAAAGATGGCGTAGCTCTGAAAGACCATGCTCATGTCTCGCTTGTGGGGCGGCTCCTGGTTGATCACCTTGCCGTCCAGCCGGATAGTGCCTGAGGTGGGGAACTCGAATCCGGCGATCAACCGCAGCGTCGTGGTCTTGCCGCAGCCGGAAGGCCCGAGCAGAGTCACCAACTGCCCCTCTTTGATCTCTAGCGACACGTGATCCACGGCCATCACTTCGCCGCTGCCGCCGCGGGCTGGAAAGATCTTGACGACGTCTTCAAGAACCAGATACATTGCTACGCTCCCATTGAAAGATCTACCTGGCCGCGACCACCCAGGAGCTTGTTCACCACGAAATAGAGCACGCCGATAGCTATCAACACCAGGATGATGATCGTCGTCGAGTAGGCGGCGGCGATGCTGATGCCGCCCTGCTCCCATTCGCTCAAGATGCTGGCCGTCACGATCCGCCACCGGGCGCTCACCAGAAAGATGATCGCTGACAGGCTGGTCATGTGCCGGGTAAAGCTAAAGATCAGGCCGGCCAGCAGCGCTGGGGTGATGAGGGGCAACGTCACCCGCCGGAAGGTGTACTGCGCATCGGCGCCCAGGATGTTGGACGCTTCCTCGATGCTCGGGTCGATCTGCTGCAGGGACGCCACGCCGGCTCGCACCGAGGCAGGCAGGCTGCGCACGGCAAAGGCGGCGATGATGATGTACGGCGTGCCTACCAGGGCCAGGGGCTTGCCCATGAAGCACATGGCGCCCATCAACCCCAATAGGATCGCCGTCAGGCCCAACCGCGGCAGTCCCTTGATCTGGCTGATCACCAGCACCGACAGAAAGGCATAGATAATGGCCGATAGGGGCGTCGGCGTCTGGAACAAGACCAGGAGGTGGTCGGAGAACTGAAAGATGGCGTTGCTCCAAAAGCCGGGAGGCACCGACCGGCTCAGGCTGGCGATCGGTTGAGCGACATAATAGCTCAGATCTCCTGCGAGTAGGTAGGCCCCCATGCCGATCAGCAGCCAGCCCATCCCTTTTCGCTTCTGCCACAGCCAGATCGCCACCCCCAAGCCAGCATAGATGCCGCCCAGCAGGTAGAGCATCCCGCTTTGGGTCAAGACACTGTACAGTTGAGCCAGGCCGATGCCCACGCCGGTTCCGATCAGCAGCGCCAGCCATTGGTCGCGGCGGTTGTGCAGCGCCGTCCGTGCTAGGAACAGCGCCAACAGGGCATACAGGATGCCGACTACGAAGGTCGGCGGGGTGCTGAACGCCAGCACAAAGCCGATGCCCAGGATAGTGCCGGGCACAGCCCCGCCCAGGTTCGAGGTAAAGTCGATCCCTTCCTTGCCGGTAAACCGCTTGCGCACCACCAGGAAGGCGATCACCATCCCCATCAGTCCGGCGATCGGCGTGGCGAACGCGCTCAAAAAGGTCGTGTCCAGGATCGATTCGACGCCTCGGGTGACGGTATGGGTCCACCATTTCAGCGTTGGGCTGTAATCCACCCCCCAGGCGGCGCTGAGCGAGCCCCAGAAGATGGCCAGATAGAGGACGATGATCAGCGCGCATACCAGATAGGTGATAATGATGAACGGCCAGCGGATCCATGCCTCTTTTTCTACGATCTGGCCCCCGGTCGGCTTGCCGGTGACCGAGATGTAGGAGCGGCGAGTGACATAGTACCGCTGCACCAAAAACACTACCAGGGTGGGGATGAGCAGCACAAGCGCCAGGGCTGAGGCCTTTTGGTAATTGTACTCGCCAGCCACGGCCAGAAAGATCTGCGACGATAGCACCTCCACTTTGCCAGAGATAAAGAGCGGATTGCCCAGGTCGGCCAGCGATTCGACAAACAGCAGCAGGAACGACCCGGCGATCCCGGGGATCAGCAGCGGCAGGGTGACAGTGCGAAAGATGTGGAATTTGCCGGCCCCCAGGCTGTGTGCCGCTTCCTCCATACTAGGATCCAGGCGCTCCAGCATGGCGCGGACGATCAGATAGGCCACTGAAAAGAAGGTAATGACCTGGACGAACACCAGCCCATCCATGCCATAGATGTCGTTAGCCCCGAGCGGGAAGGTCATGCCCAGCAGCTTGCGTGTCACCATGCCGTTGCGGCCAAAGAGGAGGATGGTGCTCAGGGCGAGGGCGAAGGGGGGCGAAACGGTGGGAACCAGGGCCAGCAGGTGGATCAGCCGCTTGAAGGGGATGTCGCAGCGGACCATGGTGTAGGCAAAGATAAAGCCCAGGATCGTCCCGCCCGTGGCGGTCAGCACCCCCATCACCAGTGTGTTCCAGAATATGCCGCGGGAGACAGGGCCGTAATAGGAATCGAAATAGCGGCCCAAGTATTCCAGGCTGAGGCGGGTATACCATGGCCCGGTCTGTTCGGCGTCGACAAAGCCGTTGGCCGTGCCGCGAAAGAGGGGATAGATCACAAAGATGAACAGAAAAAGGCCGCAAAAGAGCAGGCTGATCATCAACACCGGGTCGCGAGCAATCAGCCCGAACTCGCGGTAGCGGCGCAACAGCGAGGATCTCCACCTACCCCCGGTCCGGCCGGCAGATAGCGGGACAGAAGCGGCCATCGGGCCCCCTTTCAGAAAGCGGGGCGAGGTAAAGGCACGGTAGGGGCGAGGTTACCTCGCCCCTACGCCTCTACTTCGCCCCACTTGGCGCCATTGAGCTATTGTTTCAGGTCGCTGGCGGCTGCGATTTCGTTGGTAAACTTGTCGACGAACGCCTTTTTGTTGTTGCCGGCCCACTGGAAATCGTAATCTATTAGATTGACTTCCATCAGCTCGGGGTGCGACAGCTCTACGCCGCTGACAGTAGGCGCCTGGTAGGCCTTGTACTTGGGGCCGAGCGCCTGCGCCTCCGCCGTCAACGCCCAGTCGAACCACTTTTTGGCGGCGTCCAGGTGCTTGGCGCCCTTGAGGATGCCCATGCCGCCGATCTCAAAGCCGGTGCCCTCTTCGGGGAAGGTCAGGAGCAGCGGCAGCTTGTTGTTTTCGATCTCGTTCACGATGTCGTGGGAAAAGACGATGGCAACTGCCGCCTCGCCTTGGCCGACGAACTTGGCCGGGGCCGCGCCGCTCTTGGTGAACTGCAGCATCTGGCCGGCATACTGCGTCAGGTATTCCCATCCCTTTTCTTCGCCCCTGATCTGCAGGACGGTGGCCAGGGCGGTGTAGGAGGTGCCGGAGGTTGAGGGGTGAGCGACCAGGATCTGGCCTTGGAACTCGGGCTTGAGCAGGTCATCCCACGACGTGGGCGCCGCGGCGCCGGGGTTGTTTGCCAGCCAGTCGGTGTTGGTGCAGAAGGCCAGCGTGCCGACGTAGATGCCGGCCCAGTAGTTGTCGGAGTCTTTGAACTTGGCTTGGTCTCTCAGGTTCTTGTAGTTTGGCGAGTCGTAGGCCTCCAGCAGGCCATCCTTCTTGGCGGCGATAAAGCTGTCGATGGGGCCGCCCCACCAGATGTCAAACGTGGGGTTGTCCTTTTCCGCCTGAATGCGGGCCAGCGCCTCACCGCTGGACATGCGGACATAGTTGACGGTGATGCCATACTTGGCCTCGAACTCCTGTTTCATGCCCTGGCACCACTCTTCTTGGGGG
>JAFGOG010000079.1 GCA_016926595.1 Anaerolineae bacterium
ATACCATCTGCCGAATGAAGGGCCATGTGTAGGGGCGCGGTCACCGCGCCCTACGGCGAAACAGAATGGCGCTTCAACAGGCAATTGGTATTACTTGCGCCAGCCGGTGGCCAGCCGCCGCCAGCTAAACGAGGCCGATGACAGCAGGTTGCCGGCCTGGAAGAAACGGGCCGCCAGCAGGACGAACAGGTAGGTGGTCACGGCCAGGCCAGCCAGGCTGATTAGGAGCTGCCACCACGGCACCGGCGCTATGGCCAGCCGGGTGACCATGGCGCTTGGGGCGCTGAAAGGAAACAGGCTTAGCCCCACCACTAGCGGGCTGTTCGGTTCTTCGGCGAACAGCCTCCCGAACATGAGGGTGGGCATCAGCGGGATGACCAGCAGGAAGGTCATCGCCCCGGTCTCACGGGCGTTGGAAGAGATAGCCCCGCCCGCGGCCATGACGGCGGCAAAGAGCAGGTAGCCCAGGATCAGAAAGAGGGCGGCCCACAGAAAAAAGCCGGGCGGAAAGTTAAAGCTGGCCACCCTGAGCAGGTCGGCGCCCTTGTTGAGGATCAGCACGCCGCCGCCCACCCAAAACACCAATTGGACCACGACGATGAGGCTCATGGCCAGGATCTTGCCCACCAGCAGGTCGCGAGGGTTCAGGCTCAGCAGCAGGACCTCGGCGGTGCGGTTCTCCTTCTCGGCGACGACGCTGCGCATCAGGTAACTGCTGCCCATGATCAGCAAAAAGTAAAAGATGTAGGGCATCACGCTGGACACCATTCCGGCCAGCGCCTTGGCTTCCGAGCTGGTGGTGGCGGCCGGGCTGACGTCGTGGGGCTGGGCCAGGTTGGCGGGGGTTGGGTTGCGCAGGGCGGCGGCAAGCTGCCGGTCGCCGGTCAGGTTATAATCCAGGAGATAGGCGAGCACCCACTCGTTAGAACTGTCAAAGGCCAACCCCTCAGACTCGCCGCCTATGATCTGAAATTCCTTGGTATAGACGTTGACCTGCCCGCTGGCCACATAGTCGGCGGGGACGTACACATATTGCCCCACCTCCCTCGCGTCCAGGGCGGCGCGGGCGCCCGCTTGGTCGGCAAAGCGCACGAACAGGCCCGGCGGAAAATCGGCGGGCAGTTCGGCGATCAGGCCCGCCTCGTCCACCAGGCCGATCGACGCCATCGCCTTGGGAGCGTTGCGCTCGGCCTCCTTGCTCGGATCGTAATCGGTGCCGCTCAAGCCGCCGTCCTGGATGGCATAGTAAGCCTGGAGGCCGATCAGCAGGGCCGGCATCAAAAGCGTAAGCACCCAGAATGAGCGCTGGCGGAGCGTGGCCGCCACGTCGTGTTTGATCACTTGCCAGATCGTTCGCATCTGCTTTCTCCTTCCCGGCATCGCTGTGCCGGGACATTACCTGCGCCTGACAGAGGCCAGCGCGGCCCTCAGGCTCAGCGGCTGGCCGTAGTGCAGCATGCCGGCGCGAAAGACGCGCGCCGCAACCCAGAACATCAACAGCGTGGTAGCGACCAACAGCGCCCAGCCAACGGCCATCTGCCAGGCCGGGATGGTGCCCAGCCCCCAGCGCAGCGCCACCGTAAGGAACGAGCTGGCCGGAAACAGGGTGAGCGCCACGGCCAGTGGGCCGGCCGGGTTCTGGATGAGTACGGCCGACAGCAGGATCGGCAACATAAAGATCAGGTTCACGATGCCGGCGAGCTGCTGCCCCTGTTGCAGATCGCCCACCGCGCTGCCGATGGACACCATGATCGCGGCCACCAGGGCATAGGCCGGGAAAAAGAAGAGCGCTGCTATGCCCAGAAAGGCCCACGGCGTCTCGACCTGCTGCAGCTCGACGACGTACGGCGCCGCGATCTTGAGCGCCGCGACGGCGGCGACGACATACACCCCGAGCTGGGTCAGGGTGGCGGCCAGCAGGCCAACCGTCTTGCCGCCGATCATCTGTCCCGGCGTGACCGAGGTCAGCATGATCTCTATCGTCCGGTTTTCCTTTTCGTTGGCCACCACGCCGATCGTATAACCCGCCGCCAGCATCGTAGCGATAAAGAAGAAAAAGGCGGCGACGAAAGGCAGGATGATGTTGATGATGCTGCTCTCGCTGAACTTGCGGTTGCTGGTCAGGTCGTGGACGGTGACCTCGGGCCCGCCGAGCAGCCGGGCCTGCACCTCAGCCGGGTAGCTGGCCACTAGGTTGGCTCGCACGAAATCGTCAAACCCGCCCCACGCGTCTTGGCCGGGCGTCTTGCCCGAATAGTAGAGCTCGGTGACCAGTGTCTGCACATAGTCCGGCGGAAAGACAAAAAAGGCCTGGATCTGCCCGTTTTCGAGCGCGGCCCGCGCCGCCGTTTCGTCGGGAAAGGCGCGCACCGCGATCGACGCGTCAGGATCCTGGCGCGCGGCGTCCAGAATGCCGGCCCGGTCGACATAACCCATCGGCAGATTGCTCTCGTCCATCGTCTCTATCAGGATGCCGAGCCCGATCAGGATCGCCAATCCGATCGGGATGGCCACGGTAGTCAGGATAAACCCCCGCTTGGCCACCACCTGCAGATATTCGCGCTTGGCGATCAGGAAAAAGTTACGCATCGCCCCTCCCTTCGGCCGCCGCGCCCCCCTGCACGACGTTGACAAAAATGTCGTCCAGCGACGGCTCGGCCAGCTCAAAGCGATCGATCTTGACCGCGGGGCGGGCGGCCAGGGCGCGGAATACGGCCTGGGGATCGGTGCCGGCCTCCAGCGCCAGGTGCCAATTGCCATTCTCGTGCCGCGCCTCCAACACGCCCGGGATGTTGGTCAGGTCGCCCTGCCCGGTCACCAGGACCGCGTTGCCGGCAAAGCCGTGCTTGATCTCCTCCAGCCCACCGTACAGGATCGTCCGCCCCCGGTCGATCAGCACGATGCGCGCGCACAAAGCTTCCGCCTGGTACATCTGGTGAGTCGACATCAGGATGGCGCTGCCTGCCTGCCGCTGTTCTTCCAGGATCTGCTTGACCAGGCGGGTGCTGACCGGGTCCAGGCCCGCGAACGGCTCGTCGATCACGATCAGATCCGGTTCGTGCAGCAGCGTGGCGATGATCTGCGCCTTTTGCTGCATCCCCTTGCTCAGCTCCTGCACCTTCTTGTGGCGATGGTCGGCCAGGTCGAACCGCTCCAGCCAGCCGCCCAGGCGGCTGCGGGCGACGCGCTCGTCCAGCCCCTTCAGGGTGGCCAGGTAGATCAGGGTGATGTCGAGCTTTGCATCCTTGTACAGCCCGCGCTCTTCGGGCATATAGCCAATGCGCCGTTTCTTCTCTAGGTCTAGCTGGCCGCCGAAAACGCTGACCGTCCCCGCGTCGGGCCTAAAGATGTCCAGCATCATCCGGATCGTCGTCGTCTTGCCGGCGCCGTTGGGGCCCAGCAGGCCAAAGATCTCGCCGGGGCTGACCGCAAAAGAAACGTCGGCCACGGCCTGAGTGTCGCCAAACCGCTTGGCGAGGTGGGAAACCTCTATGATCGGGTCCATTTCTCACTCCTTTTGTAAATCTGCAAATCGGCGCATTCCAACCGATCTTACCACAACCGGCGAGCCGCTTCAAGACGAGATCCTCCCGGCGGGCTGACATCGGCCGCCTGCGGGCGGTTCGATTGTCCAGTATACCATCAACTGGGTGACTTGTCATCCCCCAAGTGGGGTATTTGGCTGGGTGATCGTGATAAAGGGAGCGTGTCAGGTTCTTGTCAGCTTCCCGTCTTGACAATTTTCCGCAAATTCATATAATTGAACTAGCGTCACTAGGTCAATTATGGGAAAGGGTATGGACGGGATTACGATCGACCTGGAAAGCGGCGTGCCGATCTATATGCAGCTCGTAGACCGGATCAAGCAGATGGTTGTCAGCGGGCAATTGCAGCCCGGTCAGCACCTGCCGACGATACGCCAGCTCGCGACCGACCTGCGCGTCAACTACAACACCGTCGGCCGGGCGTATCTGATCCTCGACCAGGAGGGGGTCATCTCGACCCAACAGGGCCGGGGCACCTACGTGACCTCCCGGCTGGACGAGGCGCAGCTCCAAAAGCTGCGCATGGACAAGCTGCGCATCATGGTGGGGCAGGTCATCCACGAGGCCTACGTCCTGGGCTACAGCCCCGGGGAGATCGAGCAGATCGTCCAGGGACATCTGGCCCAGTCCCCTTTGGGGGATGCGAGCCACAATACATAGGAGGTCAAAAGGAGATGTCATTCATGGCCATCAAATCACGACAAAAAGAGCGGCAGGCTAAAACTCTGTCGCCCGACGAAGCCAAGCGCCAGTCCAAGATCGTCAACGGCGTGTCGCTGGCGGTGTTTTTCATCCTCGAGGCGCTCGTCTTCGCCGCCGGGCTCCTCTTGAGCGAGGTATTCCATGTCGGCGATCTATGGGTGGTGGCCTTTATCCTCGTCGGCAGCTTGGTCGCGACCTACATCCTCTTCGCCCTCAAAATCGCCGACCAGTGGGAAAAGGCCGTCGTCCTGCGCTTTGGCAAGTTCACGGGTCTAAAGGGACCGGGTTGGTTCTGGATCGTCCCCATCGTCGACGCGATCCCCCGCTGGATCGATCACCGCGTCATGGTCACCCCTTTTAACGCCGAAAAGACCCTGACCAAAGACACGGTGCCGGTAGATGTGGACGCCGTCCTGTTCTGGATGGTGTGGGATGCGGAGAAAGCGGCCCTGGAGGTCGAGGACTATCGCTCGGCCATCACCTGGGCAGCCCAGACGGCGCTGCGCGAGATCATCGGCCAGATGGAGCTGGCCGACATCCTGGTGGGCCGCGCCAAGATGGACGCCGAGCTGCAAAAGATCATCGACGCCCGGACCACGCCCTGGGGAGTCTCAGTTCAGAGCGTGGAAATCCGAGACGTGATCATCCCCGAAGCGCTGGAAGATGCCATGAGCCGTCAAGCGCAGGCCGAACGGGAGCGCCAAGCGCGGGTTATCCTCGGCGAAAGCGAGGAGCAGATCGCCCACAGCTTTCGCCGCGCCAGCCAGGCCTACGCCGACAACCCGACCGCCCTCCACCTGCGGGCCATGAACATGCTCTTCGAAGGGCTGAAGGAAAAGGGCGCCATGATCATCGTTCCATCCAGCGCGGTGGACACCATGAACCTGGGCGGCATGATGGGCATGGCTTCGCTGGCCCAGCAGGAGGGCGCTCAACTGAGCGCTTCCGAGCGGCAGGCGTCCGGCTAGCGCCATACAGGCCGGGCCGGGCGCCCCCAAGCGCGAAAACCGTAGGGGCGCACGGCTGTGCGCCCCAAGCGAGTCCATTTTCAAAGGATACCGTCATGATCAAAGTTGAAAACCTTGTCAAACATTACGCCAACGTCAAGGCGGTCGACGGCGTCAGCTTTTCCGTCGGCGAGGGGGAGATCTTTGGCCTCCTCGGTCCCAACGGCGCGGGCAAGACCACCACCATCCGCACCATCATGGACATCATCAAGCCCGACAGCGGCGCCGTCCGCCTGATGGGCCAGCCGATGACCGAGGCCAGCAAGGCCCGCATCGGCTACCTGCCCGAGGAGCGCGGCCTGTACAAGAGCTTTCGCCTGCTGGAATGCCTCACCTACCTCGGCGCGCTCAAGGGCATGCCCCGCCGGGAAGCCAGCCAGCGGGCCGTCGCCCTGCTGGAACAGGCAGGCCTGGGCGAGTACGCCCGCCGCAAAGTGCAGGAGCTGAGCAAGGGCATGACCCAAAAAGCCCAGTTCCTGGCCGCCCTGGTCCACGATCCAGCCCTCCTCATACTGGACGAGCCCTTCCAGGGGCTGGATCCGATCAACACCGACATGCTGAAAAACATCCTGCTCGCCGAACAGGCCCGGGGCAAGACGATCATCCTCAGCACCCACGACATGAACCAGGTCGAGGAGATGTGCGACCGCATCCTGCTGATCAACCGCGGCCGGGTGGTGCTGTACGGCCAGTTGGCCGACATCAAGGCTGAGTATGCCAAGCACGAGGTCCTCATCGAGTGCGACCGGCTGCCCGACACGCTCGACGGCGCGCAGGAGGTCAGGCAGCGCAACCACACCTACGAGATCCTCCTGTCGCCCCACGGGGCGCCCCAGTCTATCCTGCGCCAGGTGGTCGACGCCGGGATCGCCGTCCGGCGTTTCGAAGTGGCAAGAGCTCCGCTGGAAGAGATCTTTGTCCAAGTGGTGGAGGCAACCCAATGAGAGGCATACTACTGGTCGCCTGGCAAGAGCTGATCTTCAACCTGCGCCGTCCAACCTTTATCATCATGACCCTGCTGATCCCGGCCCTGGGGCTGGTCGCCCTGTTGGCCAGCTCCCTCTTCGGTGGTGAGCTTGGCTCCTTCTTTGAAAAGCAGTTCACCAGCCAAAAAATTACCGGCTATGTCGATCACAGCGGTCTGATCGATCCCGGCCTGCCCGGCTACGAGGGCAAGTTCGTCGCCTACGCCGATGAATCTCAGGCCCGGGCGGCGCTCCTGGCCGAGGAGATCGGCTCCTACTTTGTCCTGCCGCCCGACTATGTGCAGTCGGGCCTGGTGTTGGTCTATGGCACTGGTGGTGGCTTTTCCTCGTTCGTCGCCGCAGACACCGACATCCTGCCCCAATTCCTGGTCGACCAGCTCCTGGCCGGCAGGGTCGACCCGGCCATCCAGGTCCGCGCCCGCGCGCCGGCGAACATCGTCCCCGTGACGCTCGACGAAAAGGGCGAGGTAGACACCGGCAGCGCCTTCAACTGGCTGGGTGACTTTGTCGTTCCCTACCTTTTCTCGATCCTCTTCATCATGACCATCTTTACCACCTCGGGCTTTTTGCTCCAGGGGGTGAGCACCGAAAAGGAAGGCCGCATCATCGAGATCCTGCTGTCGTCGATCAGCCCCACCCAGTTGCTGGCCGGCAAGATCCTGGGCCTGGGGGCGCTGGGCCTCGGCCAGATGCTCTTCTGGCTCGGCTCGGCCGCTGCCCTCCTGTCGGCCACCGTGGCCATCTTTGCCATGGTCGGCGTGATCAAGCTGTCGCTGGGCGTCGTCATCCTCGCCGTCGTCTACTTTATCTTGGGCTACCTGCTTTTCGCCACCCTGATGGCCGTGGCCGGGTCGATGGGCACCAGCATGCGTGAGAGCCAGCAGATCTCCGGCATCTTTTCCTTCGGCGCGGCCCTGCCCTTCGTCGCCCTCAACCTGGTCTTCTCCAACCCCAACTCGCCGATCCTACAGGCCCTTAGCTATTTCCCCATGACGTCGCCGGTCATGATGCTCATCCGGCTGGGATTCGGCCCGGTTCCGGCCGGGCAGGTGGCCATCAGCCTGGCCCTGTTGCTGGCCGGGCTGGTCTTCAGCCTGTGGGCTGGGGCCAAAGTCTTTCGCGTCGGGCTGCTCATGTACGGCAAGCGCCCCGGTCTGAAGGACCTGGCGCGCGCTTTCAAGCAGGCATAACACGAGGAGGAAGAAATGGGTGATCAGACTGCGATCAAACAGAATGAGCGGGTACTGGCCGGGCTGGCCCACGGCAGCATCCTGCTCGGGCCGCTGACCAACGGCGTCGGCGGCCTCGTAGCCGCGCTGGTGATCTGGCTGATCCAGCGCGACAAGTCGGCCTACGTGGCCTTCCAGGCCCTCCAGGCGCTCGTCTACCAGGTGGCGGCCTTTGTCCTCACCGGGCTGGCCTGGTGCTGCTGGGTGGCGATATGGATGGCCATGTGGATGCCGGCCATGGCGGCCAACCCGAGGGTCTACCAGGACGTGCCGCCCGCCGGACTGTGGATCGGCCTCGCCTTGATCATCGTCCCCTTGGCCGTGTCGGCGGCGTTGGCGATCTATGGCCTCGTAGGGGCAGCGCGGACCCTGGGCGGCCACGACTTTGAATACGTCCTCATCGGCAAGTGGCTCAAGAGCCAGGCCTGACCGGCGGCTTCCGGCACAGCGCGGGTATGTCGTCGCCGCCGGATGTGCACAAATCGCCGTTATTTGCTATAATAGGGACCGTATCCTGGCAAGGAGACGGTCCCTATGGCCCTATACGCTGAGCTTCGACCCCTGATCCTGGTCACCGGCGACGACGGCATTGATTCGCCCGGCCTGCGGGCGGCGGTCAGATCTGCCCTCGACCTGGGCGACGTCCTGGTTTCGGCTCCGGCCGAGCAGCAGACCAGCGCCGGCCGCAGCCAGCCCTCGTCTTTCGACGGCGCCATCGAAGAGGTCGACTATCTGGTCGACGGCCGCCAGGTGCCGGCCTATGCCATGCGTGGCTCGCCCGCCCAGGCCGTTCTCTACGCCCTGGTAGAGATCGTCCCCCGCCGGCCCGCCCTGTGCATCTCCGGGATCAACTTTGGCGAGAATGTCGGTTCGAACATCACCGTCTCCGGCACAGTGGGCGCAGCCCTCGAGGCGGCCAGCCACGGCGTTCCCTCCCTGGCGGTCAGCCTGGAGACCGACAAGGCGTTCCACTACACCTACTCCGACGATGTGGATTTCACAGCGGCGGCGCATTTTGTTCGCTTTTTCGCCGGGCGGATGCTGGCCCGCCCTCTGCCGCCCGACGTCGACCTGCTCAAGATCGAGGTGCCGGCCGGCGCCACAGCCGCCACGCCGTGGCGTATGACCCGCGTTTCCAGGCAGCACTACTACCGCGCCCTGCCCAGCAATCGCCGCGCTTTGCCCGAGAAACGCCGGCTCGACTATGAAATGGTCTTCGACCGCGCCACGCTCGAGCCCGATTCCGACATCCACGCCCTCCAGGTCGACCGGGTCGTGGCCGTGTCGCCGGTCAGCCTCGACATGACTTCGCGGGCGCCGCTGGAGCAGGTCGAGCAATTGCTCAGATAGGGGGAAAAGGCCGATGGCTGGAGAAAGGGTGCTGATTGTCGAAGATCGCCGCGAGAACATCGTCTATCTGGCCAACAACGTCCTCAAAGCGCACGGCTACCAGGTGCTGACCGCCATGGACGGCGAGCAGGGCCTCAAGCGCGCGCTGGCCGAAAAACCGGACCTGATCATCATGGACCTGAACATGCCCAAGCGGGACGGCCTGGAGGTCATGGCCGCCCTGCGTGAGCGCAAGGTAGACATCCCCGTCATCCTCACCACCTTCTACGGCTCAGAGCAGGTGGCCCAGCAGGCCTACCGCCTGGGCGCCAGCGCCTACGTCGTCAAGCCGTACGGCGTCGCCGAGATGCTGGCCGCCGTGCAAAAGGCGCTGGCCAAACGGCCCCGGCCGGCCCAGCCCGCCCAGGCCGCCGAAGCGATGCCCCTCAGCCGCCAGGTCGAGCGCTGGATGCGTGATATGAACATCCTGCACAACGTCGGCAAGGCGTTGGTGGCCCGGTTGGACCTCAACAGTGTCCTGGCCCGCGCCGTCGAGGCTGCCATCTACATCATCCGTGCCGACCAGGTGTTCCTCTTCCTGTCCAGGCCGGGGCAGGAGGCCAGCCCATCCCTGCGCGCCGTGCGCGGCCCCGCCGACCGCCAGGTGCGCTTCCTCGATCAGTTCGTCGACAGCGAGCTGGCCGCCTACACGCTTGGCTCAGACAAGCCCCTCCTCCGGGGCGATGCCCACGGCGAGTCGGAGCTGGCCGCCATCGCCGGCGGGGATCTCGGCCCCCTCATCGCCGCCCCGCTTCGCTGGCACCAGGAAACGATCGGCGTCCTGCTCGCCGCCCACAGCGCCGGCGGGGCTCCCTTTAGCGACACAGACGCCGAGTGGCTGGCCAGCCTGGCCGATTACGTGGCCATCGCCGTGCGCAACGCCCGCGAGTTCCGGCAGCGCGCCCAACAGCCGGCCGC
>JAFGOG010000541.1 GCA_016926595.1 Anaerolineae bacterium
AGAACGCGTAGCTTCCCAAGGAAGCACAGCGTGACGAGATAGACGGCGGTTGGTGGTTATCTGGTAGTTCACCCCCGCCATCCACCCAGGATCGTGCACAACGGCCCGTCTCGGACGGGCCGTTGCTCTTTCCTCCCCCAATCTGCCTGGATGATGCGGCACTGAACATCCAATCACCCGACTGCCCCGCCCTTCACCATTCCAGGGCTAGGCCATGCCCCCGCTATGGCGGGGGCGGCGGGCCGCCGCCTCCGACGTAGGTCACCACCTGGTTCGTGTTGAACGTGGTCCACACGTTCCCCCCGGCATAGGTTGCGCCGGTGTAGAGCCCATAGAAGTTGGTCCCGCCAGAGATGGTGCCTCCCGTATAGACGGTATAGGTTCTGTAGCCCAGGAGCGCCGGCGAGGTAAAGATCATGCTCTGATAGGTCTTGCTCACCAGGAACGTGAGGGTATCATCCCCATCGTCGCGCTCGATGTGCATGGCCGTGCCGACCGGCCTGCCGCTGATCACCGCGACACGCTGTCCAGAGGCATTCGATACCGCGCTGTTCGTGCCCCCCGAGGCCACCACGATCCCGCCGTTAATGGCGATCTGGCACTGGTCACAATCAAAGCCGCCTTCAGGCACGTTGCCGCCCAGGGCCACGACGAGACCGCCATTGACATTCAGCGTGCCGTTCGAGTTTACCCCATCGGCGGCGGCGTTCAGATAGATCTGCCCGCCGTTGATGGTCACGTCCGTCGCGGCGTTCAGCCCGTCATCGCTGACCAGGATCGTGATCGCCCCGTCGTCGATGACCAGGGTGCCCTCGCTCTTGATACCATTGACGCCCGTGATCACGTCGATCGTGCCGCTGATGACCGCCAGGTCGGTCGCCGCGACCAGGCCATCATCGCTGACCGCCACCGTGATCGATCCGCCGCCGATCGTGAGGCGCTCCTTGCTCTCGATGCCGTCCACGCCCGATGTGACATCAATCGTGCTGCCGGTGATGGTCAGAGGCATTGCGCTGACGAGGCCATCATCCGCCACCGCCAGGGTCAACACGCTGTTCTCGATCAGGAGTGTCCCCTCGCTCTCGAGGCCATCGTTCGCCTCGGTGACGTCGATCGTCGCTCCCTGCACGCTGATGGCATCATTGGCGTGCAGGCCATCGGTGTGCGCGGCGATCGTGATCGTTCCCCCGTCGATGGTCAGATCGTCGTCGCTGACGATGCCATGTTTGTAGACGCCAGTGATCGCCAACGCGCCATTGCCAGAGACGATCAGTGTGTCATTGCTGAACAACGTGCCCTTTTCCGTCGAGTCCGCGCCATCGCTCAACACGTTTGAGGTGCCGTCGGCCAGCACAAGCGTCACCGACGGGGCTTCGGTCACCATGATCGCCGGCCCGCTGGCATGAGTGATGACGGCACTATCCAGGATCAGCTCCACCGTCTCGGTAACGTTCACATTGATCATACCGTCGGCGAGCGTGCCGGTGGCACTGAATGTGCCGCCGGCGACGATCGTGGCCGTGGTGCCCGATATCACCACGCCGGGGCCGTCGACCACGATCGGATCGCCCAGGTAGATCACCGTTTCAGCAGCGGCAGACCTGGGCAGAGGATCCGCAATTTCGACAGGGGCAGCCATGATACAGGCTACGTTGGCAGCCACAGAGGCGGAACCAGTGCCCTGAGGTGTAGCGCTGGCCTCAACCGGGCTGCTGGAACAAAGGCCTGAACCGGACATGAGAGAGAGTACCAACCATAGAACCAAGAGTTTCTTCATCCTTTCTTCACCCTCCATAGAGTTTGCGCCCATGGCGCGCCACGCTTTCAGAAACGTCGCCTGGGTCAGGTTCTCGGCCTCAACCGTGTCGCCGATTCTGGAATAGATGTAACGGTAGACAGCATCCAGGTGCAGCCGGTACAGAGCACCAAAGGCTTCGGGACTGCCGCCCTGGGCCAGGCGTATCAAGTCGACTTCGGAGGTTGTCTGACGTTCCAACGGTCAGTCCCTGTCCAGGCCTTTCACAAAGTATAACGAGCCACGCTGCCAGATATTACAGTCTGAAGTTTCGGGCTGCTGGTTTCAACCCACCACGATTGTAGCAAGGAGATATGGAGATGGTGTGGAGTTTCTATGGAGGTTTGGCCGAGTTCGTATCGAAAACAGCGCCGGCCGCCGACTTGGCCGGCTCACGCGCCATTCTCAAGGGGAATCGATGCTGCTCACTTCTCGAGGGGTTCGGCCGCCCCCGAGACCTCTTCTGCCAGCGGCAGCGTAAAGAAAAACCGGCTGCCCTGTCCCGGCTGGCTCTCGACGCCGACCTGGCCGCCCAGATTTTCCACGATGCGCCGCACGATCGACAGGCCCAGCCCGTGCCCCTGGATGTGGGCTTGATCCAGCCGGGTGAAGGGTGTGAACAAACTGGCCTGCGCCTCGGCACTCAGGCCAGCGCCGTTATCCTGCACCCAGAAGCGCGCCATCTTTTCTCCTGACAGGCCGGCCAGGCCCACCCGGTCCGCACCGATTTGAATCTGCGGCGGCTGCCCGGCATACTTGATGGCATTGCTGATATAGTTGTCCCACACGTGCTCAATCCAGGGCGCATAGCCCAGCGCCACCGGCCAGGCAGCCCCATCCTCCAGGGTAATCCGAGCCTGCCGCTTCTGAATGAGCGGCTCCAACTGGTCGATGGCCTCCCCAGCCACGACGCCCATGTCCAACGGTTCGGGCGTGATCTCTTGCTGGCGGATGCCGGACAGCAGCATCAAGTCCTCAATGATCCGACTGAGCTTTTGTCCGTTGCGCAGAACATGGTAGGCCGCTTTAGCCACCTCGGGCGGCGACATGGTATCGAGGTCATCGACCAAAAGCTGGCCAAAGCCGATGACAATGCTGAGCGGGTTCTGGAGATCGTGCGCCACTGTGTGAGCAAAGGCGTCCAGCTCGGCATTCCGCACAGCCAACTGCTCGGCATACTGGCTCAGTGCCTCCTGCGCCCGTTTGCGCTCGACAATCGTCCACACGATATCGGCCACGTAAGAAACCAGGGCGACATCCCGGTCGTCATACTCTGCGGGCTTGTTGCCCACCCCCAGGATGGACACGATACGCCCCTCGCGCATAATGGGTACCACCAGCTCACGCCTGACCTCGGCATGACCGGGCGGCATGCCCTTGCGATGGGGCAGCGCTGCATAGTCGTTGTGGATGACCGGCCGGCGCTGGTAGACACAATCGACCCACACGCCAGCCTGGTCCAGGCCATAGTGCAGCCCTGCGCCTTCGGCCGTACAGAATTCCTCGAGCGTGCGGGTGGACCAGGCCTGCAGAGAGAGCGTTTTCTGGTCAGCTTCGACAAAGTGATAAAAGCCGATCGGGCTGTGGGTGATCAGCCCGATTTCGTCCAGGGCCTGCCGCATCAGCTCGAGCAGGGAGTGATCGGCGGCAAACTCTAGCAACCGCAGGCGCAATTGAATAATCTCTTCGGCTTGGTTGCGCTCGGTGACGTCGTGCAGCAAGAACAACCGCCCCAGCGCACGGCCGCGCGCGTCGTGGACGAGGGAAACCATCAAGTCATAGGCACGCGGACCTTCGCCGCAGTCCAGCGTCACCTGTTCCTTGCCGGTCGACAGGTCAGGGTAACGCCGGAACAGGTCGGCCCACGGCAGCGGCAGCGTCTCGGGGATCGCACCGCCGGCTTGGGCCACCAGGCCGCAGGCCGCCTGCACCGCACGGTTGAAATCCACCAGGTGGCCGTGCGTGTCCAGGACAAAGACCAGATCGTCAATGGCTTCCATGGCCGCGCTGCGCGCCACCGGGGCGACGTCGAACAGCCGCAAGCGCAGGATCGCCCAGGCCAGAAGCGGGCTGGTGAGGACAAGGGCGATCGAGGTCGGGTTAAAGCCACGCCAGGGCGTAATGCCAATCGTAAAGAGCCCGTTGGCAAGCGAGGGGGCCAGGATGCCCAGGATGAGGATCAGCGTATTCTGTGCATAGAGCGCACGGACGCGGAATGCTCGGACCAAAACCCAGATCGCCCCCACCTCAATCACAATCGTGTACCACTGAACAACCCAGTGCATCGGCCCGCCATCCCAGATCAACAGCGGAAAAGGAGCGTCCAGATTCACCTGAAAGTTGTAGCGGTACCAAGAATGATAGCCGCCGGTCCAGGTCAACACGATAGTCAAGATCGGCACCACGAGCAGCAGGGCCAGCCGGCGCCGGGTGAGCCAGGCGCCCTGGCCGACATATTCGAGCACCAGCCACAGGAATCCCAGCGGCAGCAAGACAGTAACAGTTATGCGCAGGTTCATCCAGAGAATCTTGAGCGGCAGTGAGGCCGTGGACAGGTCAAGCGCATAGTTCACCGCGACAAAGGCGGTCAAAGCCATCACCATGGCGAAGGGTGTGGCAGCGGGGATGTTACGAAAGCGGAGCACATAGAGGGCCAGGCCGGCCTGCAAGACGGCCGCCCCCAATTGCAGCCAGAAAAGCCCGGTGTAGATCATTCCTTGCCCCCTGCTGGCCAACCGCCAGCATGGACATCCCGATCGTCCAGCCTATCCTATTATATTCCTCACCGGCCAAGTGTCAAATTCTCGCCACGTGACCGGCACGACCAGGACACGGACCAGGCCCAGAACGGCCAGCCAGTCTCAGGAACCTGTTAGCAGCCAGCCTTTTGCCTTTTCCCGGCGATCTATGGTACAATCAAGCCATCCATCGTGAGGCAGACTGGTGACCATTCGGCCTGGCGGGCAGGTCATTGTTCGCCGACAGGCATCGAAGAGGAGGAGGGAGATGAAAGTTGACCGTATCGAGCTTTTCCATGTGGCGATTCCGCTGCCCAAGCCGTTCTACCCGGCGTGGATCCCCGGCTACCCCCAGACCGTCAACCGCTTCACCCTGCTGCGCCTGACCACCGACGAGGGCGTGCAGGGCCTGGCCGCGGGCGTCGCCTTTGAGCGCGAGCGCGAGGGCCTGGGTGGATTACTCGGCCCCTACCTGATCGGCCTCGATCCCCTCGACATTCCCACCGCCCGCCAGCGCATCCGCGAAGCGAGTTTTTTGGGCTGGCGCAACTACTGGCTCGAAGCTGCCTTCTGGGATATCCGCGGCAAGGTGGAGGGCAAGCCGGTGTGGGCGCTGCTCGGGGGAACGGAAAGCGGGCGTGTGAACGTCTATGCCTCCACGGGCGAGGTCCATCCCCCCGCCCAACGCGCCGAGGAGGTGCTCAAGTTGCGCGACATGGGGTTCAAGGCCGTCAAGCTGCGGGTGCACAGCTTTGACCCAGCCGAGGACGTGGCCCAGGTGGAGGCGGTGCGCCGCGCCGTGGGTGATTCGCTCGTCCTGGGCGTGGATGCTAACCAGGGCTGGCGGGTGGCCCTCATCGACGACGCGCCACTCTGGACGCTGGAGCGCGCGACGGCTTTTGCGCAGGCGTGTGCCGACCTGGGCGTGGCCTGGATCGAAGAGCCGCTCGACATGTATGCCTACGACGAGCTGGCCGAGCTGCGCCGCCGCTCCGACGTGCCCATTGCCGGCGGCGAGATGAATGGCGGCTGGCACGAATTCAAGGTCATGATCGAGAAGGGCAGTTACGACATCTACCAGCCCGACGCCACCATGGGCGGCGGCATCGGCGACGTAATGCACGTCCTGGACGCCTGCCGCAAACAGGGACTGGGCTACACCCCGCACACCTGGACCAATGGCCTGGGCTTTCTCATCAACCTGCACGTCTATGCCGCCGGACCGCGCACCTACCCGATCGAGTACCCGTTCGAGCCGCCGAGCTGGGTGCCCGAGGCGCGCGATGGCCTGCTGATCGAGCCGATCCATGTCGCCGCCGATGGCACCGTCGCCGTGCCCGATGCGCCCGGCCTGGGCATCGAGATCAACGAGGACAGGCTCGCCCGCTATGGCGAGAAATATTTCGAGATCACGTCGAGCGGGCTGGCGATCAAGACCATCCGCGACAAGGGGCTGTTCACCGCGCTGAAACTGGCGCGCAAGAAAAAGCGGTAGGAGAGGGTGGATCTATGAATGGCGCCGGGATGGACACATTGCCCCCCCCCCTATCGGCGATCTATGATGCGGTGCAGGGCCGGCCCCTGCCCCCCTCCACCCTCGACGCCCTGCGCCCAACCTGGGCCGCCCACCTCGCCCGCGCCCGGCAAGAGATCCACGACCTGTACATAGAGGAGGAGGGCGAGGTCCTCTACCTCGGCGCACTCTCGCCCGGATGCCGGGCCTGCAAAGAGGGCACCTGGGACTGCATCTTTACCACCATGGCCTGCAATCTCGACTGCGCCTTTTGCTTCAGCCCGCAGGCCCCCCCTCGCGACTATGCTGGCTCCCAGATGGGCTCGACGCCGCCCGAGATCGCCGCCAACCACGAGCGGACCCGGATCGAGGGCATCAGCTTTTCCGGCGGCGAGCCCTTTCTCTACCCTGAACAGCTCTTCGAGTGGGTGGCCTGGTTCACCACGCGCGATCCCAACGGCTACTATTGGGTGTACACCAACGGCCTCCTGGCCACACCCGACAGGCTGCAGCGCCTAGCCGAGCTGGGGGTCAAAGAAATCCGCTTCAACCTGGCCGCGACAGGCTACGATCACCCCGCCGTCCTCGACAACCTCGCCGCCGCCGCCGCCATCCTGCCCACCGTCACCGTCGAGATCCCGGCCATCCCTGACCACCGCGACACACTCCTGTCGAGCCTGGCTGGCTGGTGCGCGCGCGGCGTTCGCTTTCTCAACCTGCACGAGCTGCTCTACGAGCCGGGCACCCACTCGGCGTCGCTGCCCGGCACCCGGCAGCCTATCGTCATGCCCGACGGCCACGCCTCCGCCATCCACCCCGCCAGCCGCGAGCTGACCCTGGCTGTGATGCGCCGCGTGCAAGACGAGGGCCTGCCACTGGCCGTCAACGACTGCTCTTTGCAGAGCAAACTGCGCCAGTTACGCGGCCGGCGCCGCATGCTGGCACCTCTCACCGCCGAACCGTACGAAAAGCTCGTGGAGGATCACCTGCTGGTGAGCTGCTGCGCCTATCGCGATGGGCAGGTCCACTTTTTCCATCCCGACTTGTTGGTCGACATGCAGCACCGCCATCCCGGCCATCGCTTTGTCCGCCTGGCGCGGACCGCGCCCCTGTCGGTGCGCGACCGTGGGCGATGGGTCGTGTTCGAGCCGTGTGAGCCGGGAGAGGAGCGTTAAGCTTGGCATTCGAGGTCCTCGACCTGGCGCCGCCTGAAGTAGACGTGGAAGCGATTCGCGGCGAATGGCTGGCCCTGCGGCCGCCGTACGACATCTCCCACCGCCACCTCCCTCTGCCGGCCTGGGCGCGCCGGCCCTTTACCGACAGTGGCCCGGAGGCCTGGCAAATCCTCTGCCGCGACGTGCCCACGATCGATCCCAACCGCGCCTTTTGTATCTACTTGCACATCCCTTTCTGCCGGCAGCGCTGCCGCTTTTGCGACTGCTACTCCTTTCGCCTCGCGGCGCACCGCGAGCGGCACGTCGAAGGCTATCTCGACCTCCTGGCGCGCGAGGTGCGCCTCTGGAACCAGTTGGGCACCCTGGCAGCGCGCCCCGTGTCCACCATCCACCTGGGCGGCGGCACGCCCACCTTCCTCGACATCAAAGCGCTGGCACGGCTGGTGGAGCTGTTCCGTGCCTCCTTTGCCGTCCAACCTGCCACCGAGTGGGCGCTCGAATCGACCGCCGCAGAGCTGGCGCCCGAGATGCTGTCGGGCCTCGACGCACTCGGCTTAACCCGGCTGCATGTCGGCGTGCAGACCCTGGACGACCCGATCCGCCACGCCCTCAACCGGCAGACGCAAGGCGGCGTGGCGCTGGACCGGATCGCCCGGGCGATCGAGCGGGGGTGGATCGTGAGCGTCGACCTGATCTGTGGGCTGCCCGGCCAGACCCTCGACAGCTTGACGAACGACATCCGCGTCCTCGCCGCCGCGGGGGTGAACGGTTTTTCCATCTATGAGCTGCAACTGTCATCGCGCAACCACCGCTTTGCCCGGGAGCATGGCCTGGTGCACCGCGACCGCCAGGTCAACTACTTTTTCGTCCAGGCTGCCGCCCATCTGCTCCGCGCCCTTGGCTACCGCAAGACCCTGTTCAACCATTTTGCCGACGAGCGCGACACCAACCTCTACTTTACCTTTCCCGAGCGGGGTGAAGACTGCCTGGCCCTGGGCACCATCGCCGACGGCGTGTTTGGCGACTATCACTATCGCCACCCGGAATACGCAGCCTACACCCGCACCGTGAGCGAGGGCTTTCCAGGGCTGCAAGGTGGCCTGCGCAGGAATGAGGTAGAGAACCGCCTCCAACCGCTGATCACCGCGCTCATGACCGGCCGCGTTTCACCGTCCATGATCGACGACCTCGCCGGCCCCTCTCTGCGCGCCCGGTGGCAGGAGCTGGCCCTGCTATATCCAGAGCCCGCCGGCAGCCACCTGTGCCTGACTGGCAACGGGTCGTGGTTCGTGGGAAACATGATCTCAGAGCTGATGGCTGGGGGGATGGAGAAATAAGTAGCGTGAATCTGGTGCGCAGGCTTTTTGATCTCGCCTTGGCCCTGCTGTCCCTCATCCTGGCGGCCCCTTTGCTCCTGCTGATCGCCATCCTGATCAAGCTCGACTCCCCCGGCCCCGTCCTCAACACTCCCGAGATGATAGGCAGGGATGGTAAACGATTTCGGCTCCGCCGCTTTCGCACCATGTCGCCGGCCCGGCCGGGGCACACCATCCCCGAAGAAAGGCTGACACGCGCCGGCCGCTTCGTCCGCAACTACTCCCTCGACCACCTGCCTACCCTCTTCAATGTCGTCACTGGCGACCTGGCACTGGTCGGCCCGCGCCCCATGGAGCCCGAGTTCGTCGACCTAGCCGACCCCACCTGGCAGCGTTACTTTTCGATCCGCCCCGGCCTGTTCAACTATGCCGTCCTCAAGCTGGGCCGCACCTTTGGCCCCAGCAGCGCCGGCAACCTGCCCCGGAAGCTGGCCCTGGAGATGGAGTACATCGACCAGCAGTCACTCTGGTATGACCTGCAACTCCTCGCCCGTTTCGCCCGCGCCCACCTCGCCAGCCGCGGCAACGTCAAGGCCAGGGGCGCGCCGGACTGTCTGGAGGAGTAAACAAGCTGCGACAAACGATCTCGACGACAGGATAAAGGCCGGGACCACCTGGCACATGATCATTGCAGTTCAAGGAGGAATCAACCATGTCCAAACCCCATCTCAATCTCGTTCGTTCCACCCTCGCTTCGCTATCTATGGTCCTTCTGCTTTTCTTGATCCCCTTGCTGAGTGCGGCTTCTGCACCAGCCAGCGCGACGGCTACCTTTGCTCCTGCCGGTCACCTGGAAACATCCTTTCTCGTGCCCTACGGGCGCCTCGCCGTGGGTCACACGGGCATCCTCTTTAGCTTTTGCCCCGCTGCCGACAACTGGTACTGCTCCCACAGCTATCGCTCGCGCGACGAGGGCTCTATGTGGGAGATGCTCAACTCTGTATCTGGCGCTAGCGTCAATGTGAACGACGTTGTGGCTTCCCCGCCTGGCAGCCCGGAGGACATCCTCTTCTGGGGCGTCACCAGTTGGTCCGGCACGCTGCGTATTTCGTCGCCCGATGGGCGCACCTGGCGCGTGCCCCAGCAGCCCCCGGAAGGGTGGGTCGATCGATTCGTGCTGTCCCCCGGTTATGCCACCGATGGCACCCTCTACGCCGCCATGTCTGTCGAGCCATTTCTGTGGAGATCGACCGACTGGGGCGATCATTGGCAAGGCATCGCCAGCCCAGGCGCGTCGAGGATTGAGCACCTTGCTGCCTCGCCCCTTCTCCCTACCGACCAGACCCTCTTCGCGGCCCTCTACGATGACACGCTGTGGCGCTCGACCGATGCCGGTGACACGTGGCAGCCGGCCGACAGCGGTCTCGGCGCGAGTGCCCTGAACCCGATCCGCGACGTGGCGGTCGTCACCACCGACGACGGCGGCCTCGCTGCCCTGGCGGCGCTCAGCGATACGCTGCACATCTCGTTCGACCTGGGCGATAGCTGGGCGCCGCGCCCCACCGTCCAATTACGCAGTCTCTATGTCGCGCCCGACTGGGCGACCAGCCACACCCTCTTTGCCATAGACCATGAGTGGTGGTCGCTCTACAAGTCAACCGATCTGGGGCAAACGTGGCTGATGGCAGGGCCGGCGACCGTGCGCGACCTCGCCTTCTCGCCAGACTATCTCGACGACCACACGCTGTACGCCGGCGCCAGCCAGGACGTGTGGGTCTCGCGCGACGGCGGTGCCACCTGGACCGC